>JBDGXD010000513.1:0-2790 GCA_039584755.1 Gemmatimonadota bacterium
ACTCCTCGCCGAGAACATCGTGCTTGCGGTGGCTGCAGGAGTGTTGGGAACGGTGGTGGCCGTGTGGATGCAACAAATGATCCTCCAATACATGCAGATGGATCTGCCGAGCAGCGCCGCTACCGGCATTTCCGGATCGATGTTGGCATACGCCGTGGTGCTGGCGGGCACGACCGGCGTATTGGTTGGGATCTACCCTGCCCTATCCGGCGCGCAATCAAACCTCGCCGAGGATCTCAAGGTCGGTTCCCGTCGAGTGACCGGCGCCGGTATGCGGTTTCGCACCGGACTGGTCGTGGCACAAGTAGCGGTATCGGTAGTGCTGTTGGTGGGTTCTGCTCTGCTGCTTCAGAGCTTCACGCGCGAGCGCGCGGTGGACCCTGGATTCGATCCAACCAACGTGCTGACCGTAGAGCTGGAGTTACCGCGCAGCGAGTACGGCGAGCCTGATCGTGTCCAGTTCTTCTCCGCATTATTGGACGACGTTCGCGCTATCCCGGGTGTGCAGTCCGCCAGCATCATCAACCACCTGCCCATCCGCAGCCCACGCAACACCTTTCCCATCTACACGCCAGGTACCGCTGACACGGAGAGCAGACCCAGTGCGTTTCTGCGCGCCACAGTGCCTGGCTACTTCGCGACTATGGGCATACCACTACTCGCCGGCCGCGGCATCGAGGCATACGATGATGCAAGATCAGCCCCGGTCGTGGTGATCAATCAGAAGACGGCAGACGAGTACTTCCCGGGTGGCGATGCCGTAGGCGGAGAGCTGATTGTCGATTTCTTTGGCGACGCAGTCCGCCTCGAGGTGGTCGGTGTGGTCGGTGACGTGAGGATGAGCGCACTCAATACCGAGCCTAGATCCGCCATTTACCTGTCATACATGCAACGCCCGTTCAACACCATGCAGCTTGCGGTTCGTACTGACGTCGATCCGATCTCCGTTGTGCGTCCACTCCGGAGCGCCGTTTGGGGTTTGGACGACGACGTTCCTCTGGCCGGGATTGCGACAATGCGATCGCTCATCTCCGACTCGATGTCCGAACGCAAGACGATCGCGCTTTCTCTCACACTCTACGCCGCGCTGCCGCTGTTGCTGGCTGCCGTCGGACTCTATGCAGTTCTCGCGTATCACGTGAGCCAGCGCAGTCACGAGCTGGGTGTGCGCATGGCACTGGGTGCCGACGCCCGCGAACTCGGACGCTCAGTACTGTTACAGGGTGTTGGTCTCGTCGTTGTTGGCCTCGTTGTAGGATTAGCCGGTGCGGTCGGCGTTACACGACTGATCCAGCAACTGCTGTTTGGAGTGGAGGCAACCGACCTGCTCACTTATGTCTCGGTGAGTCTATTCATACTCGCGGTCGCGTTGATCGCTTGCATCGTACCGGCATGGCGGGCTGTGCGTACCGATCCGATGGCGGTGTTGCAGGCCGAGTAGTGGTGCGTTGTATCCTGTAGTCTGTACTCTCAGATTCCGATCTCAAAACCGAAGATCAGTCGGATATTGCGGTACGCGAACGTCGCCGCGAAATCCTCATCCTCCTGCTTGAGGGCGTCGGTCAGGGCCTGATCCACTTTGCTGCCCCAGCCGTACCCGACACCCAGTGTGAAGCGCGCCGTGCTGACGGCGAAATCGGAACCGACCGTGATGGTCTGAATATCCATGGGGAGTATTGAAAGACTGGAGCGCTCGCTGTCGTCAGTAAGCCCACTGTTGTCGGTGAAGTACGATGCGTAGGCGCTGAACCCGGAGGAGAACGCATGCTCCACCCCGGCCCCCCAGTTGAACACTTCGTCGAGCTGCTGTTCAGGCGCGGGCGTCCTCACCTGTTCGGGTTCCTGAGTTACAAACTCCTCTCCCTGAATCACCACATAGGCCGGTACGGCATCGTACCACTCTGCACTAGCGTGCAGTCGCGTGTTGCCAAGTCTCACAGCTCCACCAAAGCCGACTGAGAGCGGTGATTTGTACTGTGCTGGCAAGCCAGTTTGGATCGTAGCCGCGAGCGAAGTCGAATCCGGGAAAAAGGTCCCTTGGTTGATTGCGAGTTCACCGCTGCCAGTTACATGAATGCTCGGCGTAGTCAACGTGATACCACCGGTAACGGGACCGCCCGTGGCAAACGCGCCGAACTTGAACAGTGTGCGTATGCTATTGTACTTACCAGCCCGAAAGTCGATGCTGGCCGACCCTACACCAGCTAGATCGATTGCTTCCGACAATGTTTCTCGCTGTCTTCGCTGGCTGCGGAACGCCCCGTACCAGCTCATGCCCAGACTGAGATGGGACCCGACAGGCTGAGCGTAACTGAGACCGGCCCAGACTTCATTGTACTCTCCCAAGAACTGCACCGTTCCGACGGCGTCCTGTAATTGCAGGTCGGGCGGAATCTCATCTGCTGAGAGGATGGCGTAGCCTGCCAAGTCTTGAGTGCCCCTCATTCGAGTCAGAGCAGAGTAGGCCAGGACACCACTTCCAAAGAGACTGCGTGTGATCGACCCTGCTACCAGAGACGGCCTAAGGCCCGATTTGGACGTGCCCAGATCCACCCCCTCACCGCCCCCGTCCTCCAACCTGACGCCCGAGTACTCGAACACATTGGTGCTCACTGCAAATGCCAAGTCCGTGGCCAGTGCAAGTGCTGCCGGATTGTAGTAGGTGGCACTTACGTCATCGACGCTGCCGATAACCGCACCGCCGAGCAGTGACGAGCGTGGACCGCGTTGCATCGTCCACCAGTGTGAATCCTGAGAGTGAACGGGAGAGGCAAGGACAATGATGATGCC
>JBDGXD010000514.1:0-2787 GCA_039584755.1 Gemmatimonadota bacterium
TACGTTCTTCATTCCCAAGGAAGAGATGCTCATGGCGCTGAAGCACCCGCTCGTCATGATCACGAGCGACGGGGTCATCGTCGATGGGAAAGGGCATCCACGGGGCGCCGGAACATTCTCTCATGTGCTGGGTCAGCTGACGCGCGAGCAGGGGCAGCTGACACTGATGGAAGCGCTCGGCAGGATGACCATAATGCCGGCTGAGCGGCTCGAGCAGGCAGCACCGTCGATGCGGTATCGGGGTAGGTTGTCCGAGGGAGCGTATGCTGACATTACGATCTTCGATCCCAACACCATCATCGATCGCGCCACCTACCTGAACTCGGCGCAATACTCAGAGGGCGTTGAGTACGTGATAGTGAACGGGACTCTCGTGCTCGATGGCGGTGAGTTCGTGGCCGACGTAGCTCCCGGTCAGGGCATTCGGCACGAGGTTAGTGAGAGGTGATTCGCGCGCCCACGTGGTGTTACGCCAGCCTATGCGCCGCTGTCGGTAGCGGGAGCGCACTGGCGGGTTGTGTGGGCAAGTTGCATCGTACGCCTGCGTAGGACCTGGCCAAGCTCTTCCGGGTATTACATCAGTTGAGTGGCAGCGAATTGGTCACCGTCACCGTCGAGCGGCTCGCAATGAAGGAGGTGAACCATGCTGAGGTCCCGCATCTACCTGGCGCTTCCGATCGTGGGGATCACTGTCGCGTGCTTCCACAGTAGTGCAGACTCGAATCAAGCCGCAGCACCCCCTTCGCCGGACACTGTTACAGTCGCAAGGGCATTTCAAAGCGTCACCGTAGAGAGAACCGACGACAGCGTCACAATCGTCCTCATTGCCGAGAGGGGCATGGGAGTCAACAAAGTGCACGCCGCCTACGGATCGGGCCCCACTTACCTCCTATGGATCAAAAGGGGGAACGTCGCGGTGACTCACGTTCCCTGGCATCCTGGCGGGTTGCAGTTCAACGGTTCCTTACCGCTTCCGGCGGAGCCGGGTGACGTGCTGGTGTTGCGTTATCCGGAGGATTTGCTGCGCGGGGGGTTGCTCCGCAGGCCTTAGCAAAGACTTGTTCATGAGGTGCTGTGGCCGGTGCCGGCCCCGCAGTAAGCGCCGAGCCGGCATCCTATCTCACTCCTACCTGCCAGCTCCATCCCGGTCCTGCGCTCGTCCATCATTGATCCATTGTCTCTTCGGCGAAAGCCATTCGGGCGGTGGTTCAATAGAAGGCGCCGTACCGAATCCGACCTCAATGCGAATCTCCTCCATTTCCACTGACTACGGTTTTACCGACTCGTAGATCTCGCGGTGGATGATGTCCCGCATGGCGGAGAGGTCAACGTCCTCCATTGCCTCCGCCCACGTCATTCCGTGCGCGGCCTGACTAGCGGCCTCCCACGACTCCGATCCGAGGTCCGTGAGCCCATTGTGCATGGCGTCCCAGTTCACCCACTCGACAATTAACACATGCGAATACGGTCCGATGCCAGGCCACTGCCCGAGCATGTGATAGGAGACCAGGTCCTCGTGCTTCACAAATTCGTCGTACAAAGGGCCAAGGACCTCGTTCCAATACCTGCTGTAGTCGGCGGCCCTGTCAGGCTTCGCCTTGATGTAGGTAACGACGTACACGTGCGGATCCTCGTCGTGTACGGCCAACGGCACGGCCGCGAAAACGGCGAGGAAGACGGCCGTGGAACCGAGACGGAGCATCGGTTCCTCCTAATGGTTGTGGGGGGTGACTCCGAAACCCGGCTAACCTACGGGTCAGGCAGGGACAGGGAAAGAGCACCACCTGCGTGGGTTGCAGGCGTCTATTCACTCCCGATCAGATCGTCGATCATCCGCGGCTAGATCCCACGGCAGTCCAACTCGCGCGAGCCGCTTCCGGGCCGCCGAGCCCTTGCGGCCGTCACTCGCCCGGTTGGCGGAAACGCGGTAGCGTTCCGTTGGCAGGTCGACTCTAGCTGAGCTTCGGTCTCGATCATAGCTTAGTCCATCCCCGGCCGAGGTCCTTTCATGACCGAAATGCTGGAACGGCTGAAAGCCGCCCTCGCCGATCGCTACCGGATCGAGCGAGAGCTTGGTTCGGGCGGTATGGCAACGGTCTATCTCGCTCACGATCTAAAGCACGAACGCCAGGTAGCCGTTAAAGTCCTCCGTCCTGAGCTGGCTGCCTCACTCGGTGCCGAGCGCTTTCTCCGCGAGATCAAGATCGCCGCGAATCTCAATCACCCACACATACTGCCACTGCACGACTCTGGAGAAGCCGACGGCTTTCTGTACTATGTCATGCCCTACATCGAGGACGAGACGCTGCGCAACCGGCTAAACCGAGAGCGACAGCTGCCACTCGACGATGCGCTCCAGATCACTCGCGAAGTCGCGGCCGCCCTGAGCCACGCCCACAGCCACGATGTGATCCACCGCGACATCAAGCCGGAGAACGTGTTGCTGTCGGCAGGTGAAGCGGTCGTGGCCGACTTTGGCATTGCCAGAGCCATCACCGAAGCCGGCGGCGAGAATCTCACCGTGACGGGCATCAGCATTGGCACTCCAGCCTACATGAGTCCCGAGCAAGCGACTGGGGAGCACAGGATCGATGGACGCAGTGACGTCTACTCATTGGGCTGTGTGCTGTATGAGATGCTCGCAGGAGAGCCCCCGTACACAGGACCCACCGCACCAGCCATTATCGCGAAGAAGCTGAGCGATCCGACGCCACGGGTGTCGGTCGTGCGGGAGAAGATGCCGACAAGTTTGGAGGCGGCGCTCGACCGAGTGCTGGCCAAGGTTCC
>JBDGXD010000515.1:0-2772 GCA_039584755.1 Gemmatimonadota bacterium
GGTGATCTAGTCCTGTCGACCGCTGATTGACGGCCGCTGATTGACGCGGAAACTTGCGGATGAACACTGATCTACTCTGTACCCTGTACTCTGTACTCTGAACTCTGAACTCTGCAATCTGCAATCTGCAATCTGTACCCTGTGTGCGTCTAAGGACATAGGTAACAAAAAGTCTGAGGACATAGGTAACACTTTTTAGAGTGTTTTGTGATCATAGAGGTCCTCGATTCTGCCCTCTTTTTCGAGAAGGAGGCCGATCGAGCGTGGTCCGAGGTAGACGATCCACTGACCGTCGGCCCTCTCCTCGAGTCCCAAGGTTTCCCCGACCAGCGCAGAGCTTACCAGGATATGACGGCCGTGGAAAGCAACGTAACGATTGCCGCTGACGCGTCGTTGCTCAAAGTGCGCCGGATAACTGAATGTCGGCAAGCTCTGCGGCATCCGACGTTTTGACGGTTTGTAGACTTGAGCTGGCGGTGTTTGTCCCAATGCCTCGTGGGGCCGATTCTCATTGAAGTCTCGACGATATCGGTTGAAGCGACGTTGTTGTGCCTCACGAGAAACTGATGGCGGTCGTATCGCCTCCCTCTTGAGCGTCCTGTGAAACCGCTCGTGACGACCGTTTTGATCGGGACGGGCCGGCTCAATAAGCTCCGGAGTGATCCCCAGGTGCAACCACCAAACCGCTAGCGGTGAAAGACGTGCCAACGAGAAACTGTGCGCAAATGGAGCGCCATTGTCAGTGCGAATAACCTGCGGCAAACCATAACTACGAAACACCCGACGAAAGCTGGCCGCCGTCACTCCGTAGGACGGACGAAGAAACGCATCACAGGCCAATACAAAACGACTATAGTCATCCACAATCGTCAGCGGATAGCAGTACTGTCCGTCACGCGTACGGAACTCACCCTTGAAATCCGCCGTCCAGATATCGTTGGGAACTCCGCTCCTTGTGCGGGGCCGACCAGGATGAGGATTCTTGCGCCTGCGACGCCCTCGAGGAGCTACCAGACCATGGCGCTTGAGGATCGCCTGAGCCGTGCTCACTGCCGGTAGCGGCCACTCAGGCTCTCTCTGTCTGAGCTGCCACAAAAGCTTCTTGGCACTCCAGCCAGGGCGACGACGACGCAGATCCAGCAAGGCCTTCACTATCGGCTCCGGAGTGGCAAACGGGCTCGTGTGAGGCCGCCGCGACCGATCAGCCAGGCCACTGAGGCCCTCAAGCTCATAACGCTCGATCCACTTGTAACCGGTCCTGCGGCTAATACCGAAGCGACCACACAGCTCCGTGACAGACCACAGCCCCCGGGAATAAATGGCGATGAAATCGCGACGCTGGTCCATGGGTGACGCTTCCTTCCACGGCATCGGGCACCTCCTCGGGAGGTACCTATTCTGTGGAAAGTGTTACCCATGTCCCTAGACAAAGTGTTACCCATGTCCCCGGTACATACCCTGCACTCTGCACTCTGCACTCTGTACTCTCCAATCATCACCGCTCCGGCAACCCCATCCGCCGCCGCAGATCTCGGTACTGCGGGTCGTCGTGCACCAGCTCGAAGTCCTCAGTTGCGTATGAAAGCGAAGCGGGCAGGCTGGAATTGCGAGCCTGATACGCAAGCTCGAGCCACGCCAGGGTCCGCTCTTTGTCTCCCGCCCACGCATATGTGAAGGCAAGGTCAAGGGAATACTCTCGTGCTGCATCCGGTCGTGCGGCCAGTGTCTCAGCGTATCTCAGCAGTGCAGCCCGGTAACCGCCCTCCGCATAGCCCCGGTCGAGTGCCTCGGCGAGTTCGTGGTCGTCCTGGCTGACCATGGTGGGGATGTACTCTCGGATCGTGGCAAGCGCGTCGTCGTAGTTGCCGGTGAGGTGGTACGCGCTGGCGAGGTTGGAGGCCAAAGGGTGCCCCATCCGCCGTGCTGCCTGCAGCTCCTCGATGGCCTCGGCGTACCGCCGCTCACAAAGTAGTCCGTATCCGTTCATTCCCCTGAACAATGGGTTGAACGGATCCAACTCCAGCGCTCGCTCTATCTGGACCCGCCCCTCCTCCAGTCGCCCCATTATGTAAAAGAAGCCCGCGTAGAACGCTCGTGCATCAGCGTAGTTGGGATTGATCTCAATGGCTTTGCGAAACGCTGCCTCCCCACCCTCCCAGTCCCATTCCAGATAGATCCGTACCATACCAACGGCGTGCTGGACCTCGGCTAGTGTGCTATCGAGCGCCAAGGCCCATTCTGCGGCGGCGCTTGCTCGCGCCACCGCCTCCCTGTTACCCGTCGCTCCCCGCATCCACCAGACGAGGGCAATGCCCGCTTGCGCAGGGGCATACGTGGAATCCAGCGAGAGCGCCTGCTGGAAGTACTCGAATGCTTGGTCCAAGTCGGTCGGCGTTATCCGCTGCCAGTGAAACTGGCCCTTGAGGTAGGCATCGTGGACCTGCGGATTGACGGGCCGAGCGCTGGTTAGGTATGCCTCCGCCTGTGGCGTCAATGCGGCCTGGATCTCGACGGCAATCGCTGCCGTAAGCCCACGGTAGAGCCGCTCCAGGTCGCGCAGCGTACTGCGTCGCACGATGGGATCGGCCACGTACTGCTGCGTGGTGCCATCCACCAGAGAGACTTCGATCTCTACACTATCCCCGGCACGCATGACGGACGCCTCGATCAGGGCATCGACGCCCAGTTCCTGCGCGATCTCCCGAGCCAGCATCTGCGTGTTCTCATATCGCATCACGGACGTGCGAGCGATCACCGCTACCCCGGCTCGCT
>JBDGXD010000516.1:0-2769 GCA_039584755.1 Gemmatimonadota bacterium
CTAGTCAGTGACTCCTGACTCAGGATGAGCAGGTCGGCTGTGGTACTTCCGACTATGACGAACATGGCGTCAATTGCTCCATTGCACGTACGCACAGACCTGTGAGATCAGCATAGGTCGCACGAAGGTTTCCTGGTCGACGTGCTCAGCGTCGGCTGGTGTTACGGCACCATCGCCTGCAACAGGTACTGTGAAAGCATTCGCTCGGCGGGCATCGTTGTTCCATCGAAGTAAGACCCACCCGTGCTGACGAAGACCAGGTCGTCTGCCGGCACTACGAAGATCCACTGTCCCCCCCAGCCGGCCGCCATGTACACCCGATGCACCGCTCCCCTAGCCGGGAGATCCCAGTGCCACCAGCCGTACCCGTAGCCATCCGCCCAGCCGTGCGGCCCATCGGGCGTGACAATTCGCTCCGTGGCGGCGTCGACCCAGGCCGAAGCTACGACCCTGCTCCCATTCCAGACACCGCGATTGAGGAACAGGAGCCCGATCTTGGCCATGTCCCGCGGCCTGAGCCGCAAGTCGCCCGAGGTGAAGACCACGTCGCCCGAGATCATCTGCCATTCGTAGTCGGTGATCCCCAGGGGCGCGAACAGCTGGGCGGCGGCAAAGTGGTCCAGCCGCTGGCCCACGGCCCGCGCAATTACCTCTCCCAGGATGTTCGTATTCGCATTGCAGTACTCGAAGTCCGTGCCCGGGGCGGCGTAGACCGCCGTGCCAAGAGCGAACCGAATCGGGTCGCTGCTGGTGAACATCCTGACCATGTCGTTGCTGGGCTCCGAATACGGCACGACGTCGTCATTCCATCGCAGCCCGGAGGTCATCAGCAACAAGTGCTCGAGCGTTATGTCGTTCCTCCTCGGCTCCTCCAGCAGCAGGTCGGAGTGCTCCGGGAAGAAGTCGAATACCGGCGTGTCCACAGACTCGATTGAGCCGCGATCGAGGGCAATCCCGAATAGCGTCGTAGTGATGCTCTTCGTGACTGACGCGAGGTTGTGAGTGTCGTCTCTGTCGAATCCCACTTCCCCGGTGTACCGCGCCAGGTTGAACTTGGGCCCGGGGAAGTACTCCTCGAACACCAACTTCGCGTCCCGCACGACGAGGAGGCTGTGCACGTTGTGGTTCGCGAGTTGGTGGAGATCGGTCATGAGCTGGATCAGCGGCTCTTCCCTCAGTTCGACCTCGGCAAGTGATGCCGTCTCCCAGCCGTCCCCCGTCTGCTCGGGGATCAGGTAATCGTAGGAATAGCCGTTCTGCGCAGAGTCTGGTCCCGCGGCCGGCGGCGCGGTACCGCAGGCTGAGGCCAATCCCACGAAGGGGACGAGGGCCCATGAGGGGAGCGCGGTGCGCATCATCCACCTCGAGCGACTAGCTGCGTCACGCCGAACGCCGGGAGGATGTAGCCCTCGATCAGCTCGTGCGGCCACATGATGGGGTCGTCGTAGTATGCTCCCCCGGTCACCGCCACCACCATGTCCCGCTCCGGGATGACGACGATCTCCTGCGCGCCCCATCCACGGGCGGCGAACGCTCCCGCAGCGTGCGCCTCGTTGGGGATCCACCAGGCGTAGCCGTATCCGACATCCCCTTGACGGGTCTCAGAGAATGTGAAGCGCGCGGTGACGGATGCCTCGATCCACTCCTGCGGCACTACCTGCTCTCCCTGCCACTCGCCTCCTTGCAGGTACAGTTGCCCGAACTTGGCCATGTCGCGCGGGCGCAGCCTGAGATCGGCGGAAGCCCACACGAAGCCGATAGCGGGTCGAACCACGAACCACCAGTGCTGCTGGATGCCGAGGGGCTCGAACAGATACTGCTGGGCAAACTGATCGAGGCGCAAGCCGCCCGTTCGCTTGATGACCTCGCCCACCACGTTGATGCTCGCCTCGCTGTACAGGAACTGCGTTCCAGGAGCCGTCACGAGGGGCCTAGACAGATAGAATCTCCATGGGTCAGCCGCTCGCTGGATGCCGGCGATGTCGTTTCGTGAATCGAGAATCGGGTAGGTGGTCTGATCCCACTGGAGTCCCGACGACATGGTGATCATATTCTCCAGCGTGATCTCGGACTTCGGGAATTCACTCAGCTCGGGGATCTCCGGGAAGAACTGCGACACGGGCTCGTCGACACCGGTGATGAAGCCATGGTCGATGGCAACGCCGAGCAGGGCGGACGTGAAGCTCTTCGTTGTGGAGGAGAGCACGTGCCACGTATCGCGATCGTAGGAGATGGGATCAGCGCCGATGGTGGGGTGCGTGAGGCCGTCGAAGTATTCCTCCAGCACGAGGCTGCCTTGAACCGCGATCACGATGCCGTGGATCCGGTGCCGTGGTGTGCCGCGGATCAAGTTGATCAAGTCCACGATGCGGTCCTGATCCATGCCCACCTCTGCCAACGACGCGGTTTCCCACCCGTCGTCGGTCTGCTCCGGAGTGTGGTATACCCACGCGGGGACGTGGCTTGGCTCGGTAGGAGCGCAACCCAGTGTAATAATGAGGACGAGTGTTACGAGCCCGCCGTCGAGGGGGCTGAGTCTTTCGCAGTGCATCTCAATACTCGTTCAACCGGTCCGTCTCACACCCTGATTGAACCCCTCAGCACGTACAATGATTCACAGACGCGTTACTGCCACCCCGCCATTCCACCAGAGTCTTTCCCAACGCGTCCTGCCCTACTGAGCTGCACAGTGCCGTTGGCGCGCCCAGCCCGGCCGACACGTACGCACTGTTGCCACCATTGCCCCCCATTGAAAGACGCGGGGGAACA
>JBDGXD010000517.1:0-2760 GCA_039584755.1 Gemmatimonadota bacterium
GCACTGCAGGGCGCGGAGGGAGATTGCCGCTCGCAGTGTGAAACGGGATGGTTTCCGAGGGAGACTGCGGGGGGCGGTCTCCCGCAGCGCACGTCAGTGCAGCGCTACCAGTTGGGCACAGCCCCTCGTGCTGCTGCAGGGCGAGGAGGAAGATTGCCGCTCACAGTGCGAAGCGGGATGGTTTCGGAGAGAGACTGCGGGCGGCGGTCTCCCGCAGCGCACGTCAGTGCAGTGCTACCAGTTGGCCCCAGCCCTCGTGCTGCACTGCAGGGCGCGGAGGGAGATCGCCGCTCGTAGTCTCTCTCACTGGTGACAGCGGAGGAAAGGTGTGGAACGCTCCAACCACCTCTGTCTCTTCAGCTTCCAGATCAAGGCAGTTGAGGCAGAGAAACACCGTCATCGTCAAGCACACGATACGCTTGTTGCTCAATCCGCGACCAGCGCAACGGAAGTGTCAGTATGCCATTGACATACAATCGTATGCCAATAACATACCATAATGACTGCGAATCTCCTGCTTGGGCCCGAGGCGCGACAAGCCATCCTGGCCCGCACGCATCTCGATCCAACGAGAGAGTTCTACCTGCGGGAACTCGTGCGCCTCACCGAATTCGCCCCACGCACGGTGCAGCAGGAAGTCGACCGGCTCGTGCAAGGCGACATCCTCGAAGAGCGGCGGTCCGGCAATAGAAGGTACCTCAGAGCACAGAAACGACACCCACTTTTTCGGGCAATACGCGAGATTGTGATCAACACGGTGGGGCTGGTCGACGTACTCCGGGAAGCTCTCGGGGAGCGCGGTATCGACTTCGCCCTGGTGTTTGGCTCGTTCGCGGAGGGAACCGAAAAGAGCGCGTCCGACATTGATCTGCTGGTAGTGGGAAGCCTCGGTCTGCGAGAGACAGTACGGCGCCTCGCCTCGGCACAGGATCAACTGGAGCGCGAGCTGAACCCAGTGGTGTGGACACGAAAGGAGTTCCAGCGTCGCTTGACCAAACCGGACCCTTTCCTAACCAGGCTGTTACGAGGTCCTCGACTCATGCTAATAGGAACCGCGGTTCCCGGCATCAATGAGTAACCTGGAGATCTGGTTGGAGCATGGTTGGATCAAGAGACACGACTCCTCGGCCCAGGAGATTCGTGAGCAGCTGGCTGCAGCAGACAGTGACTTGCAGGACGCCAGCAAAGATCTTTCCAACAGTTGGCGCTTTGCGATCGCTTACACTGCCGCGCTTCGTCTCTGCGGTGTGGTTCTGTTTGCCGCAGGCTATCGCGCTGCACGAGAGCAGAAACACTACCGCACTATTGCGGCGCTTCCAATCATCGTGGACGGGGAGCTGCAGGAGTTGTCGACCTACCTGAATCAGTGCCGCTCAAAACGCCATGAAGTTACTTATGAATCCGCGACGATTGTGTCGCGACATGAGGTGACCGAGTTGATCGCAGCAGCAGAGGAGCTGCGTGACCTGGTCCGGGATTGGCTAGCTCGCGAGCACCAAGAGTTCGCACCTTAGGTCTGCATGGCCTACGGCGCGACCGTGGGGACACTGCGAGCGGCGGTCTCCCGCAGCACACGTCAGTGCAGCGGTACTGGTTGGCCCCAGCGGCCCGTGCTGCACTGCAGGGCGCGAAGGGAGACTGCCGCAGGTTGTCGCCGCCTCTGTACCTTGAAATGTCGGCCGACAATACCGGATCTTCCAGGCTGTTGGCCGAGAATCAGTAGGTCTTCCCTTGGGACGGAGATCATGATCTTGGAGCGCGAGCCGTGATGGGTTCGCAGGCGGGGAGTTAGAGGGCCACGGATGCACCCAGGGCCAGACCATTCCGTGTCGGCGCTGCGCTCAGGCTCACACCGTTCCAGGGTATCTCCACCCAGTTCTCACCCCCGGTGAAGGCACCGATGGCACCGCCGACGAGCAAGCCGGTGGCCGCCCCTGCCATGGCGTCAGCAAAGCAGAACCACTCGCCGGAACACGGCGCGTAGGCCACCATGAACAGCACTCCCATGATGGGTGCCGTGATCAGGGCACCCACCCCTCCAGCGCGCAGCGCCTTCTTGCCACCGCCGGCGAATACCGCAGCACCGAACCCCCACACAACCGCCACTCCGACGACCTCACCAGCAGTGGCGAACTCGTCGGTGATCCCGAGAAGGCCGAGTGCCAGCGCGGTCCCGCCGCCCCACATCAGCGCTTTTTCACCATTGAACCTGTAGGGGGTACCGACCTCGAGCCTGCGCAAGTCCCGCAGGGCCATGGTCGCGACAGAGTTCTTCCCGGCGAGGGCCACGGAATCCGAGTCTGACCAAAGCAGCTCACCTTTTAGCTGCGTGTCGCAGGCAGGGAGACAGCCGGTGATGCGGAGGCGAGTCCCCGAATCGACGGCGATGGCTGTGGACTGCGCGCCGCCTGCCCGGGCCTGGGCAAGGCAGAGCAGGATGAGGATGAGGAGTTTAGCTGCTCGACGCATCGTGTGCTCCTATGAGCGATGCATCGAAGATGGGATTCGGGAGTCAAGGGGGTATCAAGGCACCGAGTGGCCGATGTTCGCCGACTCCCCCGTCGTAGCCGAGGCCGAAAGCCTGGAGGGTCTGCGAGACGGGCGGGACACAGCGAGCGGCGGTCTCCCACAGCTCACGTCAGTGCAGCGCTATCAGTTGGCCCCAGTCGCTCGTGTTACACTGCAGAGCGCGGAGGACGCCTGCGGGCGGCGGTCTCCCGCAGAGCACGTCAGTGCAGCGCTACCAGTTGGCCCCAGCCC
>JBDGXD010000518.1:0-2751 GCA_039584755.1 Gemmatimonadota bacterium
CGGGAGATGCGGCCCAACCGCGCTGAGAACTGGTGTTGTGGTGGTGGTGGTGGTCTGTCGGCCATGGATGACATCAAAGATTTCCGTATGGAGATCTCGGGCACGAAGAAGATGGAGCAGGTCCGTGCAACCGGCGCATCGTACGTGGCTACCGCCTGCTCCAACTGCAAGCGTCAACTGACGCAACTCATGGAATATCACGAGGAGCAAATCGAGGTCGGTGGGGTTCACGACATGCTGTCCAGGTCGATCCTCATCAATGGAAAGGCAGCCGACCGAGAGGATTACGTGATGTAGAACCTGCGCGGCGACACAACCCGGGGCTCAAGTCGGGACATTCTGTCCTGCGATAGGCGGCCTGCCGTTACGACGCACCCTCCCCGGGGTTCCCGGAGAGGCGGTACCGTTTGGCAGGGTGCTGCTTCTCCGACGGTCGTCGTCATTGTGGAGGTCACCATGCGTGTGAGTCCGAGTATTGTTGCGGTTCTCTTCTTGCTTGCAGCGTGCAAACCAGCCCCGACCTCATTGAGTGACGAACAGAGCGCCGCGATCGCAGATACTGCCGTGAGCAAGGTGGTAGCCAGGCTCAGCGATGCTGTGGCCGATCGGGATGTCGACCTCGGCCTGCGCGGATTGAATTCTCGACTCATCTGGGCCGGAGACGGGAAGTTCACCTCGAATCGAGATTCAGTCGAGGTTGCGATCGGTGGTTTCTTTGAGTCAATGCGAGAGTCGAGGCTGGACTGGGGTACCCCGCGAGTGGAAGTTCACGGTCTGGACACCGCATTTGTCGCCACGACATTTCGCTGGCTCCTGATCGACACGCTGGGAGCAACCAACTCCATTGACGGTGCCTGCACCGCGATTGTCGCACGGACCAAAAAGGGCTGGAAGATCATTCCAGGGGGCAAATCGCCGACGCCACAGTCCAATTCGCAGTAATCGTGCGGGGTCGGCGTTGGAGGCTCCGCCACCGTCTCCCCGGCCAAACCATAACCTGACTAAGCATCCTGGCCTAAGTCGTCTCCCGCCGATATAGTTAATCGCTTCGGATCAGAGGGGTTCCGCCAAGTTGTCAGAGTCACTGAATCGCCTCAAAGCAGCCGTTGCCGACCGCTATACAATCGAGCGCGAGCTTGGCGTGGGCGGCATGGCCACGGTCTACCTAGCGCGTGATCTCAAGCACGACAGGCAGGTCGCACTCAAGGTCCTCCGTTCTGGTCTCTCGTCCGAGTTGAGTGGGGATCGGTTCAGCCGGGAGATCAAGGTCGCGGCCAATCTCACCCATCCGCACATCCTGCCGCTGTTCGATTCAGGTGACGCCGATGGGTTTCTCTATTATGTGATGCCGTTGATGGAAGGGGAGTCTCTGCGCGACCGCATCGCGAAGTCACAGCAGATGGCTGTTGACGAGGTAGTACAGATTGTGGGCGAGGTGGCGGATGCGCTCGACTACGCGCATCGGCATGGGACGGTACATCGCGACATCAAACCCGAAAACATCATGATGCACGAAGGGCACGCGTTGGTGGCGGACTTCGGGATCGCCAAGGCCGTGACGGCTGCAGCAGAGACGCAGGAGGCGATCACGCAAACCGGTATAACGGTAGGAACGCCGGCATACATGGTTGATGTCGCTGACGCAGGCATACGGACGATTGGGTGACCACGACCGGGCCGTGCACACCGGGCAGCAGCTCGTCGATCAGGCTCAGCGTGCGCCACTCTTTGTTGGGCTGCTCGCCAACGTTCTCGCGCGTGCCGGACGTGTCGCTGAAGCCGCGAGCTTGCTGCAAGAGCTCGAACAACGTTCACAGACCGAGTACGTGATTCCCAGCTCACTCCTTGGCGCGGCGTGGTTCTTGGGCAAGCACGAAAAAGCGCTTGCCGCGGCCGATTTGTGCATTGCAGACCGTACCGCCCCATTTTCGCTATTGGCCACGCTCGGCCCATACCTGGAGGAGTTCGAGGGCGACGCACGATTCGCCGCCCCGTTTCGGGCCATGCAGTTGCCTGGCTGGACCTGAAGCGCTTGATGTGGGGCTTTGGCCCGAAGTTAACTTTACACAGCGTTGAATCGGGTAACTCCTTAGTGGAAGGTACGACCTCATGTCGACGGCAAAATTGTCTCGCTGGGAACTCGTAACGGCCCCAGTCGTGGTCGGCGTTTGTGCAGTGACTCTCGCTTGCTCGGGAGCTGAGCAACGATCCCCCGAACCGTCAGGTCCCCCGACAGGGTCATATGAAGACTTCACCCCGGAAGAACTAGTACGGGTCTTCGATCTGCGCGAACACGATGTGCCGGTTAGGGAGCTGCCGGGGTGGGCTCCGCCCCGGAAAGTGGTGGTAGTTGTTCCCGAGGAGTGGGATCGACGCGCGGAGCGAATGGCGTTCCTACAGGAAGTCGCTCCCGGTGTCGAGCTGATCCCGGTCAGGAGTTATACAGACGCGTACGATAGCGGTCCGCTGGCCGATGCTCAGGTGGTCCTCGGAATGGGCTGCTCGGCCAGGCTGATGGAGGAGATCGGCCCGGAGGTTCACTGGATTCAGTCGGGCAGCGTCGGAGTAGCGCGATGCTTTACGAGCGGCACGCCACCGGGCGAGACCAACCGGATTCTGCGGGAACGCAACATGGTGGTCACCTCGATCCGCAGTATGACGGCGCGCGCTATTGCCCAGCACTCTCTAACGATCATGCTCTCGTTGATCGGCGGTATGGACATCCACCACGATCGGCAGGAAGACCACGTA
>JBDGXD010000519.1:0-2749 GCA_039584755.1 Gemmatimonadota bacterium
CTCCCCAGGCGGCAAGGACGGCTTGACTCCTGAGACAGTCGCCAAACTGGAGCCGCACCAGACGACCGTGATTCATCTAGCCTCGGACAATAGACCCCGGGTATACATGACATGGCCGACATCAGGCAAGCGCATAACGGAGGTTTTACGAAACCAGTGGGAGCATATCGAGGTGAGTTGCGCCGAGAGGTAGCAGGCACTGGACACTGCCTCACTGATTCACCGTACTATCACCGCCCGGTCCAGCGCCGGGCGTTTCTCTTTCATGCTCTTGACACGCCTGACGCACCTACTGAGTTAACGCTCTCCCAACGAGCGCTCGTTGCCATGCTGCGAACGACGTGTAGGACACGCAGATATGCTGGTCAGTTCATCTACGAGTTAGGCGGCATTCGCAAGTGATTACACGGGAGACCATGATTGAGCCTGTTCTCACAGCGTCGCCGGGCTTCCGGCCTGTTTGGTCTACAATTCTAGCTGAGTGGGATGAAAGCCAGGAGGATCTGCCAATCTACCTGGCGTTGAGCGAACTTGCGCGGCCACAGTGGGCCGGACGCCGAGCAATCTCAGCGTTGAATTGCAGTCACGGAGAGGGAGGGATTCGAACCCTCGGTAGGGCTTTTAACCCTACAACGGTTTAGCAAACCGTAGCCAACCCGGCGTTTGATTACATGCATCGCCCAGCTTTGTGTCGGGCGTAGTCACAAACCAACTGTGGAGGGATCTATGCGCCGCACCATACTTGCACTTCTAACCGTTGCAGTGTTCTCGCCGCTCGCAGCACAGGCTCAACAGTGGAATGCTGAACAACAGGAAGTCTGGGATGCCGAGGTCGCCTGTCTCAACGCCGGGATAGACGATATTCCAGCCCGGAAGGCGTGTGTACATCCGGATTTCATGGGTTGGGGCATCCAACAGCCCGTTCCGACTGGATTCTTAGAGAAGGATTTTGACTACTATTTCGCCCACAACACGTTGAAGGTGACAAGGGCGGTCCCCCTTCACATTCTAGTGGAGGATGATCTCGCCATCATCCAATTGATCGTCAAAGTAACATCCAGTCTTGATGGCGGACCTGATGAGGAAACTTGGGTGGCTTGGACCGACATCATGCGCAAAGATAATGGGGTGTGGCGCTGGATCGCAGATCATGGCCACATACTAAGTAACGACAACTAGCGGAACGCTGAAATAGTTCAAAGACAGAATTACATTCTGTGGAGGTTGTAATGCGTCGTCTCGTTCTCGCAGCATTCTCCCTGACCGTATTGGCCGCCTGTCAGCCAGCCACAACCGAACTCACTGAGGAGCAGAAAGCCGCGATTGCAGACACTGTGAGGCAGTTGAGCACGGACTACCTTGCCTCCGTCTCCACGCTCGACGCTGATACGGTTATGGCTTTCCACATCGACAGCGATGAGTTCGCATGGTCGATTGACTCAGAGTTGTCCTTGGAATTCGAGGCAGTCAAAGCATCTGCCGCAGCGAAATACGCGGCGCTGGTTGCTGCGCGTGTGTCTCTGGATACGGTGCGTGTAGCGGTGCTTGGGCCCGACGCGGCCGTACTCTCCGGTGCGGGAGCCGCCTTCGTCACCGGCCCGGCCGGCCAAGAAATGAAGCTGCTGCTGGCGGTCACCTTCGTCGCAGCCCGGCGCGATGGCAGGTGGGTTCTGTTGCAGGGACACTCCTCTCACGCAGCAGCTGAGTCCATGTAGCAAGCGCGAGGCCTGGGTTTCCCACACGTCCGAACAGGCGGTTTCCGATTCACACCTCTCTTGACACCTATCTGACGCACCTCCTGTAGGCTTGAGTTGTCACCTGCGGGAGGCAACTCATGAAGAACCTCAGAAACAAACAGACACGGTTCGTGCTGGTGCCCCTGATGGTACTGATCCCCCTCTCTGCCTGTGGAACCTGGACGGTGCAAGAGATCGGTCCTAGTCGCGGCCGTATCGAACTCTACAATCCTCGCACTCCTGAATACCAGGTGATCCGAGAAGAGTCGAGAGTTCCCGGCAGTGTCTGCGGTCCGCGGGTGCAACTTGAAGGAACTGCCTATCCGCACGCTCGCTGGAATCCGTCTGGAGCCCAGATCGCGGCATCGCTCGGCATAGGTGCACTGTGGTTCGTCTTTGGCGTAGTGAAGCCAATGGTGGATGACTTGGACGACATCGGTGATGGCATTGCTGCAGCCGTAGCACCCACACTAGCCGGTGGTCAACCATGAACCGCTTCAGATCCAGATATGCCCGACGTGTACTTGTGCCCGCTATGGCAGCGAGTCTCCTGTCCGCGTGTCACCACTGGGCAGTCCAAGAAATGGCACCGGTTCAGGTGGTGGCAGAGAAGCAGCCCGACAAGGTGCGACTGACCATGTTGGACAGCACCAGGGTCGAACTCTCCGAGCCTCGAGTTGTCGGCCCTGAGATTGTGGGCAAGTGGGATTGGACGGGCAAGTGGGATGGGGATGCAGGCCGGATACCTGGTGAGGTTTACTGGTGCGGTGCGGACCACGCCGTCAAGAGAGTCCCGATCGACAGCATTTCTTACGTTGAGACGCGTGAGTTCGACGTCACCGGGACCATTGCATTGACAGGAGCCTTGACAGGAGCCTTCACGGCGGTGGTCGCGGTCCTCATAGCTCTCCACAACTACGACCCATGGGGAGGATGGGGGGGATGAACTCACCACCGTCATGACACCCTCAACGTCCGGCCCTTCGCTATCCGTAAGTTGACGCCCCCTTGAC
>JBDGXD010000520.1:0-2747 GCA_039584755.1 Gemmatimonadota bacterium
CGTTCACGTGGACCTGAGCATACTTTCGGCTGCGGAAATGCCTGAGCTGCCGTCCTCTACGTACGATAGGCTTGCCAGTAGTGAGCTTGCCGCCTGCCTGCAGAAGATATTCGCCTATCCGAAGGTAACCGCGATCGGGATCGTGGGACTGCCAAATGACGCCGCGGAGATCTCACTGAGGGCGGCATACAGGTTGATAGAAGGAGCAATGGGGGGCATACGAAACAGATGACGTCCTTGAAAAGAAAGACCTCATGCGTTCTGGCCAGTACGCTGTTGCTGCTGCCACAGGTCATCCAAGCGCAAGAATACCTGGAAGGCGGAGTCGTGGACGTGGCCATCGTCAGAAACCCATTCATGGCCTCCGAGAGCATCCTGGCAGAGGGCCTGATTGACAGTTTGACTGCGCTGGGTGCCAAGATAGGACTGAACCAGACTTTTGACCTCACCGAGATGGAACGCGCCTACAGAGGGTGGGCGAGGGCGGCTTTGGTTAGCAGGCACCTAGCCGATCTCATCTCGGCGAACGGCAAGAACGAGTATCTCACTGTCGCGCTACTCGGGTCATGCAGTGATTTGCCGGGAGTCCTGTCCGGATTGCAGAACATGGGACGCGGACAGGAAGAGCAGACCTACCACCTTGCAGCGAACATACCCCATAGGGTCGGGCTGATCTACTTCGACGCTCATGCCGACGTCAACACTCCCGAAACGACTCTCAGTGGGATGTACGGAGGCATGGACGTAGCCCTTGTCGCCGGCCTCTACAACGACAACAACCGGCTAGTCACCGGTCTCGATCCTCCGTTGCCGCCCAGCTACATCCTGTTAGCAGACATACGGGACACTGATCCTCGCGAACAGGAACTCATCGACCGTCATCACTTTGAGAGCATATCAACAGACGATATCAAGACCTTGTCGCAGAATGTTCATGCCCAGATGGAACGTCTGAGCAGTCTGACTGATGTGATTTACGTCCATATCGACATGGACGTACTCGCTCCGGAAGAGGTACGCGGACACGGGCTGACGGCACCGAGAGGCCCGACAAGCCAGGAACTGGCCAACGTGCTCGAGCTGATCTTCACCTACCCCAAAGCGACCGCGATAGGTATTGCATCTACCCCATACGGTGCGAGGGATCCCGACCACCTCTCCCGCCAGGCCGCGGTAAGGTTGATACAGGGTGCCATCAGAGGCGTGAACATGAGGAACTGACCTCATATCCCGAATCAGCGACCTCCCGTGTGTACCGATGTGCCTGGAATCACGTGCACCTCCGCGGCCAGCAACGATGACGGGGTTGTGTAGTAGGTGGTGGAGCGGTTAGCCTTGGTCCGGCCTGACCACAACAATGTGTAACGCCAGACTACAGGGAAAGAGATATGAGAAGCTTGCTATTCGTTTGCGCCGCGGCAGCGCTTGTTGCTTGTGGAGATAGCGGGACTGATCCTGCACCCGATCCGTTGACCAACGACGATTTCGCTCCTGCGCTGAATGTGGATCTGGCGGCCATGACCGAGACTTCCTCCGGCCTGTATTATCAAGACCTGGAGGTTGGAGCCGGTGACGAAGCCCTGGAAGGAGTGACCGTCTCCGTGCACTACGAGGGTTGGCTAGCGGACGGTACCAAGTTCGACAGCAGCCGAGATCGTGGCACGCCGTTCGAATTCTCGCTGGGTGGTGGATTTGTGATCCCGGGTTGGGACGAGGGGATCAGGGGCATGCGCGTCGGAGGAATGCGCAAGTTGGTCATTCCGCCGCATCTGGCGTACGGATCCAGCGGCGCTGGTGGTGGGGTCATTCCTGGAAACGCCACGCTGGTCTTCGACGTGGAGTTGCTGGAAGTGCAATAAGGGTGGTAAGGCGGCCTCTACCCCCCTTCGGACCGCGCGCCTTCATTGGCCGGACGGAGCACGATTGAGGTAGATGATGTTGGGGCCGTCGGAGTTGGCGACCGCGATCTCTGGAAACTCATCGCCGTTGAGGTCCCCGACAGCCACACCGTACGTGACATGCTCATCGTCGCCGAACCGCAACTCTGTGTAGGTCCGCCCTTTCCCGCTATTGAAGAAGACTGCGTTCGCCATCCCGGCATTCCCCACTACAATATCCACGTCACCGTCCAGGTCTAGGTCGGCCAACGCCAGGGCGTATGTCGGACCGTCAGCACGACCAAATATGACTCCCTCAGAGAAGTTCCCAGCGCCGTCTCCGAAGAACACGCCATTGGGTTCTCCGATGTTTGCTGCCACGATGTCCAAATGGCCGTCCCCATTCAGGTCGTCCATGGCAACGGCTCGCGTCTCGTCCCGACCGGTGCCAAAGGGCCGGCGCTCGGCGAAGTCTGCTGCCCCACTGTTGAGGTAGACGTAGTTCGATTGTCCTTCTCGGTTGGCCAGAACGAGGTCAGAATCACCGTCGTGATCCACGTCGCCCACCGCAACTGAAATCGTGGCGTCGTTGGCCGATCCAAAGGGCACTCGGCGAGCAAATCCTGCGGCGCCATCGTTGAGATAGATGGCGTTCTGCGCTCCGCGGTTGGTGACGAGCAGGTCGACGTGACCGTCACTATCGACGTCGGCAACCGTCAGGCTGCGCGCCGGCGCAGCGTGGTCACCAAACATCCCTGCATCTTCGAACCTACCCATTCCGTCGTTGCGGTAGATCCTATTCGGCGCCCGATCGTTCGCCACGGCCACGTCGAGGTCGCCGTCACCATCGAGGTCGGCGAGTGGTGCGGC
>JBDGXD010000521.1:0-2740 GCA_039584755.1 Gemmatimonadota bacterium
CGTCCGGTGTCTACTTCGACGAACAGGGCGGGAACCTGGGAGGGCCCGCCCTCTTGTCGTTCGCCAGCGGTGCAGCCTCCGACGTGTGTGTGGTGCGAACACTCCAAGACAAGAGGTATCAGAGGATACGAAAAGTGTCCCTCCCGACAGCCTTCACCTTACAAACCGGGAGCACAATAGACCGTGCTTTCTGACGCAGCACACCTGAGAAAGGAGCAAGCACCATGAGAAAGACGCTCGCACTTGCCCTAGTCGTGTTCTTCGCTGCGGCTTGTAGCGATACGATCACGACTGATCCGCAGGACGTGGTCGGCACAGCGAATTTCGCTGTGGGGAGTTCGGACAATCCCAACGCAGCCATTGTGATCCACGATGGCAGTTGCTTCATGCCCGGAGTTGGGGAAGACGGCTCGCTAGGTGGCGCACCGGGTGGCATCACCGAGCCCAAGGACTATCACAAGTTGCAGAACAACAACAAAGCGCTGCTCAGCTGCACGGGCGAGGTCACTAACCTGTCAGGCAAAGGCCAGGTATTCAAGGGAATCAAATGCGGGGTAGCTCTTCCCAAGGGTGGCTTCGTGACCACAGGCGACACCCACTACTCAGTGTCGGCCTCGGGGCAGGCAAACTTGAAGTGCAATGTCGACCTGTCCGCATAACCGGACAAAGGAGAACGTATCACGGACGGCTCCAACGGGCCGCCCCTTCATCCCACGAGGTGATATATGAGAGACAAACCTTTCACAGTGCTACGATTGCTCGCATTCGCGTCGCTGGCACTGTTCACTTTCGCTTGCACAGATGATCGCCCTCTCGCACCCGACGTTCAGCCGCCAGTGTTCTCCGCTAGTGGCGCCGCTCAGATGGACGTAAGCGACCAGTACCTGGTCATGTTCACTGGCCGGGGCGTGCCGCGCGGTTTCGCGGCACGGGTAGAGGACCTCGGCGGAACGGTCATGTTTTCCCACAGAGTGGGCATTGCCACTGTGAGTGGACTCACTCCTCGGGCGGCGGCCCGACTCGGCAACTACAGGAACGTGTCCGACATCCAGCAGGACGACGTGTTCCAGCTCGACATGATCACGAATGAAGACATCGTAGCTGTAGGCAGTGGCGGTGTGCAGAGTCCGGGGGATCCGACGACCGCTTTCTTCTATGCTCGCCAGTGGAACATGCGCGCCATTGCAGCAGACGCAGCATGGGCGGCGGGGCGACTCGGCTCGCCGGCGGTGACCTTGGCCATACTCGATACCGGGATCGACTACCTCTATCCGGATCTTGTGGGACTAGTCGACCTGTCGCGCTCGATTTCGTTCGTGCCGGACGACGACGTCCTGGTGTCGATCTATTTTCCCACGCGGCACCCGGTCACCGATCTGCACTTTCATGGTACCCACGTGGCCTCCACGGCGGTCAGCAACTCCAACGTCATTGCCGGTGTCACGACCCAAACCACGCTGATGGGTGTCAAGGTTTGCAGCGTGCTTGGCGGCTGTCCTTTCAGTAGTGTCATTGCGGGAGTGCTCTACGCAGCTGACGCCGGCGCGGATGTGGCGAACCTGAGTCTTGGCGGATACTTCACCAAGGCCGGCAGCGGCGGGCTTGTCGGGTTCATCAACAAGATCTACAACTACGCGAATAGCGTCGGCATGACGATCGTGGTGTCCGCAGGCAACGCGGCGGCTGACCTGGATCACGACGGCAACACGTATAAGACCTACTGCGATACACCCAACAATATCTGCGTCTCTGCCACCGGGCCGACCTCAGGTGGAACGACCGGGCCGTGGACCGGCGTGGACGACTTAGCACCGTACAGCAACTTCGGCCGCTCGGCGATCAACGTTGCCGCCCCGGGTGGAGCCGGAGGGGGCTGGGTATGGGCGGCTTGCTCACAGACCAGCCTGATTATCCCGATCTGCGGGAGCGGTCCTACGTACATCCTCGCTGTGACCGGAACCTCCATGTCGGCGCCGCACGTATCCGGCCTGGCTGCCTTGATGGTAGAGGATGTGGGCCGGAATCCCGGTCGAGTGCGGGCCCTGATCCAACAGTCAGCAGATGACCTGGGCCAATCCGGCACCGACCCGGCGTACGGCAAGGGCCGCATCAATGTTGGAGCGGCGGTGGGAGGGTAGTTGCGAGCTGTAGGCAGACCTCGAAACACCGAAGCAATGGCGGGGCACGGTTGCCCCGCCACTTCGGGCAGTGAAACAGGCTCGACTGCCCACAACGGTCGGGTCTCGACAGTCCCACGAGGAGGTATCATGAAACGTCTAGCACCATACATCCTGTTGCTGTTCGCCGCAGCGTGCACTTCCGAAATCGCTGATCCCGTTACTGACGGACCTCAGTTCGCCAAGTCAGGACAGGGCTCGCAGGTACTGGCGTCCGTGACTGGGCATTGGGATCGAGACGTACCATTCGGCCCGAATGAAGGACGGCAGCAGAAGGTCAGTCTATCGGCCAAGCTGCTGGCCGATTGGTCGCCGAGCGGGTCCATCGAATGGATGTTCCATTTTCCGGGTGAGCCGCCGCGGCTGAACATGAAGGAACAGGTCACTTGCATTGTGTCTTACGGGTACGTTGCCTGGCTGGGGACGGTCACGGTGGGTCCCCCAGGAAACCCCTTTATCGGTGACCGCCGTGTCTGGTGGATCTGGGATGAGACGAGAGGGAATCCTGACTTCCTGGACTTCACCTATGACTTCGGCGACGACTGCTACCAGACCCCGTACCT
>JBDGXD010000522.1:0-2726 GCA_039584755.1 Gemmatimonadota bacterium
GAGGCCCTGCGTTGGCTCGAATTCGAGTCACTGCACCACTGGGTGGTGTGGAGTGCGACTATAGGACAGTGGGAAGCCTACCGCGACGAGCCACGTTTCCAGGCAGTAATGCGGCGGCTGAACCTTCGGTTCGAGCCGGGAGACGAGTACCCGGTTCCGCTGCCGATCGTCCCAGATGAGCTGCCGGCGCTGACAGACATCAGTCGGCGCTGAGCGGCGGGGCCACTATGTGTGCGACCAACTCAACCGCCTGAGGCAACCCTCGCCGACCGCTACGAAGGCCGCGGATTATCGCGGAAGAAAGCGGACGAGCATCAAGCATGAACAGTCTCGAGAGAGTCACCAAAAGGTTGCAGGGTTCTTCGGTTGACCGGCCGCCCAACTTCGACATCATGATGACATTCGCGGCACATCATGCAGGATACAGGCTGCGGGAGTACTATCTCGATCATCGCGTCTTGGTGGAATCCAACCTCAAGACTGCGAGCGACTTTGATCTCGATATCGTCCAGGCGATCAGCGATCCCTATCGTGAAGCGGCGGACCTGGGGCTCGCTGTGGAGTTCCCAGATGACAACCTTCCGGTGAACACACAGCCGCTCTTGACGACACCCGACGACCTGCAGCAGCTCACGCCTGTCCGTCCCGAGGACGGACCGCGTATGAGTGACAGAATCGCCGCTGTGGAGTTGTTCAAGACAGAGGTTGGGGGTGTGATCCCGATCATGGGCTGGGTGGAGGGAGCCCTGGCCGAAGCCGCAGACTTGCGTGGCATGATGAACCTGATGATGGACTTGCATGACCGGCCCGAATGGGTCAAGGAGCTGCTGGAGTTTCTGGTCGAGATCGAAGTCGAGTTTGCACGGGCGCAGGTGCAAGCCGGTGCCGATATCATCGGGCTGGGAGATGCGGTGGCGTCACAGATCTCTGCTGTCATGTATCGTGAGTTCGCTCTCCCTTACGAGCAACGCATCTTTCAGGCCGTGAAAGAATTGGGGGCCGTTGCACGGCTGCATATCTGCGGGGATACCACACACCTGGTTGAGGATATGGAAAGAAGCGGGGCCGACATCGTCGACCTTGACTGGATGGTTGACCTTGCCGCGGTCTCCGCGTCTTTTGGCAACCATCCTGTGCTTTGCGGCAACTTCGATCCGGTGGCGGTGATGATGCAGGGAACCGAGCAGCAGGTCTATGAGGCGACGCATGCTTGCCTGCAGGCTGGTGGTAAGCGCTGCTTCAGCATGGCGGGATGTGAGATCCCGGACCAGACGCCGGTCGAGAATCTGCATGCCCAATCCCGTGCGTTGAGGGATTTCTACCGGTCTGATACGTGATGGCGGAGTACAGAGTGCAGAGTACAGAGGGCAGAGTGCAGAGTACAGAGTGGCAGTGCGGCAACAAGCTGAAGTTCTGCATTCTACATTCTACATTCTACATTCTACATTCTGCATTCTGCATTCTGCATTCTACATTCTACATTCTACATTCCGCCTCAGGGCCGTATCGTTACCGTGAAAGCGTCCGAGAGTCTTGTCTGCTTTGAGGTGAGGACGATTCGCGTGAGTTGATCGCCCCATCCTGATCTCAGCCGGGTATCCTCCAGAGCGATCGGTTCAAGTGTTACGTCGAACCGTTGTGCGTCATATTCGATGGAGATCGTAGTCGTGGCCGTTGGGGAAGCGCCTTCGTCTTCGGGCAAGGGCAACGTGATCCGTCCCGGCTCCGGCAAGGCCGGCTGCAACGGCGTCATCAGGATCAGCGTGAAGGGGCGCCGGAAGGCGGCGAGACTATACCGCTCCTGGATCTCAACGCTGCGGCCCCGGTTGAGCGTCACGCGCCGAACCCACGATTGCACAGCCGCCTCTTCCGGGTACGCCCCGGCAATGTCGAGCGTCAGACTCGCCTGTTTGCCGTCGGCGCTGAAGTGCACGTCTCTGGCAGCCCACTGCCGTCCGTTTTCTTGCATGACGCCGTTGATCGTCGGCACGTTGTGATAGGCCGACTGCATGTTCCATATGGTGTAGCGGTCCGGGCTGAAGGTTTTCGCGGTATACTCCCCGGCGCCCACGTCGATGAGCACAGGCCGGCCGTCGGTGTAGACAATGAAATTGCCGATGTCGTTGTGGTTGTGGCTTTCGTCGTTGTGACCGCCTTTGGCTGCTACGTACAAGCCCGCGCTCGAACCCGCCACAGAGCGGGCGCTCATCACCTGAATGTCTGGCAGCCAGAACTCGCCGAGCAGTGGCTCTACGGGCGGGGTCGCCAGGAGTTCTTCGAGGACGAACAAGCCAGGCAGTTGACGACCCAGGTGGCCGAAGCTTCCAGGGATAGCGCTCTCACCCCAGCGCTGATTTCTGGCCGCAAACGCCGCAAATCCCATCATCTGCGGATCGTCGATGCGCTGCCCATAGCGAAACACCAGCGCCGGCTCGATGGTGATGCGGGCTGCGGCATCGGCAAAGTTGATGAAGTATCTGTCCCTGATGTAACTGCGGTAGATGTAGTGACCCATTCTACGGATCAGCGGTTCGCCATAGATATCGATCGCGCCGCTGGAGGCGCTTTCTAGCAGGTCGAGCGCGTCGAACAGCGACCCTTCGGCGCGGCTCCAATAGCCCGGCCCTTCGTCGCAGCCGCCGTCTTCCGGGTAGCTGTCGATGAAGCGATCCAGGCTGCGCATGATCTTGTGGATAGCTTTGAGGCGGCGTTCTTCATCGCGCTCC
>JBDGXD010000523.1:0-2717 GCA_039584755.1 Gemmatimonadota bacterium
TCGCAGCGGGTGCAGGCATCAGCTGCGCTGAAGGGCAGAATGAACAGTCCGGCGCCGCATCCGGAGGCTCCCGTTTTGACAGGCCGCTTGGTTTTCAGTCTTATGGTGTGAGAAACGAGATCGAAAAGGACTTCCCGGGAACACTGAAGAGTGTTCAGCAACTCGGCTATGCCAGCGTCGAGATGTGCTCGCCACAGGGCAACTACTACAGGGTGGCGGGTTACGGGAATCTTACACTTCTGCCACCAGCTGAAATCAAGCAGCAGATCGCGGACACAGGTCTCACCTGCAAATCCGCTCACTTCGAACCCCACGAGGTGGTGGTAGATGATCCGGCGAAAACCGCTGAGTATGCTGCAGCCCTTGGTTTGGCGGACATAATAATGTCGGGCTCAGGTATCAGTGACGACGGCACCGTCGACGACATCAAGCGGTGGGGAGAGAAAGCGAACAACGCGGCCGAAGCTGTGCAAGCGGCCGGCCTTCGGCTTGGTTATCACAATCACGCCGTCGGTCCTCAGGTGGAAGGAAGGCCGCAGTACGAGCATATAATGGATGCACTCGATCCGGATCTGATCACGATGCAGTTTCAGCTTGCCTCCATCGCGGGCGGATATGACATCGAGTACTATCTGGAGACGTACGCCGGCCGTTACTCATCGCTTCACATGCACGACTATGATCCCGCAAAGAAAGGCGGCGAACCTGGGAGACTGGGTGGCATCGTGCCGTGCGGTGAAGGAATGATCGACTGGCCTGTGCTGTTGAAAGCAGCGTTGAAAAGCGACATTGCAGACCACGGCTTCATCGTCGAGATCGAGACCGAAGAACCGCTTGAAGGGTTGAGAAGGAGCATCGAATTCCTGAGAACTGTGGAGATTTAGGATTCTACTCCGCCGATTACGTACTTCGCAGACGATCTTAGGCTATCATCAAACTCGCTCTGGGACTCTGTGTCTGACGTTTGCGTTGAGCCGATGCGGTTCAATGCGGTTAGGTGATATTCATCACATTTCAACACTGATATCCGCCTGGCTCACGCAAACACAACTGTCGTCAATCTGCCAGATCAACCTTCACATCCCATGTCGAGCAGCTCGCGTTGAGGGCGCGACCGGGCAATTTCCGAACCGCCACCGCTTCGTCACTGCGTCGTGAGAGTTCTGTCGACGGGCGACGCGAATGGCTGGACGACTCCAATGTCGGTGTGTCAGTCTCTGTGTGAGTTCGTCTTGCAAAGTCTTGCGACCGCAGGATACACCACCATGAACCAGGTCGTTTGAACTACGGCAGGTTGCGGCATTCCACGCGAAATCAAGGCATTCTGTCGTTATTCAGAGTTGTTCTTTAGTGCTCTCCGGGCGAGCGCCTTCGACCACTCGGCCGCCTGTCGTAGAGTCTGCTGTGCGACTGGAAGAAAGTGAGTTGCGGGGCCGCGCCAAGCGTTCCATTCTGGACTAGCATCACTCACAACGTCCGAATGTCCGGAAAGCGGGTGAGATTGTAGAGGCTTCCGGTTAGCCAGTCGTTCGGGCTAGCTCCTCATCGTGATGCTGATAACACTCGAGCTGCGCCTTCGGATCTTTCCAGCGATTGAAGACACATAGCTCGTTGTGCGTAGTGTTGCGAAGTTGAGATCGCGAACCTCCGATGCACTGCGCGCCAGACCGTGCGGGGCGGGAGCTCCAATTCTGCTAGTTTCGCTAGCTGGTCAATCCAACGTTGCAGAATGATGCGTCGCCAGATCCAATGCAACGTTTTGCGGATTCACCGCGTCGGAATAAGAGGAGGGGACGTATCGCCAAACCGTAACTCGTGATCCGAGGTCGTACGATGGCTGCTATCGCCGGCCGCCGCGTAGCTCGTCTGATTCCATTTCTATTTGTCCTCATTGCGTTGCCTGGGGCCGCACCGGCCCAGGCAAAGGACCCACCGGCCAGTCCAGCGAACGACTTGATCGCTACAGCTCCACTGGTCACCCCGACATCCGGCACTCCCGAGCACGACCTGCTTGCTCCCCGGGCCCACGTAATGCAGTTCCAAGATGAGATCAGGCTCGACGGGCGCCTCGACGAGTCGATCTGGCAGACCGCGCCGGCGGTGACGTCATTCATCCAGCGCGAGCCCAACGAAGGAAGGCCCGCGACACAACTGACCGAGATCCGATTCGCGTACAACGGTGCAAACTTGTACGTCGGTGCACGGATGTACGACGAGCTTGGCGCCGACGGTGTGGTGTCTCGCCTCGTGCGGCGCGACGCGCATACACAGAGTGACCAGCTCACGATCATGTTCGACACGTTCCATGACCACACAGGCCAGACGGTGTTCTCGATCAATCCGGCCGGCGTCAGGGGCGACGCGTTCGGCCACGATGACTCCTGGGATCCGGTGTGGCGCGCCGATGCGCAGATCGATTCGCTGGGGTGGACGGCGGAACTCGAGATTCCCTTCTCGCAGCTTCGATTCCCAAGGGGCCAGGATCAGGTGTGGGGTCTGCAGGTCCAGCGCTTTGTGCAGCGGCTGAACGAAGTGGCTGTCTGGTCTTTCTGGCATCTCAATGAGTCAGGGGGCCCTTCGCGCTTCGGCCACCTCGACGGGTTGAGCCAGATCCAGGCGAGCACCAATCGATTGGAGGTCCTCCCCTACGCCGTGAGTCAGGTCGACGTGAACGGCGGTGAGGTGGATGAAGCCAACCCGTTCACGGGCAAGGCACA
>JBDGXD010000524.1:0-2714 GCA_039584755.1 Gemmatimonadota bacterium
ATTACGCCAGAGACCGGGGTACTCACTCCGCGTGATCCCGAATCACTGGGCTCGGCAATACGAGCGCTACTGACCGATTCAGACAAGCTCGAGATGATGGCCCGGGAGGGCCGGCGCAGGGCCGAGCAGCACTTCTCCTGGCTCGCGTTGGGGCAAGAACTGGGGGATTGGCTCGTTCGAATCAGTTCGACGTGACACGGCAACCCAGCCTTGCAGGCCGGACTCCGAAATTCGGTAACGAACTCCCGATCAGCCCCCCATGCAGCTTCGCCGCGTTCCAGAGCGACGTGCTCAACCCAGAGCGTTACGCACGCTTGGCTCAGCCTCTGAGCAACTGCCGTGCTTCGGTGTCCTGCCAGAAGTCGTGACTGACCGAAAAGAACGCGGTGAAGGCAACCCAAACAGGCAAGCCGAGCCCGTTATGCCAACGACGTGCTTGAACCAGGGCCGCCACCAGGATCACGGGCAAGACGTAGCCACCAATCGTAACCGCTGTCATGAAGATGCGCTCCACCAAAGGCGCATCAAGCCCGAGGGACGCCCATACCGCCTGGAAGGTGGGGATCACGAAGATGGCCAGCAGGAAACCGGCCGGCAGCAGCAACAACTCCAACCAGATCACCGTGCGCATCAGCTTGAGCGCGGGCGGTAGTCGGTCCCAGACATTCGCCGGATCACGCAAGATGCGCGGATACCACGTTCTCCACCACGTAGGTTCGCCGAGGACGGTACGCAGTACTTGGGTCAATGAAGCTCGGCGGACACTCTGGACGACGACTCTAATCACGACTCCGACACCCGCAGCAACGAACAACGCTATGATCGCATTTTCCACAAGCGGCAACACGCGATAGAAATAGAAGAACTCATCGAACATCCGTATCGTTATCTGCGTGGAATAGTAGAGATAACCGAGTAGCAGGATGTACGGAACATGGCGGCTGAGCCAGCTTTCTGAGGTCGGTCGCTCATGACCAACCGCCATATCAGTGTGTTTGCTTTTGTCGCTCATACGAACTCCTGACGGCACAGAACCGTTGCGTTGGGGCGGACGGCAAGCAGGACGCCCGGACGTCCATGCAATAAAGCGACGACACCGCAGCGACGTTGTGACAATGGTCACGAGAAGTCACCAGCAATCTGCCAAATGTCGGAGATTCCCCTCAACGGCCTCCTGCAAGCTGCTCGATCGCCCAGATCGCAGCACTCCGGATGACGTCGCGGTGCGACGACAGCTCGGCAGCCTGCTGCAGGAACCCGAGTTGGCTCTGGTCGCCGCTGCGTCCGATTGCCCTCAGGGCCTCGGCCTGTACCTGATATGAGTCGTCGACTTCGAAGCGGCTGCGGAAGAACGGCACCATTGTGGGGTCGTCCATCTCACCGAGAATGCGTATCGCCGCCCGCCTGACCTGTGAGTTAGCATCGGTGGCCGCGGTCTGGAACAAGTCGATCGCCTCCCGCCCGTCGGTGGCTGCGATTGTCTCGAGAGCGGCGAGGCGGACCGCCCAGAAGGAATCGTTCTCTGCGATCGATGCGACTTCCGTGGCAACACGCGCGTCATTCATGGAACGCTCCAATTGCCGTATTGCCCACTCCCTACCGATAACGTCGTCCTGGCGAGCCTGGTAGAGCAGTTCCGCGACGCGCTTGGTGTAGGTCCATTCCTTGAGCAGCCAATTGCCCTCGTCGAAGCGCACCAGCAGAGGCTCTTCACGGCTCTCGAGGACGAAGGCGTCCCGTTCGTTCTCCAGCCACACCGTCTCTACTCTCTTACCTGACGGGGTGACGATCCCGATCTGCAGCGGCGTGCGGTAGATCGGAACTCCGTGATCGCGACTTTGAACTTGCGCCACTTCTAGCCGAACTAATCCTGCGTCCGCGTCCCAGCTCGAGTTGACCTTGAACACCGGGTGACCCGCACTGAAGATGTACTGCTCGAAGAACCAGTCCATGTTCCGGCCGGTTGCTTCTTTCACGACCTTCATGAAGTCGTAGGTGTCCACCGGCTCGAACGCGTACTCGTGTAGGAACACGCTGAGGGCCCGAAAGAACAGCTCATCACCAAGGATGAAACGCAGTTGGTGCAGAATGCAGGCACCCTTCGGGTACGTGTGGGAATCGAAGTTGTCGTTTGGCCTCTCGTATCGGTTGAATACGATTGGCCGCACATAGCGCGTGTGGGCTTCGCGTAGGTACGCGTTCTTCTTGCCCAACAGCGCCCAAGCCCCTTCGTCATCGCCGCTCTCATGACGGGTCCAGAGGTAGTCGGAGTAGGTGCCGAAGCTCTCGTTCAGCCAGGTGTGTGACCATTCCCGCAGAGTGATGAGGTCGCCCCACCACTGGTGTGCAACTTCGTGCGCGATCACTCGCTCCCACGAGAAGTCCTGTTCGGCACGCCGGTCGTGAATGACGCCATCGCCGAGGATCGTTGCCGACGTGGCCTCGGCGCCACCGCCGACATGTGGGGTAGTGACCTGGTCGTACTTGGCCCAGGGGTAGGGATAGTCGAACAGGTCGGCGTAGAACTCGATCATGCGCGGCGTCTTGGCAAAGATCCAATGCGCGTCTTCGGCATCTTCCGGATACACCCAGTAACTGACTGGCAGACTACCGAGCGAGTCCTCGATAACGGTGAAAGGGCCGATCGCCAGCATGAACAGGTAGGTCGCGTGCGGCTGCTCCTGCGACCAGTGCCACGTGGTGGTTCCGTCGTC
>JBDGXD010000525.1:0-2711 GCA_039584755.1 Gemmatimonadota bacterium
TACTGGGAGGCTATGCCCTTTACTGTGGCAGGCAGCTTCATGTGGGAGTTCTTCGGGGAGGCGACTCGGCCTTCGATGAACGATTTGGTCAACACCAGCGTCGGCGGGTTTGCCATCGGTGAGGCGACGTATCGGCTCTCCAATTACATGCTGCAGGCGCACGGAAAGACGCTGTTTACCGCCGCGGCGGCACTGCTGTTCAACCCGGTCGGCGGTATTCACGGCCTGCTGTCGAGCGACACGCACAACGCCGGCTGTGACGTTTTGCCCTCTCGCTTGCAGGGCTTCTACAGTGTCGGCTACCAGCACGTCGTCGGAGGCTCGCGCCGTCACAACAGTCAGATCGCCTTCGCCTTCGCCTTCCGATACGGCGATCCGTTTCGCGGTGATTATAGGTCTCCCTTCGCCAGCTTTGAGATCGGCGGTCAGCTCCGCTCGGGGTACTGGCAACCGCTAGGCCAGTTCCGCGTGCAGGGGCTCGTCTATGGCAAACCCATCGGCGATCCGGGCACCGCTAACCACATCTTCGGTATCTCACAGCATCTCGATTTCGTGGACGACGAGGCGTTCGAGTTCGGAGGGCAGAGCTTCTCGGCCGGGTTGCTGTCGCGGGCGGATTTGACAGGTGGCCTAGAGCTGCGAACGTCGGCCGATGTGCTCGGCATGGTGCTCGGGGCCGTGCATTCGGAGTACACCGGACCTACTCCGCGGACCTATGACTACGGGCCCGGTCTCGGGTTCAAGGCGCGGGCCGGTCTCGAGCATGAAGTCGGCGCTCAGCTGAGTGCGGGGTACTCGGGGTTCTGGATCTACTCGATTGCCGGAGCCGAGGCCCACCACTGGATACATATTCTATCCACCAGGTTGTTCGTCCCGGCCCCGGGGCCCCTCGGTGCCACCTTCGAGTACGTCCTGCACGGCCGCAACAGTCACTTCAGAGACTTCGCACACGTGCAACACTGGATGCCGCAGTTTCGAGTGTACCTGACGGTGCGGAGCGGCTGACACGGCAAGATTGGCCGCTCATGGGCCGGCGGCGTTGCCCCTGTGGCCCCCGTTTCTTCGCGGCCGTCGCTCGTACTTCGCACTCGCTGCTTGCCCGTCATATCCTACAGGGCCCATCCCTTAACTTCCTGCAGACAGACCAGTTACGAAAGAGCCCCGAAAGGGGCTCGATCATGATATTGTTTAAAATTGTCTGGTATGGCAGGGCGGGTGAATGTGCTCCGAGTTAGTGGAAGACCTACTGGGCGGAGAGTACGCTTAGATTAGCCTACATGGGTGCTGGAAGGGAGAGAGGATGTCTCGGAAAGTCACCATTCTAGTCCGCCTCCCGTTGCTCGGATTGGCGGGTTGCGTTGTTGCCTCAGCATGCGGGAAGCCGCAGGCCTCACGGTACCAATACTTGCCCGTGTCCTTCAGCGCCCTGCCGCCTCCCGGCCTCTGCCGAATCTACAGTTCGGGTTCTCCCAGCGCCGTGCGGGATTGTGACGACATCGAGTGGGATGCAGAACCCCGGCACACCATCCTCTACCGCCCCAATGATGGATCAAGACATGTCGTCGTGTGCTACATGAGCGACTCCGAGCGTGGACGGATTGACGATGTGGAGGTGTTTGACATCGATACCAGGCGTTTCATCCAGGCGATTCAGCGCCACGGAGAGCCGCCCATCGGAAGCTGTCAGGGGGCCCTGTTGGAGTTTTTGCGCCGGTGACCGACTGCGAACTGCGACGCCCAGAAGTTGCTCTGACGTCAATGGAGGGATTCTCCCGTCAAGTCGGTGGATCGTCGAGACGGAGCCGATGACCGAAATCGGCATGGTCGAAGGTGACTCGATGTATCAGCTGGTTCGAGTCTCCGATGACGCGCGACTCTCGAACCGGGCGCGCCGGAACTCGAGCAATCCAGGCAGCAGACCCAGTGCAGTAAGCCACATACAGGCCAGACCAAGACACGCAATGGCGCCGATCGAGCGAAGTCCGGGGTGGCTCGCGAACGCCATGCCCACGTATCCCATGATGGTCGTGAGTGTGCACACAGTGAGCGGTCCCGATAGCTCGGCCTGGACCTGTGCAGTGGCGCCGCCTGACTCCCTCCATCTGCTGTAGTAGTGCACGCCGTGATCGACCCCCATGCCCAGTAGTGGCGGAATCGCGACGAGGTTGAAGACGTTGAGCGTCCAGCCGAGCAGCACCATCATGCCGAGACAGAGCGCGAGGCCGGCGGCAAGCGGCAATAGCATCCAGGAGGCGTGGCGGATAGAGCGCTGTTGTATCACCACGACGACTACGATCCCGAGTGCGATGAGGGCGAGGAGCCACGGACCTTCGCCGGTAACGAGCCATAGCATTTCGGCTACGACAGGAGTCTCCCCGACGGGTCCAGCCACGCCTGGCGGAAGCTCCAACCCGTATAGTTCCTCCGTGAACGCCATCGCATTGCGTCCGTCCTTCCGTTCAACGCTCGTATACACACTCGCGAGCAGTCGCCCGGAGTTGTCGTTGGCAACGAGCCCTGCCCGCAGGACATCCGGAATTTCAGCTATGGCGGGTTGGCGAGCGGGGGCTGTCCACGACCTCAGGTCTTCGGCGATGCGTCGCCAGTTGCGGTCTCCGATCAGCCTCAGCGGCATTTGGCGGGATGCCAAACGCAAATCCTCGATGAGAGCTATGCGACGGGCAGTCTCTTCGTCGGTAGGCGCCAGATCC
>JBDGXD010000526.1:0-2700 GCA_039584755.1 Gemmatimonadota bacterium
AACCTGCTGGTAAGAGAACGCTGCCGTTGAACTCCAATCCGGTGAAGCGCAGCTGGTCGACGTTGACGTTGTGAAACACTGGAAGGCCGGAGATGCTGTCTCCCGTCGGCGCTATCCGAATTCCATCGTTGATCTGATTGCGGAATACGAACGCTTCGAGATCCAACACCCTCGTGGCGAAGCGCAGGCCTAGGTCGACGTTGATGTTCCACTCCGGTATGAGTGCCGTGTTGGGAACCTGGAACCCACCTCCTTCGGGCGTGGGTCCGTTGAAGAACCGCTCGATGAGGTTGGGGGAGCGGAATCCGCGGCCCACAGTGCCGATGACGTTCAGGTTGTCGGTGATACCGAAGATTGCGTTGGCTGCAGCGACCAATGTCTGGTCTGTATCGGAGATCGTAACTTCATTGGGACGACCCGGAGTAGCCTTAGTCTCAGCATGGACGTTCTGGTACCGTGTTCCCAGAATGAGGGAGAAGCGGTTGGAAAACGCGATGTCGCCTTGAACAAACACTCCGAGGTTCTGCAGTGTGGCATAAGGGACGAGCGGGACGGTACTGGTGTCGGGTGTGGGTGGGCCGAAGCCTACCATCGCGGTGATGCTGGTATCGGAGTTCTCCGAATTGTCACGGTAGTAGTCCGCACCATAGGTGAAGAGCACCTTGTCCCAGGCGAGCTTCGAAGCTTCCAGCCTGAGTCCGAACGTGCCGACGTCGCTGTAATTCTGCGTGTTGAATACCAGTCCCATATCTGGGGACCCGAACGGTATGAAGATGTTGTTGGCAAGCTGGCGCTCATTCACCTGGTAAAAGCCGGTAAAGTTGACACCATCAGCAACCACTGTCCCTAAGCCGGATCCTTTGTACCCCACCGTCACCTTGTCTAAGTTCTGGAAGGGATAGAGGATCTGGATCCGCGGCTCTTCCGGCGCATAGGTATCCGGATCCACCCAACCGAAGCCGGCAGAGTCGGCTCTGTAGCCGGCGTACTTGGCGTACACTCGTTGGCTGGGCGTGATGTCGTAAGCCGCGTAGACATCGATACCATAGTCCTCCACACCAGTGTCCAGCACCTCCGTTCTGCTGCCCAGTGTTATGTCCCCGAACGTCCCGGCAGGAGCATCATACTGACTGGCGTTGCGGAACGTGCCGCCAGCCAAGAACGAAAAGTTGCTCAGGCGACCGGACACACTGGCAGCCAGTTTGTTTTCACCGGCGACCGTGCCGTAGCCATAACTCGCCTCCCCGTGAATTCCCTGATCCTGCGGTGTTCTAGTGATCAAATTGACCACACCACCTATCGCGTCACTGCCGTAGAGCACTGACGATGGGCCACGTACTATCTCGACACGCTCTATCTCGCTTATGTCCACGAGAGCGGGGATTTCACCGAAGTCCTGCTGACGGCGGGAGTTGTTCAACCGTAATCCGTCTTCCAGGAGTAGGAGTCTCTGGCCGCGCTGATTCCTGATGCTTGGTCGGGTCTGATTGGGACCAACGCCGCTCACGTCGAGCCCAGGTAGTGTGCGGAACAGATCGGACACGTTGTTGGGGGTCATTGCCCGAATTTTGGCCCGGTCGATGACCGCCACCGGTTGCGGTGTTTCGAATACGCTCTTGAGACTGCGGGTTGCAGTCACCGTCACCGCATCAAGTTTGAGCACCTTCTTCTGGGTCGTGTCCTGTGCCGCCCGCTCCTGTGCGATTGCAGCGCAGGGAAGTGTCAACGCCACGACGAGAGTGAGGAATGGAACACTGAGAAGCGTGCGTGGTGCCGGTAAGGTCGAGTATGCCCTGACAAGTTGCATCACAGATACACCTGTTTCCTGGGGAGTTGCTGGCTGTAACCAGTCGACGAGAGAGTCGACTCGGGGGCGTGACTGAACGTAGGAAGCTCTCAATCGGAGCGGTATTCGGAATACTCCGGAGCTGGCTCTCCGTAGCGTTACGGAGGGTAGGACTATGCCTGGTCTTCCACCAAACCCGATTCCATGGCGAAACGCGTGAGTCCAGCCACGGACTTGATCCGCAGCTTGCGCACGATGCTCTCACGGTGGGTCTCGACTGTCCTGGGACTGATTCCCAAATCCGCGCCGATCTCCTTGCTGGTACGGCCATCAGCAACGAGCTTGAGGACGTCTCGCTCGCGGGCTGTCAGTAGGTCTAATCTGCCACGCTGCTGTTCCTGCTCGAGTTCTCCTCTCAATGCCGCTGACAGACGACTCGCGACATCTGGGCTGAAGTACCCACCGCCGCCGTTAACGGTCCTGACGGCATCACGCAGTTCCGCTGGATCGGTGTCCTTCAACACGTATCCACTGGCACCCACACGTACAGCCTGAAGCAAGTATTCGCTCTGATCGTGCATGCTGAGAATGAGAATACGGCTAGTTGGCACCAACTTTCTCAGTTTGGCAGCAACCTCGAGGCCGGACTCAGCCGGCATGGTTATGTCCAGTAGAACCACCTCGGGCTCGAGGCTTTCGGCCAGCGACAGGGCCTCGGCTCCGTTTGCAGCCTCACCTACTATGTTGAAACCCGCAGACTCGGATAGCACGTGTCTGATCCCTTCACGCACCACGGCGTGATCGTCCACCACCAACACATTGATTGGTTCGCTGTTCATTGCGCGTCCCTCGTGCCGTCGGGAACCACGATTGTTAACTCGAGTCCTTTCCCGGGTGAGCCATTGACGTGAACT
>JBDGXD010000527.1:0-2686 GCA_039584755.1 Gemmatimonadota bacterium
AACAGGCTTGCTTTCAACGTCGGCTACCACAACGAGCACCACGACATGCCATCCGTGCCTTGGAACAACCTGCCGAAGCTGCGGAGACTAGCACCCGAAGCGTATGATGGGTTGGCTCACCACACATCGTGGACCAAGCTGCTATTCCGCTTCCTGTTTGATCGAGACATCACGCTATTCGCGCGAATAGTCAGGGCCGAGCGTGGTGGCGTGAGGCTGGACGATGCTGTAAAGCCTGACATCGAACAGCTCGAGCAGGCCTGAGAAGACCGGGATGGCGCAGCAGAGATTCACTAACGAGGCAAGACACAAGAGAGATCGCCAAATGTGGACTCCGTCGTTAGCCGCTGCCGACCGCCGTTGATTCACGGAGGGAAAGAAATGAACGCCGTTCGTTGTGCAATGCTGGGCCTGGTGGCCCTGTGCACCGTGCAATCGCTGGCTGCCGCGCAGCAACTGAAGATCGGTGGCCAGGTTCGTCCCCGGTGGGAGTACCGCAATCCGTTTCTAGTGACCGGAGGTGAAGCAGAGACCTGGATATCGATGCGGACCCGGGTGCAGGTGACCGCGAACCTCGACCGCAACGTCACTGCCTTCGTTCAGCTGCAGGATGTTCGCATATGGGGCGAGGAGTCCAACACTCTGGGCGATTTCGCCGCCGGCGGATTGGACCTGCATCAGGGTTACATCGACCTTCGCAGCAATGGACCCACGGTATTCAGCGGTAGGGCTGGACGGCAGGACGTCGCATACGGCGGGCAACGTTTGGTCGGCACGGTCAATTGGGTGCAACAGGGACGTGTGTTCGATGGCCTGAAGCTGCGGGCGGATGGGTCGGCGGTCAGATTCGATCTCTTCGGATCCATGCTGGCCAACGATATCACTGAGACACACGACAACGACGAGTACTTCCTGGCTGCATATGGTCAGTTGAATCGGGCCGGACCCGGCGCACTGGATTTCTACGCGCTCTACAACGGGGTGCCGACCGACAGCATCCGGACCAGCCAGGTCACGCTGGGTGCCCGTTGGTGGGGACAGAGCGGTCCGATCAGGTTTCGGCTGGAGGGATCATATCAGACTGGAGAGCGCCGAGCGGCTGACGTCAGCGCATTCATGGTGGGGGCACGAGTCGCAGCCGTATTCGCGGGTGGCGCCGCCGACGTGACCCTCTGGTACGACTATCTGTCTGGCAATGACGACGACTCGACCAAGGTCAAGGTTTTTGACACGCTGTTCGCAACCAACCACAAATTCTATGGACTGGCGGACTACTTTCTCAACATCCCGCTGCAAACCGGTGGTCGAGGATTACAGGATATTGCGATCAAGGGTTCCTGGAAGGCCCACCGCGACGTGACCCTCCGGACGGAACTGCACTCGTTTCACGCAGCGCAGAGCGAGGGACTGAGCTCGAGTCGTTTCGGCGAGGAAATCGATGTCACTGCTGGGTACAGGTACAGCAGCAATCTCAATGTTTCGGCCGGGTTCGCGTATGTGTTTGCAGCACCGGCGTGGGCGGAGATCGGTCGGCTGACAAAGGACGCAGCCTGGACCTTCTTGATGCTGGACGTGACGTTCTAGCCCGTTGCTGCTCACAGGAGTGGCGCCAAGACAACTAGTCGACGCGGCGCTGCTCTTCACACCCCATCAAGAGCTTGCTCGCGAGCGTGCTGCTTGCGCTCCCCTCGCCGGCCTGTTCATGAGTTCTCATCTGGCGATTGGCACTCGCAACATCTATCCTTTGCTTGATGCACCAGAGCCAGGCCACTGCAATTCACGCAGAAGGAGCGAATGAGAATGTCCCTTCCGCTTTGCCATGAAGGACGCAATAGGCGTAGAGGATCTCTATCTCTTGCAATACTGGTACTTTACTCGGCAGCCGGCGCCTGCTCCACGGAGCAAGATCCTTTCTCCAGCCCCGAAGCGCGCGACCATGCCGCTGCGATGGGGGCCCACCACCTTTGTTCCGGTGTCTTTGTCGTAGGCCGCGACAACCGCCGTTCGCCAGAGCAGGTGTTTGCTGCAGACGTCGAGCCGTTTCCAGCCTTCAATTGGCAAGACGACTTCGAGTATGAAGTAGATATGGCAGCTGGGACGGCGACCGTTTGGGGTGACGACGTTTACAGAACCGCCAAATACAATGGAGACCAGGGATGCTCCATCCTGGTCCGCGGTGAGACTGACGTCCATTACCAACCGGTTCCGGTGCCACGCAGCCTGCCCGATCCAAACACTCAGGCATGGCCGACTGGAGACTCGGGCGCCTACGGAACGTTCACGGATGTGAACCAAGCGAGACTCGACAGCGCCTTCGACTGGGCAATGGAACAGGGGCAAAACACGCGAGCCCTCGTTGCCGCCTACAAGGGGAGAGTCATAGGTGAACGCTATGCGCCGGGGTTCACCAGGAACACTCCACAGATCAGTTGGTCACAAGGTAAGAGCATAACTGCCGCTCTTATCGGAGTATTGGTTCAACAGGGTTATTTCAGTCTCGATGACCCCGCGCCAGTGCCTGAGTGGCATGAGCCCGGTGATCCCCGCGGCGAGGTCCAAATCAAGCATTTGCTCAGAATGAGTAGCGGGCTCGATTTCCTGAATCTGGGACTAGGTCAATCCAATTCCTGGACCAGCGAAAACGAGCACTTCCTCATCTATTTCGACGCAATCGACGTGTTTGAAC
>JBDGXD010000528.1:0-2683 GCA_039584755.1 Gemmatimonadota bacterium
GAGTGTCCCTACCTCGAATCCCTCCATCGAGGCCTGCAGCGCCAGTATCGGGTCGATTTCAGTTACCACGACTCGGCAGCCCTGTCCCCGCAATGCCTGAGCACAGCCTTTACCGACCTCGCCATAGCCACAGACGACCGCCACCTTGCCACCGATCATGACATCACTTGCGCGATTCAAACCATCGATAACCGAGTGCCTGCAACCGTATATGTTGTCGAACTTGCTCTTGGTTACCGAGTCATTGACGTTGATTGCCGGAAAGAGCAGACGGCCTTCCTGTTCCATCTGATAGAGCCGGTGTACGCCCGTCGTCGTCTCCTCACTGACACCTCGGATTTTCGGGGCGATGCCGCTCCACCTGCCGGAGTTCTCTCGCTGCTCGATGCGCAGCCTGTCGAGAATCACACCCCATTCCTCGGGATCGTTGTCCGAGTCGAACTGCGGCACTTGGCCCGTCCCTTCGAACTCGACTCCCTTGTGAACAAAGAGTGTTGCATCTCCACCGTCATCGACTATCAAGTCAGGTCCCGAACCATCCGGCCATATCAATGCCCTGGTAGTGTAGCGCCAGTAGTCTTCGAGTGACTCGCCCTTCCATGCGAACACGGCTGCGCCCTGTGGGTTTTCCACGGTGCCATGCGGTCCAACAACGGCGGCGGCGGCGGCGTGATCCTGTGTCGAGAAGATGTTGCAGCTTACCCACCGAACATCAGCTCCGAGTTCACTCAGGGTCTCGATGAGCACGGCGGTCTGGACAGTCATGTGGAGGCTGCCCATGATCTTCGCACCGGCGAACGGTTTCTCCGAACCGTACTGCTTGCGAAGTGCCATGAGACCTGGCATCTCGTGTTCTGCCAGCCCTATCTCTCTCCGACCCCAATCAGCGAGGTTGATGTCCTTGACCTCGTACTCCACGCCACGATTGGCAGCGTCCTTTTTCTCGGCAGCCACTGTTGTCATTGTCTCCGTACCGTAGTCAGTTCTCTATCAGGTGATGGGCTGTGTAACCGTGTCAAGCGGCGCTGCGCACGGCGTCTCTCAGCTCCGCAACGCGTGTCGGATCTTCCCAGGTGAACAGCCGCGCCTGGCCACCGCTCACCCTCACGTCACGAGGTATTCTGCCAAAGTGACCGTAGGCAGCGGTCTGCTGGTAGATCGGATTTCTCAACTGAAGCGCCTGGATGATACTCTGCGGTTTCAGATCGAACACTTCGCGCACAGCACGCTGCAGCGTCTCATCGGCCGCTTCACCGGTACCGAACGTATCAACCATGATCGAGACCGGCTCCGCCACTCCTATCGCATATGCCAATTGGACTTCACACCGTTGGGCCAGGCCACTGGCCACGATGTTCTTGGCGACCCAACGTGCAGCGTACGCTGCCGAGCGATCGACCTTTGTAGGATCTTTACCGCTGAACGCTCCTCCTCCATGACGCCCGGCTCCTCCGTAGGTGTCAACAATGATCTTGCGGCCTGTGAGGCCGGCGTCGCCCTTTGGTCCTCCGTCCACAAACCTGCCCGTGGGGTTTATGTGAAGCGTAACGTCACCCACGTCCAAACCGGACTGTTCCAGCACCGGCGTGATCACCTTGTCAGTGACACCCTGGTGCAGATCGTCGTTAGAGACGCTTGCGGCGTGCTGGGTCGACAGCACGACTGCCCGCACTGCAACGGGCCGTCTGTCGACGTATTCGATAGCGACCTGGCTCTTGCCATCGGGTCTGAGCCAGTCTAACTCCCCTGACTTGCGGACAGATGCCAGCCGCTGCGTGAGTCCGTGAGCCAACATGATCGGCGTCGGCATGAGCTCCGCAGTTTCGTCGGTCGCATAGCCGAACATCATTCCTTGATCGCCGGCCCCTCCGGTGTCCACTCCCTGAGCGATATCACTCGACTGTGCATCTAACGAGGCCAGCACGGCACAGGTGTTTGCGTCAAAGCCGAAGGTACTATCGGTGTAGCCGATATTCGCGATCGTCTCCCGCACCACACGAGGTGCATCGAACCTACACTTGGTCGAGATTTCGCCCGCCAACACTACCATCCCGGTGGTCACCAAAGTCTCGCAGGCGACCCGGGCATTGGGATCGGCGGCGACTATGGCATCGAGGATTCCGTCAGAGATCTGGTCAGCGATCTTGTCGGGATGTCCCTCAGTCACCGATTCGGACGAAAATAGGTGTCGTTGCAAACTCATTGGATCTCGCTTATTTGGCTTAAGCTTTTGAAATTAGCAGGAGTTATGCCACGGGCAACCGGCCAGCCTCGAGCAGATCCAGATCGACGTATTGCCCCATGTGCTCTTCCAGCACCCTGGTGACTTCTGCGGTGGTAGACGCTGACGCAGCTTGCGAAGCAGCGAGTTCAGCGGCCGATATATCGATCTGTCGCACGATCCAGCGGATCAGGGGCAACGCACCGGGGGATGCGCTCAACACCCGGTAGCCCAGCCCCAGGAGGAGCAAGGTGGACAACGGTTCCGCAGCCATCTCACCACACACACTCACGTCGATACCGCGACATACCCCACACTCGACGATTCGCTTGAGGAGCCGGACCACGGCTGGATGCAACGGCGTGAACCTGTCGGCTAGGCGTGCATTACCTCGGTCGACGGCCAGAGTGTACTGGGTGAGGTCGTTGGTACCGACGCTGAGGAAGCTGCAGCGTTCGGCCA
>JBDGXD010000529.1:0-2674 GCA_039584755.1 Gemmatimonadota bacterium
TACGATCCAGATCTTCCTCCGTCGTTTGGTCCAGACTTCCGACGTGGGCGATCCCGGCATTGTTGACCAGAATGTCGATACCGCTGTCATTGACTATTTCGCCGAACACATCTGTGACTTCTGTTTTGTTGGTCACGTCGCAGCGGTGCGCAGTCGCCGACCCGCCGGCATCCTGGATCTCAGTGGCGGTACGTTCGGCCGATTCCCTATTCACATCCAGTATGTGCACGGTGGCGCCGCGCCCTGAAAGTGTCTGGGCGATGGCCTTGCCTATCCCGCTGGCTCCACCTGTCACCACAGCAACTTTTCCGTCCAGATTAAAAGATTCTGTGCTCACAACATCCACCCTCTGTTACATGGTCACATTTACACTGCGCTCGTTGCTGCATTCGACCACGCTGCGCCCTCGGGGAACTCATACTCCCGGATTGACTCCGGTTTCATGGCTATGCTGTAACCTGGTGCCGTCGGCACGACGTAGCGGCCGTCGCGGATCACAACCGGATCCAGAAAATGGTCGTGCAGGTGATTGACATACTCCACGATGCGGTTCTCTAGACTGGCGCTCACGCATAGATAGTCGAAGATCGCCAGATGCTGTACGTATTCACACAGACCGACGCCGCCTGCATGAGGACAAACGGGGATCCCAAACTTGGCGGCCATGAGCAGCACGGCCAATACCTCGTTCACTCCGCCAAGGCGACAGGCATCGATCTGACAGTAGCTGATCGCACCGGCCTGCATGAGCTGCTTGAACAACACACGATTCTGGCACTGCTCACCGGTGGCTACCCCTATGGGCGCGATCGACTTGGCAATGGTCGCGTGCCCCAGCACATCATCCGGGCTGGTCGGCTCCTCGATCCACCAGGGATCGAACTGTGCGAGCGCGTGCATATTCGCAATAGCATCGGCGACGTCCCAGCGCTGGTTGGCGTCCATCATCAACTTGCGTTGGGGACCGATCTCGTGACGAACGAGCGCAGAGCGGCGCAAGTCATCTGCGAGGTCAACGCCTACCTTGATCTTGAAGTGAGACCAACCCGCTTCTAGTCCCTCCTGACATAGACGGCGGATCTCGTCGTCCGGATAGCCCAGCCAGCCAGCCGACGTGGTGTAGGCCGGGTAGCCGGCTGATAGCATCTCTACCGTGCGAACGTTTCGTGTAGCAGCGTTCTCTCGCAGAATGGCAATGGCATCGTCCGGTGTGAGGACGTCGGTTATGTAACGGAAATCGACGCAGGCAGCCACTTCCTCCGGTGTCATATCCGCCAATAGCTTCCATACGGGCTTGTGCTCGGCCTTTGCGAGAAGGTCCCACACTGCGTTGACCAGAGCCGCGGTTGCCAGGTGGATCACGCCCTTCTCCGGCCCCACCCAGCGCAGCTGCGACTCACTGGTCAGCTGGCGCCAGAACCCGGCCATGTCCTGCCGGATCGTCTCCAGGGGCAACCCGGTAACAAGAGGCGCAAGGGCCCTCACGCCTGCCACGCACAGCTCATTGCCCCGCCCGATTGTGAAAGTGAGCCCGTGTCCCTCGATCCCATCCGGACGATCCGTACGGAGAATCGCGTAGGCGGCAGAGTAGTCGGGATCCGGGTGCATGGCATCTGACCCGTGGCGGCCGCTTGATGTCGGGAACCGGATATCAAAGACGTCTACGCGCGTGATGGTGGTCGTCATCGCAGCCACCTATTCACTGACTTCACCGCCCCTCTCCATACGCTTCCAATCGGATCGTCCACGCCCACTGCCCCGGTATCTCGCGGTATGTGATACCGGAGAGATCCACGTACAGCGTTCGATCGACGTAGTGCCAGGGAAGCTCTCTCTCCACTCCCAGCACACTGATGCGAGTGCCTGGTGCTGGTTCCGGAACGGTGAGTGCCAGTTGCTCATCGGGCCACTCGAATGTGATAGCGTAGATGTTGCCGTGGTTGCTGGTGTAGGCCATGTATCGCTGCAGCGAGCGATAGACGGCGTCTAGTCCATCTCCTCGCTGTAGGTTTGCGTCGGTATAAAGCCGAGCTTGTGGCACTATCTCTCTTACCTGACTCCGACTCGACCAGTAAAGATGGATTGAGGCGTTGACCTGCTGCTCATGGTATTCGATTCGGATCGGATACTTAGTGCCGTTCTGAAGCTGCAGTGCACCATCAACCGACGAGGCCGCGTTCTGTTGCCACCGATCCACCACTAGTTCGTCACCGATCCAGACCCGGACGCCCTCGTCCGCCTCCGCTTCGAACTGATACATCTCCGAGTAGAGCGGCTCGACAAAGCCGGTCCAGCTCGCCGTAAAATCGTCCTCCCGGATCGGCGGTCCCGGTGAGTTGCGCACCCAATCGAAGTCGATCGTGGCATCTACGCGCTGCAGTACAACTTCACGTTCCTCGCCCGTTTTCTGCCATGGCTGCGAGCCATAGATAGCCTCGCCATTCACAGCAAGCCAATCGCCCAGCTGGATCAATCGCTCTTGCTGCAGCAGGGGAATCTGCCCATCTGCCTTTGGCCCGACATTGAGAATCATGCCGCCGCCTGCTGCTACCGCACCGGCGAAGAACTGGATCAACTCCCCCGGCGTCATATACGCATCGAGGTCTTCATTGCGATTCAACGCAAATGACCGCCCCAGTCCTCGTACCTCGGCCCAAGGCCGGTCGGTCACGTC
>JBDGXD010000530.1:0-2657 GCA_039584755.1 Gemmatimonadota bacterium
CGTTCCACTCGCTGGTCCAACTGTTGGCCCTGGTGGGCACAGTCAAGCCCATCTGACTCGCTAGCAGCACGGGATATGCCGCAAGTTGCACGCTGTCGTTGATGCCAGCTGACTGTATGCCACTGGTTATGCTGTTGCCCATCGCCACATAGCGTGTGAACAACGGCTGCACACTTGTGCTCACGTTGTTTGCAGTGGGTGGTTGTAGTGAATCCTTGTCGCAAGCGCTCAGCGTGAATATTGCTGCTACCAGAGCACCCGCAACGAAGCGGTTCAAGCGTATGATGCGATCCATTTCTCGATCCTCTTTCGTACGTTTGCCGGTAGACATTAGAAGTGCACTGCCAAGGTTACCCCGAACAGGTGTGCGTAGAACTGGTATATGCCACTGTTCAGATCAGTTGTAGGTGCTTGGCCGGGTAACGCGTCGCGCGTTCGGCCCCGCCGGTCATTCTGCTGTAGGTGTTGGTATGCCAGGTCAGCTCTGAACATCGGGCTGAACTGGTAGCCCAGTCCTAGGGTGAACTCGTTACGGACACCTTCGGGCAACAAGGCAGTGACCGTCTCATCCGGTGCCGCAGCCCCGTGGTACAGGTAACCGCCGCGCACGGCCAGCTTCTCGTTAGCCGCCCAGTCGACCCCGAAGCGGAGCCCATACGTGTCTCTATAGCTCTCCACCAGAACCAGGTCCTCATCCTGGTACTGGAACTCGGCCCGCAATGTGTCGAATACCGACCAGTTGATCCACTGCAGGTCGAACAGCAATGTCATTTTGGGAGTCGCGCGCAACGCAAAGCCTACGACGCCCTGATCGGGCATCGTGATGCTGGTTTTCACCGTCTGTTCGCTGAGCGGTTCACCTGACGAGTAGAGGTCGGCCTGCTCCAGTACCGCGTCCATCGGCAACGGTTGGTCCGGGGGGAGTTGCAGCAAGATCGAGAGCGGATTGCCCGGCGGGAGCACGATGCCGGTCGGGACTGCGGCGAACGTGGCGTCGCCCTCATAGTCCAGCTTGACCCTCGGCATGTAGCGCGCCCCGAAGCTGATCCAATCGGTAGCATCCCAGCTGATGCCGAAGTTGCCACCGAATCCTGTGGCATTATGAGCCTCCAGCTTCGCATCGGAAAAATCCGAGTGGAACGGGATGCCGACCTGGCCGAAGGTTATACCCGGAGCTGCCTCGAACTCCGAGAGGTCTGCTCGCTGTGTCAGCTTGAGCGAGCCGACTACGAAGTCGAAACCGGCACCGATCTTCACACCCTTGCCCACGTCATAGGCCAGCGTTGGCTGGAAGTACATCGATTGGAGGTTGTTGTCGTAACCGAGAAACCGGCCGTCGAAGTCGGTTTTCCACTTCGTTCCCAGGCCATAGGGCACAAAGAAGCCGAAACCGGCGGCCAACTTGGCGGTGATACCGTAGCTCACGTAGGCGTGAGGAACGGGGACGACGCCGTTATCCAGTTCGTCCGTGGTCTGGTACAGGTCGTTCGTGAACCCGCCGCCCGCATATATCGGTGTGACACCGGCGGCCACCGTCCAGCCCAGAGTTCCGGCGATGCCGGCTGGATTGAACAAGATTGTCGAGCCGTCGGCGCATGGTGAGGCGACTCCTGTTCCGCCGCGGCCCATGACACAGCTGCCATGTTCGTTGACTGAAAACCCTTGAGCCATGACCGCGCCAGGAACGACCACTGCGAGCGCGAGACTCATGGTTAGAACACCAAGAGATCGTGACATAAGACTCTCCGGCCTAAAAGATTATGAGGCATGACGTTACAGGCCAAAAAGCGAGTTGTCAAATGCGGTTGAATAGTAAGGGGATTGAACTAGGTGGCATGACGATCTCGGATCGGACCCTGTCTCCGGCCAAGCCTAACCCCTGGCTTCAGTCAGGGGTTCTCAAACGAACGCCCGTCTGACCTCACGCTGGCCTAAGGCCCGGGGGACCAGGTTTGCCGCTCGGGTTTGGCGACGCGCATCATTTCGATGTGTGTCGGAATCATTTGGTGGTGTCTTGCCTGGACCCAGACTCTACCATGTCCATTCGTTGTACCCCGGACTGAAGCCCGGGGTTAGGTCCAGCAATCCAGGTGTTTCTCAATGGCCGGACATCGTGCATATCGGCTCTACTGCCACGTAACGTGGCACACATGGAGCCGGATTGGCAGCATAGACCAGCCCCATGCAGCGTTGATCAGAAGGGCCATCGATGTGGCTGCCCAGAGAAACCAGGTGCACGTTCTGGCGTGTGCGATTCTGGCGGATCATGTGCACCTGCTGGTGAGCTTCCGACCGAGCACACGGCTCAGTGATTTCGTCGGTGAAGTCAAGGGCCTGGCATCACGCACAGCCAATCAACGAGTGCCTGGCGCTGTCCGCTGGGGTCGTGGCTTCTATGCGGCGTCATTGGGTCGCAAGGATCTAGACGAGGTGCGCGGCTACTTGCGGGCTCAGCATCAGCGGCATCCCGACCTGATCCCTAAGAACCGGACTTCGCCAATCAGCTAACGACCGAGCCTAACCCCTGGCTTCAGTCAGCGGTTCTCAAACGAACGCCCGCCAACACCGGTGGACGCCGGGATGTCCCAAGAGACGATGCCAACCACCACCTAACCCCTGGCTTCAGTCAGCGGTTCTCAAACGAACGCCCGCCAACA
>JBDGXD010000531.1:0-2657 GCA_039584755.1 Gemmatimonadota bacterium
CGATATGAAGTCAATCGACCTCATGTCAAAGTCAATCTCTACCTGCCGCGCGGAAAGTGGAAATGCATCGAAGTAAGCTGACTTCGGCACAAAGTCAATCGATCCATGGCATACGGTAAGTGGAGACGATATGAAGTCAACTGACTTCGGATCGAGATCAATTAACACACGGCCGAGTGAAAGGACTTTGGCCTGAAGTCAAACTGGATACGATTTGAAGTCGATTTGGAAATCGCCGTTTGAAGGGGGCGTAGGGCCGCTTGGACCTGTCTCTTTGCTGCTGGCCACAGCTGGCTGGACAGCTCCCGCACAGCACTCCATACTCGAGACCGTGTCTTCGCGTTCGTATCGCACACTCGGGATGCTGTCGGTCGCGACGATCGCTGCGATCGTTTTCTGGCTCACCGCCTACCCCACGATCACGTGGTGGGATTCCAGCCAGTACTCGCTGGCGGCCAGCACCCTCGGTGTCACCGGCCCGCCGGGATCGCTACTACTCACATTGCTTGGGTGGCTGGCGACCCGCCTCCCGTTCGGACCACCGGCGTACATTCTCAACCTGCTCGCGGGCGCGCTTGCAGCGGTCGCTGCGGCGCTCGTCTATCTCACGGCGCTGCGGTTGGCCGGCATGGTCAGGCTCGTGGACGAGACCGCCTCCCGGGCGAAGCATGGTGCCGTCGCCGCCGGGGCAACGCTCGGCGCGCTGACCTTCGCCTTCGGTGACACGCTGTGGGAGCACGCGATCAAGTTCACGCCATACGTTCTCACTGCGGTGTTCACGGGACTGATTTTGTGGGCGATGCTCTGCTGGTGGAAGGAAGCTGAACAGTCAATCGCATGGCGCCGGCTGGCGCTGCTCGGCCTCCTCTTCGGTCTCGATTTCAGCGTCCACCGCACCAACGCTCTGCTACTGCCCGGGGTGCTCGCCTGGATCCTGATTCGTCACCCACGCGCACTGCGCGACCCACGGTCTTGGCTCGGCGGTGCGGCTGGGCTGGCAGCGGGACTCTCGGTCCAGCTGCTGATTATCCCCATCGCCACATTCACCGATTCCACCTTGAACATGGGGGATGCGAGCAACCTGACGCGCTTCTGGGACTACGTGTCACTGCAAATGATGGGTGGCGGATTCTTGGTGGATTTGTTCCCGCGCAACGCGCCGCTCTGGTCCGTTCAGGTAGCCGATCTCATTCGAGCAATGGGCTCCAACTTCTTCCGCTGGAATGGTCCCTTGGGCCCCCTCGGCATCCTCCCGGCGCTCGTTGGGTTAGGGGGCCTGGCGCATCTGTGGCGTAGCAATCGCAGGCTCGGGACCGCATTCGCGCTGCTGCTGGTTCTCCACGCCAGCATCACGGTGCTCTACTTCAACATCCCGGCCAATTTCTTTCGCCCGTTCGATCGGCACTATCTCCCAATATGTGTGACCTTCGGGATTGCAGTTGCTTACGGGTTCAGCGTGCTCCTGCCAGAAGTGGCGCAGCAGGCGACCGAGCGCCGGCGTTTCGTATCAGACCTCGCCGGAGTCGTGCTGTTACTCGCCCCAATCTCGCAGCTCGCGGCGAACTGGGCGGCACATGACGCGTCGCGCCGCCACTTCGCGAGGGACTTCGCCACCAACCTGCTCGTGGGCCTGCCACGCGACGCCATTCTCATCACTTCCGGCGACAATGACACCTTCCCGCTGTGGTACCTCCAGGAGGTGGAAGGCGTGCGGCCGGACGTCCAGATCGTCAATCGCTCTCTCGCCAACACCTTCTGGTACGTCGACCAGATCGTCGCGCGCGACCCGGCGTTCCCAACCTCCCTCAGTCGGGTGCAGCGGCGCTCGCTCGGGCCTCGTGAATGGAGCGACACAACCGTAGTCGTGCCGGTAGAGGGCACCGCCCAACAACTGGGCATCGCGGCTGGAACGTCTCTGCCGGACACCGTCAGGCTCGTGGCGCCGCAGCCGGAGCGACGCTTCGTGTTACCGGTGGATCTGCTGATGCTCGATGTGTTGCAGACAAATCGGTGGCGTCGGCCACTCTGCTTCTCGGTATCGGTGTCGCAAGGAGGGCTGGGTTGGTTTCGACCGTACGCGCGGCTCGACGGGCTGTTCTGGCGGTTAATCCCGATGGAGCATCCGTCCCTGGACGTAGAGACGCTCGGCAGCAACCTACTCGCGACCTACAGCTACGAGGGTTACGCCGACCCGGCGGTACGCCTGGACACGGTGTCGCGGAACATGGGGCAAATGTACCACGCCCCATTCATGGCCCTCATCGAGGAACAGCGGAGGCGCGGCTCGGAAGCCCGCTGCCGCGCGGCAGCCACCAAGTATTATGAAGCAATGCCCCCGACACGCTTGGGGCGAGATGCCTCGCCGTCAGTCGAGGCGACCTGTGGGGCGGGGTAGTGGTAGCTGTTCTTTGCGTCTTCATGTGGTGTCGGCGGGAAGACTTACAATCCGTTGGTGGAAAACCCCGTGCGGTCTCGAATCCCGCTCCGGGCATCCGCACTAGACACAACATTCCGGCGGCCGCGAGATTAGAACTGCTTATCCGGCGAGCAAGAACCTTCCGAACCCGAGCATGGTGGCAACGGTGCCAAGCCAGAACAGGAACATCCATTTGATCAGTTCGGCCTTGAGTGAAGCGATCTCCACTCGTAGCTCGGAG
>JBDGXD010000532.1:0-2652 GCA_039584755.1 Gemmatimonadota bacterium
CACCATGTCGTCCGCGTATACCCCGTAGCCCGTGGCTCCCTCGGCTTCGGGAGCCAGGCGCGTCCAGACGTGCATCCGCGTCGAGTTGAACCATACGAAAAAGGGCTCGTTCGCCGCGTGCGCCCGATCGATGAAGTCCAGCCCCGCCTCGAGAAACTCCGCATCCACCGTCTCCATGCGCCGCTTGTTGAGCGGGCCCGTGTCCTCGATTCTACCATCGGCATAGGAGTGGATGACGCCCCGGGGCCCATACCGCTCCGCGAACGTCCGTCCGTCGCCGGTCACCAGATCGGCCGGGTAATCAGGATGCTCCGGCTCTTCCTCGGCATTCAGGTGATACAGGTTGCCGTAGAACTCGTCGAAGCCATGGTTTGTGGGCAGGTGCTCGTCAAGGTCACCTAGATGGTTCTTTCCGAACTGCCCGGTGCGGTAGCCGAGGGGCTTGAGCATCTCGGCAATGGTCGGGTCCTCGGCTTGGAGTCCCTCTGCAGCGCCTGGAAGCCCGACCTTGGTCAGGCCGGTCCGGAACGGACTCTGGCCGGTAATGAACGCTGCTCGTCCGGCGGTGCAGCTGTTCTCGCCGTACGCATCGGTGAAGAGGATACCAGCATCCGCAATGCGGTCGATGTTCGGCGTCCGGTACCCCATCGCGCCCCGGTTGTAGGCACTGATGTTGTACTGGCCAATGTCATCACCCCAGATGATCAGGATGTTGGGCCTGTCTTGGGCGTTCGCCGTGGCAGTAATCGCCACCAGGGCAAAGGCGCCCAACAGCCGTTTGAAGATTGTCATCGAGTCTCCTCCTTCTTTGAGCGTTGTTGTTCAATACCAGTATCAGATCGGCGAGGTGCAGACACGGAGGTGACGCGATTAAACCCTTCCTCACCTCTGGGACATCGCTTTGTGTCGATCGAGGCTGCGCATCCTCAGCCCACGCGTAGGAGCCGCGGAATATGCTTTATTGGCGCGAACCCGCAATCGTGGTCCGGCCAATCGACGTGAAACACGCCACGCCTGCGGATGTTCCCTGCGAGGCCGTCCCTCAGGTGCCAGACGACGCAAGCTATCGGTTGACAACTTGTAGGTTTGGACGTGAGACCTGGCCCGCCTCTCTGCCAACCTCCTACGTTGAACGACTCACTTGGAAGGATGCATGTAATGAGCAGACTTGTGAGTTCCTGGCCGACGCGTTGCATGGCAGGTAAGTTGGCAGCTCCACAAAGAACGCGGTTCTTGACGGATCCCGCAATCTCCGCCCAGACCGTGTGCCAGCCGTCCGCTACCATGGGCGTGCTGCCGCTCGGCACCGCCAACGACTTCGCTCACGGTTGCGGTCTACCCGTAGAGGACCTCAACAAGTGTCTCGAGATCGCCTGTACCGCAAAGGCTAGGAAGATCGACGTCGGCCGGGCCAACTCCCGCTACTTCATCAATGTGACCAGCGGTGGCTTCGGCGCCGAGATCACCGCGACCACGCCGATCGAGATGAAGGAGAGGCTGGGCGGGGCCGCCTACACCCTCCAGGGTCTGATCAAAGTCTTCAAGTTGCAGCCCTACGAAGGACAACTGCTCGTTCCCGGCGAGGAGCCAGTCGAAGGCAACATGCTGGTGATGGCGGTAGGGAACAACCGATTGGCTGGGGGAGGCTTCGAGGTTGCACCCAAAGCCCGCCTCAACGACGGCCTGCTCGATCTCGCCATCGTCCGCCACGCTAAGGGTGCGGCGCTGACGCGACTGAAGAAGGAGTTGGAGACGCCCGACGATCCCGACAACGAACTATTGTACTATCGGCAGCTGCGCAAATTCACGCTGGTCTCCAGCCGCGACGTGCATTTCAACCTCGACGGCGAGCCGACCCGCGAGAAAAAGACAAAGTTCTCGGTGCTGCCGAAACATCTCGGCGTCGCGTTCTGAGCGGGACGAGCTATGAGCTTTCAAGGTCCGCCAGCATCGCGATCGACCACACGCCAGCCTACTGAATCGGTGCCGTGAGATACGCTGCCCGTGCCATGCCACGAAACCAGACAGACCGCGAATCAACGTCGGCGACCGTCATCTTCTGAGCATTGGCCAAGTCAGCGAGAAACATCTGCTCCACCTCGGCCGCAAAGCCCTCATCGACGACGATGCCGGTAACTTCGAAATTCAGGCGGAACGAGCGGTTGTCGAGGTTGGCCGTTCCGACCCCGCTGACATGACCGTCAACAAGAAAGCTTTTGGCATGCAAGAATCCGGGTCCATAGCGATAGATCCCGATATTCGTATTCAACAGGTCGCGTGCAAACGCAAACGCCGAGTAGTAAACGAGCAGGTGATCTGGCTTGTCAGGAATGAGAATGCGAACATCGACCCCGCGCAGCGCCGCCAGTTGCAGCGCCCCGGTTACTCCCTCATCGGGGATGAAGTAGGGACTGGCAATCCACACGCGTTCTCCTGCCGAGTGAATCGCATGTTGGAACATCAGACTCGCGGTCTCCACGTCGTCTGCCGGACCCGACGGCAGTATGAGGACAGGAACGTCACCCGACTCCGCCGGTCTCGGCTCCCAGGATAACTCCGGAATCTCGTCGCGGGCCCAATTCCAATCTTCGAGAAACGACAGCTGTAGGCCGAGCACCGACGGGCCGGTGATCTTCATATGTGTGTCACGCC
>JBDGXD010000533.1:0-2622 GCA_039584755.1 Gemmatimonadota bacterium
CCAGGACGGCTGGAAGGCGGTCACCATCCACGCCAACCGCATGCCCTGGCAGCTCAACAGAACGGCGCCCTTCGAGGACGACGTGTGGGAGCTCTACAACATCGATGAGGATTTCTCCGAAGCCGTGAACGTGGCCGACCAATATCCCGAAAAGCTCGAAGAGCTCAAGGCGCGTTGGGAGGAGCTGGCCTGGGAGAACAACGTTTTCCCACTGTATGACGACATGATCCAGCGCATCGCCAAGCAACAGGGCAGGCTTTTCGGCGACCGCACCGAGTTCGTCTACTACTCGCCTGGGGCTCGTCGTATCGCCGAGAAAGCTTCGGCTCCGGTCAAGGGCCGCTCACACAGTATCGAGACCACGCTCGATCTCACCGGCAACGAAGAGGGTGTGATCGTCGCCTGCGGTGGCTTCACCGGCGGATACACCCTGTATATCAAGAACAACCGGGCATACTACGACTACAACTACTACCACGGGCTCTACTACTCCTTGGCGTCGCAGCCGCTGCCGCGTGGTGAAGTGCACATCAGGTTCAACTTCATCGAAACCGGCGGTACTACGGACGGAATTCCTGGCGGAACTGGAGAACTCTACATCAACGGCACCAAGGTCGACGAGGTGGACATGCCGGAGATGCACATCTCCACGTTCTCACTCTCCGAGACGTTCGACGTGGGTGTGGATGCCGGAACACCGGTCAGCAACGGGTACCGGATCCAAAACCACTACCCGTTCACCGGCGACTTGGACAGGGTGATCGTCAGACTCACTGAAGGGACGAATTGAGAGTAGCAATCAATTATCCCTAATTGGCGTGATGAATGTCGAATGTCGAATGATGAATGTCGAAGTGCGCGGATCGTGTACGCCGAGATTCCTCGTTCGGCATTCGGTGTTCCCTCGTCATTCAGGAAGTGTCCCGCAGGGGTGCCGCAGATGGACGCGGACATGGGTGGATTAACGCGGATGGGCGAACTGAATAGTTAGTCGTCAGCAGTCGAACGTGTGAGAGCACACGAACCGGAGGACACTTTGACATGAACCGAACTAGACATCGGTACCACGATGTCTGTGTTGGGTCTTGGTGTCTCGCGATGATGCAAGCTACCGGGCTCGTCGTGCTATTGCTGGCAGGTCCGCAGCTGTTGTCGGCTCAGAAAGCGCACGAAGAAGGCGCGAGTCATAGCGCGCATTTTCATCCCAATCACTTAGCCGCTTTCGTCGGTGCCACGAGTGAACTGCGCGGGAGCAAGAAAACACATTTCACCCTGGGCGCAGACTATGTGCGCCGCTTTGGCTCCTCCGGCCGATTCGGTGTGGGTGGGTTCGCTGAGGTGATCTTCCACGATCCTACCGAGTGGTTGTTCGGTGCGGCGGGGTACTTCTTTCCCACGCAAGCGCTATGGGTCCAAGCAGCAGGTGGAGTGGAGTTCTATAAGAGTGGCCACGGTGGGGATGAACCTGCCGAGACAAAGACGTCCTTCCTGCTGCGGTTTGGAGCCGGTTATAACGTCGAGTTGCCCGCCCTAACGCTGACCCCTGTGGTACTGCTGGACCTTGTGCGCGACACGGAAGCCTTGGTGTGGGGCGTGAGCATAGGGAAGGGATTCTGAGGAGAAGTCTGAATGTCGAATGATGAATGATGAATGTTGAAGGAGCGGGGAGCAGGGAGCAGGGAGCGGATGAAGGCGATAGGGAGAGGGGAAAGGTGCCCAACTAGCACGAGCCGAGCAGTGGCCGTCGAGGAAATCTCCCCTGTGAAGGGTTGCGTGGCTGTCTTGGAGATTTCCGAGAGGGGTACTGTTCGGCGAGGGCAAACGTAAGGAACGGGGATCAAGAATGGCTTCCCCGATGGTTCTGACAACCGGTAAGGGGACGTGTGACAATGGCTAGCCTCTTCAAGACACTCGGCCGCAAGTTCGTAGCAGGTTTTCTCATCCTCCTGCCGTTCCTGCTGGCATATCTCCTTATCGGCGGCTTCGTCGACTTGACTGTGCTGCTCACCGCTCCGCTGCAAGACCTCATACCCGAGTACGGAGTGCTGAGTCCGACGGGACGGCTAATAGCGCTGCTCGTCTTGCTGTTCTTGATCTTCGTCGGGATCGGATTCCTGAAAGACACCAAGCCGGCGCAAGCACTCGGTGGGTGGATCGAACGGGAGTTCTTCTTCAAGTTCCCGCCTTATCGCTTGGTGCGGGACATCACCCGCCGCTTGGCCGGTGAAGAAATCCCCAACATGCATCCTGCGTTGCTGGAGCTAACTCCCGGAATCAGAACGGTGGGATTCATAGTCGAGGAGCTGGAAGACAACCTCGTTACCGTGTTCCAGCCGCTCACCTCGTTACCCACGATGGGCACCCTGCAGATCGTGTCGGAAGACAAAGTCGAGCGACTCGAAGCTCCATTCATGGACGCGATCGGCTGGTACTTCAACTGGGGTGCAGATACGAATGCCGTACTGCCGAGTGTCAAGGCCCGAAGTGGCTGACTGGCTGCAAGCTGCACCTTGCACCCGACATTCTGCACTCTGCACTCTGCATTCTGCATTCGGTGGCCTGCACTCTGCACTCTGCGCGATTGTACTCGCAACAGCGACTCTCACGGCGCCTGCTTCCGCC
>JBDGXD010000534.1:0-2599 GCA_039584755.1 Gemmatimonadota bacterium
GGTCACCACGTACAAGCAACTCATAGCGGACCGCTGCAGTTGTGATGTTGAGCGAGTTTCCGTGCAGGCCTGCTCTCTCCAGATACGCGGTCACGTTTGCGAAATGTTGGCGGAACTCTCCGGGTCTACCGCGGCCCGCGTGCGCGAACGAGCGAATCAGGTTCACTCTGAAATCTCTCCAATACGAACTGCGAGAGACATCCTGTAGCGAATCCACGATGGCAAGGAGATGATCGTGTTCGCCCTTGGCGTACGCAAGCTGGGCCTGGCGCACGGCCACTGTGGGATTCGCCGGAAACAGACGAATGGCGATGCTGATCGCACTGGCCGCACCTGGAAGATCGCCGTTGTTGGCATATGCTATCACCAGGTTCGTGATTGAGAGAGAATTGGCAGTATCGAGTTCGAATGCTCGTGCATACGCCTCCACCGCACGCGCATACTCACGGTGGGCGTCATACTGGACACCCAGGTTGTTGAGTGCCCAGGAATCCTCGGGGTTCAGCCGTAGCATTGCCTCGTACGCCTGAATGGCCCGATTATCATCTCCCTTCACGTGCGATTCATACGCCGCCATCGCGAGATACCGTTCGCGTTCGGTGAGTCTGTCGCGGTGCTCGTACGCCTTTGTGAACGCATCCAGCCTTTGCGCCCGGGAAATCCCCCGGTTGCCCATGATCATGCCGAGCTTTCGGTAGGCCATTGCAAAAGCGGTATCGATCTCGACTGCTTCCTCGAGCAGCGCCAGCGCTCTGTCAACGTCTCCCACACCATCCGCCACTAGTGCGTCGGTGTACCGGCGCAGGGCTGGTAGCGATGCAGTAGTAACCCGGGACAACGTAGGAGAACGACGAATCGTTCTCAACGACTCGCCCACGCGTTCCCTCAGCTTGGCAGAGATCTGGTCGATGGCATCCACGATCTGCGTCGAGTCACGCGCCGTGGCCCGCACCGCGGTCAAGACTTCGTTCGACTCGGCAGCAATCACACGGCCCGAAAGGACGTAGCCGATGCCGGCCGCATGGACCTCCCCTGCCACAACTGCCTTGAGGCCCTCCCTTTGCGCAATCTCGATCGCGACAGATGCTGGGACACGAGAGTCGGCTGCCCTTTCCATGCGCGACATTGCGGCCGCGACATCAGCGGTAGAGACCAGCGTGACCACAGGTGACTGGGTGAGATCTGTCCGAATGGCCTCCGTGAGCGCACGTGCCAATGTCGAATCGCCCGTGAAATCTTCGATGTCCGCCAGGATTAGCGGGTCGCGTTCACTCAAAGCACCCTGCGCAATCAGCGTTGCTGCCGGCCCTATTCCGAGGGCGCGCGTTAGCATATGGCCTGCCGCAACCACGCCCAGCGCCGAGAACGCGAACGCTGTACCGACAAGGAAACGTCGCCACGAGATCCAGCTGTGGACGCGCCCCAGTGACCCGTCAGTGTCGAGCGGCATAGCGGCGGAGCGATTCTGTTCGACGTACCCGGTGAAGAGCAGCAAGGGCAGACCAGCCACCGCAATCGCTGCGGCCGCTGCAAACACCCAGTTAGGCAAGCCGAGCAAAAGCATCAGACCATAAATCACAGCCAACAACAACAAGGCGGACGCAGTCAGCAGGCCTACCATACGAATGGGGAACCGCGATGCTGCCGTGATATCAGCCCCGCCTGAAATGACTGTCGCATTCTCGGATCGCAGTTCGTCGGCAAACGCCAGCGCAGTCGCCGGGCGATCCGCTGGAGATTTGGCCAGCGAGCGGGTCAGTGTTTTGGAGACGGCTGCGGGAACGGTGGGTCGCAGGCTGGTTACCGGGTTGGGCTCGGCAGCGATGTGCTGCCGCACGATGCTTTCGACCGTCGGGCCGGTGAACGGCACCTGGCCGGCCAACATCTCATAAAGGACACAACCGAGGGCATAGATGTCGCTCCGCCCGTCGAGTGTTCGCTCGCCAGCGCCCTGCTCGGGGCTCATATAGTACGGGGTGCCAACAGAGATTCCCGTCTCAGTGCGCCTGTCGCTCCCAGCCTCCGAGATCGCACGCGCAATCCCAAAATCAGCAACGACAGCATGACCCTCTTCGAGCAAGATGTTCTCGGGTTTGATATCCCTGTGAATGACATCGTGCCGATGTGCCGAACCGAGCGCATCAGCGACCTCGGACGCAAACCTGAGAGCCTCTTCAACCGGTAGCTGCTTGTCACGATCCAGTCGATCTCTCAGGGTTTCCCCGTCCACAAATGGCATCGTGTAGTAGAGGAGCCCTTCCGCCTCACCTGAGTCCAGCAGTGGGAGGATGTGAGGATGAGTAAGCCGAGCCGTGATCTTCATTTCGCGAAGGAAACGCTCCGGACCGATGGCCGCGGCGATTTCTGGATGAAGCACCTTCACGGCTACATTGCGCTCGTGTTTCACATCCAGAGCCAGATAAACAGTGGCCATGCCGCCGCTACCCAACTCTCGCTCGATGGTGTAGCGGTCCTGTAGGGCAGTCTTCAGGCGGTCAAAGGCGTCAGTCATTCCCGTTCCCCACGCGCTCCTTCAACTCCTGGAACCAATTGAGCACGACGTTGATCGGTGGTGACGTCTCTATCACCGCTTGCTCCG
>JBDGXD010000535.1:0-2596 GCA_039584755.1 Gemmatimonadota bacterium
TTGTCTCTTATTACATCGACCGATGCAAGACCGTTATCGGTCTGATCGCTTGCTTGCCTGTGCTACTGGCCGCAGACGCGCCTCGGCCTCAACCTCGCGACTGAAACCAACGGTTCGTCGCATCCAACACGGCCAGCACCGCCGCTTGCTCCGCCGCCTCCCTGATCTCGGCCGTTCCCGTCAATAACCGCGTCTCGCGTCCATCCACAACATGCACACCGGCCACTACCAGTTCCTCCTCGAACGCCTCAATGATCTTGACGCCCTCGAGCTGGAACGTGCCCTGCGGCAATGCCTTGTCCAACGCCGCAACGGCTGCCCGTGCAGCTGCCTGCAAACGCGCTCGGGTGGTCTCAGCAGCCTCATCCTGACCCACAACCTCCTGACCGTTCACCTCCAGCGTGACCGCAAAGCGCACCCGGTGCGGCGCAGCCGCCATCAACTCGAGGGACTGGTACACAACACCCCGCCGCAACGATTCCTGCTTGACCGCCGATCGGTCCAACGCCTCTATGGGCTCGACTTCCGCCGTCTGCGCTACACTGATCTTTCGATGATCTACCTTGATCCCGAGGTGCGCCAACAACGCGCTCTCTACGTTGCGCACGACTTGCTTGGGAGAAACTCCGCTGCTCGCCAGGACGTGTACTTCCTGGATCTCACCTACAGGCGATACGACCACCCGCGAAGACAACACCGCTTGGAGGCTCTGCAGCAGATTCTCCGCCCGCTTTACACCCCACGGGTCTGGTACCCGGCTGTCAGGATCGTCATTCCCGGACGGCGGCGACTGCGTCGGCTGATCGTTGCTGCGCTCCGGACCACTCTGGCTCAAGCTGGCTCCCCGCGTGTACTGGTCGTTTCTCTCTCTTCTTCTCGCTCCCGTGCCATCACCCTATTCCCCCCATGTTCCTTCGCCTGATACAATGCCCGGTCGGCTTCCCGCAACACGTCAAGCGATTCATCTGCTCTGGGATCGTGACACGCCACCCCAACCGACACCGACACCTCTCCAGGCCCGAAGCCCTGAGCCCGACCGAACGACTCGACCCCCTCGCGCACCATCTCCCCCACCCTGATTGCTCCCTCGAGATCGGTCCGCACAAGCACCATCACAAACTCGTCACCGCCATATCGTGCGGCCAAGTCGGTCCTGCGCACACTGAACTCCAACTCCCGGCCGACTCCCTCCAACACCCGGTTGCCCGTTTCGTGACCGCGGGAGTCGTTGAGCTGCTTGAAGTCATCCATATCCACGAACAGTACTCCAAACGGCTCCCCACTGCGGTCGCTCCTGGCTACCTCCTGTTCCAGCCGCGACCGCAGCATACGAAACGTCGCCAGACCGGTGAGTTCATCCACCGCCGCCACCCTGATCGCGTCCTCCGCCCTGCGTTCCTGATACGGTGGACACTGCCTCAAGGTCGACCGCCCCTCCAACATGGCCACCGCGAACGCCTCACAGGTCGCGTAACCACAAGCGCCACAATCCCACGGGCTCCCGCCGGGCGCGTGACCGATCGTCTCAACCACACGATCGACCTCGATCTGCGGCGGCTTGCGACCGTTGTGATAGAACTCGAACGCCCTACCCAATCGCACCTCTACCGCCGGATCGACAACCGGCTCCCGTGCCCGCGGCGGCTCGCTGTCCGTCATCACACTGCGGCGCCAGAACAACTCGTCCTTGGGCCCCATCAGCGGATGGTCCAGACACCCCTCGCAGGGAAGAATGTCGACGAAACCCAGATCTATCCGCTCGATGGCCACCGCATGAGCCACCGCCCCCAACCCCTCGAGACCGCGCATCTTGCGAAACCGTCGGCTGGACTGGCGCTCCTCTTCGAGCACCCGCAGCGGTAGGCCTCCTGCGGCGCTCAGAAAACGGCGCCTGACCTCCGGTATCCGCTCGTAATGCTGCGGCTGTTCACTCAGCTTCACACCGCGTCGCTGCAAAAGCCCGGCCAACTCGTCGAGCGTCACGGCCGCGTCCACATGCGGCGTGCTCTCGGCCAGACAGACACCCGCGTAAACCAGCCCGACATGATCACCGTACATCGCCCGGTGGTAGCCCGCTTCGGCAGCCAGCGGTGTCTTGACCGGAGCCAAATACGGCACGAGTTCGGGGTATTCCAGCTGGATCCGCTCCACCACAACCGGGCATGTCGACCGGATCATCGTGCCCCAGTTGTGATCGCTCAGGAGCTTGTGGTACTCCTCAGCAACCAGCTCGTCACCCAACACGCCGTGATGAACCGCTCGGAAACCGGCCCGGTAACAGGCATTCACCACCTGCTCGGGCGTGTGTGGATAGAAGTGAGCGGTCGCCTCCACCGCCAGGATCAGAATCGCAGCTCCGCTCCTGGCGAGCTCCTCCGCCCGCTCCCAGTCACCCACTGCACGTATCGCATCGTGCGGACACTCAGGTAAGCAAGATCCAGACCTGATGCAGAGATCATCCTCAATCTGGACCGATTCTCCGCCCACCAAGATCGCCTTGGCCGCGCACACCCGCACGCAGGCCAGACAACTCACGCACTTATCAGGGTCAATTTCGAACCGCAATGATTTCGTGCCCGGCCAGGCAGAGAGGCCT
>JBDGXD010000536.1:0-4907 GCA_039584755.1 Gemmatimonadota bacterium
AATGCCCCATCCATTTGTTCTTGTATCTATCACAACGACCTTCTTGCTCAGCTGTTGAAGAGGTGCCTTCGCCTGGGCACAGCGCGCCGGTCGCCCGCAATAAGGGGTCACCGTACGATGAACAGATGCTATACCCCAATATATCGCGCGAGGTTCTTCGAGACCGAGATGGTCTACCATCCCAGCTATCTCGGGGCATCAAACGCGCCGTGGTGGAGAAGTACCCAGAGTTGAAGCGGAAACGAAGGCTATGACGTCACCAGCTGGTTATCACCCCGTTCGCTGCTTGTGAAGCCTCACATTCAGTGTTCACGTATTCGTAGTCTTTGATCAGCTGTCGAGCCCGTTCACGTCCCAAGTTCCAGCTGCGCCAGTCGGTACTTTGGGTGGCCCACCTCTGTCCCGTCATCAACTCGATGAGCTCGCACTTGTCCCTCGCCGGCAGGATGGACGATCGTGACAGCGTGACCGGTGCTGCATCGGCTCCAAGGGTAGCGAGGTACTGGATGTCCAGAGATTCACCTGCTCGAGCCCGGGCGAGGTTGGTGCGTGCGATCGTTGCATCGGGGTTGAGAGCATTCAGACTCAACATGACCACGAATCCAGCCATGATTGCCCCGAACGCAAAGCGGTGGCGTTTGCCTCGCAGGACAGTCATCGCGAACCACCCCAGCACAGCCGCAATCCACAGCATGAAGGCGGCAGCGTAGAGCCGGTCTCCGGTGAGTCCGTAGACATCGACGTAAAGCTGGATTCGTTTGAGCGCCGACACCATTACCAGCGCTACCAGCAGCAGGAGTGTTGTTGCAAGGGCCGTGAAGCTTTGCCTGTTCTTGTGGCTATTCTTGTCCAACATCCAATCAGCGGCCAACAACACGGGGACAACGAGAGCCGCTACAGACACGAGTTCGAAGAAACCGCGTCGCGCGTATTCCGCGTAACTCAGACCCAAGGTGGCTTGAACCAACTGCTCACCGCCGAACAAGTATTGGATCTGGACGGCCACGAATAACAGAAAGATCAAGATGGTCGTTCCCAAAGCGATCGCGATCTCTACTATGCCGAGCGACGGCGTTCGCGGCTCTGCAACTGACGCCAGTGACGAGGTCTCAGTGAAAGCCACCGTTCTCAGGTACCCGGCAGCCAGCCAGGCCGCCAAGCAGGCCACGGAGGCATGCGAGGTGATACTGGCGAGGTCCCAGTCGAAAACGGAATTGACGATCTGTTCGAATACTGGATCGGCTGCAACGAATAGCGTTCCAAAGATCAGCACCAGAGGGGCCGCTAGTGCAACACCGATCAGTATCGACCGCGACCGCTTGAGCGGGTGGTTCTCGCGCATCTGATCCAATCTGACGTCCCCAAACGTGAGCAACACTGGGCCAACTGCGGCGCTCAAGGCCACGTCGACCGCACTGGTGAGGTACTTGAAGATGCTGGTGATTTGGAGCTGCACCCGGCGCGACCGGAGTGCCACCAGGGTGAGGCTGGCTGTGACAACCACGGAATTCCAGAACTTGAGGAAGGGTGAATCGCGCCAGGCAACGAACGCTGCAAACGCAAGTGCGAGGAGGAGCCACAAGATCACCTCGTTGCGGTCTGGACGCAGCACCACAATCGTGGCCGCGGCCAAGGCCGTCACCCACAGGGCGGCATTCAATCCCCAAGGACTGGAACGGAGCAGAGCGTCACCGAGAACGCCCAGCAGGATCGCCAGCCCCAAGATCTGGAGGCCTTGTCGAGTCCGGTCAGCAGTCATTCTCTTCCCAAGAGTTCTCGTAACAGTATAAAGTACTTTATATTGTAAAGTCAATAGCCACAAGATAGTCGGGAACCTCGGGGTGGGTCAGGCAAACGTTGCGGTGGGTGAGTTCGGAGGCAAGGGGTTTGAACAAGCCCACTTGGGATGAAGCGGATTCTGCCTTGTCGGCGACATGTGATGCGAAGTTACCGAAAGCACGAGTCGCAGGCATGCTTCACGGCATCGTGCAGCAACCAACACCGTTGTTGGGGTTTCGGCCGAGATGCTGAGACCATCGTGAACGTAGAAAGCCCCGAACGCCGCGGGACGCTCGGGGCTTTCTGTGAAACACTACGCCCGCTGCGTATCTAGTTCGCCTTGGTTACAAAGAGAGAGAACCTGGCCACAGTCGAGTCGTCGCTATGGGGCCGTGCTAGCCGTTCAAGACGCTCTACCTCGAGCAGCCCGACGAGCTCGTCTCCGCGCCGTTCGATCCTCAAAGACAACTGAAACCTGCTCTCGTCCAAAGACGAATAATGCGCTCCAGACAGCAACAGCCCGTCCCTTGAGGTGACGTCCTCGGTTGAACACGAGGCTGTTATGGTTAACCCTATGCCAGCACACACTCCATCCTGGTTCCACGAGTAGTCGCGCTCAGAGATCTCGATAAGTGCATCGTTAGGTGCGACCCCCAGCGGGATGTGGACCACCGCACGGAGTTTTCCAGCCTCGATCCATGTTTCTAGGCAGACGGGCAGATCCGAATAGCTATCGCCCGTGTCCAACAGCTCGGCGCTGCCTGTCCCCTCATAAAACCCGACCCATTCTGCCTCGTAGGTGGCGGTGATCCATGCCACCGCGATCGCTGCCACCAATACCGCCGAGACCCCAGTCGTGAGCTTGTTCATCAGAGCCTCCCAGCAAGAGTGCAGTCTCATCATCGCGACGGTGTGATGGTCTCGTCGTCTGGCTGGCGTCTACAGCGGCGTCAACTGCGGCGTCTAATACGGCGTCTGTCTGGCGGCGGCGGGGCCGTCAGGGCCACCGGCGCGACAAAATGATGCCTCAGACTAATCGGGTGCGGTCAATTATCAGTCAACTGACAGTCATCCTGCGTCAAGCCGTTGGAGGAGGATGTGGTAGGAACTCTGAGGGCGATGACGGCTGGTTCAGTGCGGCTCTACAGCCCACGGACGCAGAAGTCCCCAGCAGGAGCTGGGGGCCTCATGCCAGCACTAGACCAGATCTGCCCGTCAGGGGATTATAGCCGACTGCGATAGGGGTTTCCCGAGCCAAATCGTGATACTCTCACCTGCATTCGCCGTAAGCACCCTGGTTTTCACACCATCGAGGTAATCCGCTACTAACGATCGGTCTGTGTGCTCGAAGGTATAGACCTTGATGCGAAACGGGGTTCTTGCATCGACTAATTGCTGAGGCAACTGCAACGTACGCGTCGAACTGGGGCTCACAAAGCCGAGGCGATATCTCCGGCCTGCCTCGGTCACTGCGTAGACCTCCACATCCCTCCAATTGTCGTTGTGGATCTCAACGGTCGCCTGGGATGTGTCCTGCGCTGTGTCCAGCGCATCCCCGGGATCGGTCGGCACCACCGCGCCCGCCGGCATCGCCACCAGCAGCGCCAGGAATGCCGCGGCAACCATGGGAATCCGAACCTTGCTTGCCAGCATGCTCTCCTCCTTGTGTGGAGTCCTGGGATGGACTGTATAGCTATGTGTTATACATATAACGACTAGATTGTGGTGTGGGTTTCAGGTGGGTTGGAGCCACAATCTGGTCAACGTCAGGTCGGGAGCTGGCGGAGCGCCGAGAGTCCCCGCGCAGCTCGTGGTTCGTGGCGAAGTTGGCTACTGCCAGGGCCTACCCGAATCGAGGGACCACGCCCTTGGGGTGCCGGCCCTCGCCCAGCTGGTTGAACTCAAAGCCTCAGCAGGTGTGACTGCCTTTCATTAGAGAGCGTGGCGAACGCCCGGCGCGGGGCCGGGCGTTCGAGCTGTATCACATCGATTCGGGTGTTGGTACGGACTCATGCCCCAGGGCCACCTTCCACTCCCCATCGCGATGCACGTAGACCATCATGAGAGCGAACGGGCTCTCGGGCCCGACCCCACCGGCTTCGTCAACGTAGGCAAAGGTTCCCTGCGCCATGATGCACACTGCATCGCGAGCGAGAACCACGGTGTGAGTCTCTGCAAACGTCATTTCCTGACGCGCTACTCCCTCGAACAGAGGTGCCCATGCGTTGTACATCGTGTCCCAGCCATGCATCAACCCACCCTCGAATGCGAATATCATGTCTTGGCTGTTTTGGAGGTACGACATACCCCTGTCGAAATCCGCATCTTTCCAAGCCTGAGTGTTCTCGGCGTGGATGGCATTCACTTCATCAGTGATCTCGGCTTTCTGTTCGTCAGTCAACTCGGTTGTGGCGGATTGGCAGGCAGTGGCCAGAAAGGCCAAGGACAGTACTGTGAATACAGGACGGCGCATCGGTTCCTCCTGGAGGGGGTTTGGGAGGGCGACTCCGAGACAGTGAAGAGCTACAGGTCGGGAACTGATGCGGTAAGATTACCAGCCTGCATAGGTCACAGGTCTCTTTCACTTCTTTCAAGCCGAAAGAAAGACAACGATTATTTCACTCGAGTAGTAAAGTTGAACGCCAGCAACCTGTGCCTGGCCACGCTGACTGGGAGACCTTAGCTTAGAATCCTGGGACCACAGGAAGGCTGCAATGGCTGACCTGTTGGAGCGTAGGAAGACTGCGCTGGCCGACCGCTACCATCCGGCGTTGAGCGTCGGACAACCGCCGGCAGCAAGAAACCAAACGCCACGTCGGTGAGAAAGGAAGCGAGAATTGGAGAGACTGGTTTACATCGTTGATCTCGACGGAACTCTCTGGGAGGATGTTCCAAATGAAGTGGCCCAGGACCGCACCGAGAACGCGGAAGTGTATCACAATGCGGTTGACTGGATCAACGAGAAGTTCGACGAGGGCAATTACATCTGTTTCTTCACTGCGCGGTGGGAGAGTTTGCGCAGGCTTACAGAGGAGAAGCTAGCCAAGATTGGTGTGAGATATAACCAACTCATCATGAACAAACCGCGGCTCAGGCACACGAAATACCGTGGTTACCATTACATCGAC
>JBDGXD010000537.1:0-3447 GCA_039584755.1 Gemmatimonadota bacterium
CTGTCCGCACCGGACTTGAAATCGCCGTAGACGATGTTGCCAAACTCATCCAAGAACCGGTCCGTTACGACCATCGGGTTTGGAATCCACTCGCCGTCGACCTTCAGCACCGGAACCACCTGGTTGATCAGACCGATGAACAGAGCCTTGTGAGCACTCCACATCTCGCACAAGACGCCACTCTCCATCGCGCGTGAGAACCCGACATACAGGGGCAGGAAGTCGGTAGACCCGCCATCTGGAGCCGACCCGTGTTTGGGCCCGGCCTGACCGAACCGGGCAGTGTCGGCCGCAACGGTGAAATCGCAGGCCATGCCAATCTCCTGTCCACCGGCGATTCGCATTCCATTCACTCGGTTGATGACGGGCTTGTCACAGTGCAGGATGGCGTCGATCATGTCGGTTACCGGCATAGTACTCCGCGTACTCCTTGGTGTTACCGCCGGTGCAGAACGCCTTTTCACCAACCGCGGTGAACACGCAGCAGACTACACTGCGATCCATACTGGCCTCGCGGAACGCGAGAATCACTTCTTTCACCGCGTCTGTGGTGTAGCTGTTGAACTGCTTGGGATTGTTGAGGGTTATCCAGGCGTTGTGTAGACCGTCTACAACGTTGCCTGCTGGATCGTGAACAGGACGGAGTTCGTAAAGGATTTCCTTGTAATCGATGCCGTCCACGAGAGTGTGACTGTTTAGCATTGCGCTTATCCTCGTGCATTCCTGTTATTGGACAGATGCTTCAGGCCGTTCCCACTACCAGTCTGGTTCAAGTATGGCCCGCTTGGCGATTTTGTGATCGGCAACCTGCTGTATCACATCTGGTCCCTGGCTCATAGGGAAGCTCTCAATGAACGGCTTCAGCGTGATCTCCCCGTCCGTGACCAACTTGAGCGCTTCAGGATAGAGTTCAGGCTTGCATCCCCAGGTACCTTGAACCGTGGCACAGGCTTGCATCCCCAGGTACCTTGAACCGTGGCATCGAATGCCATCAGGTTGCTCAGCCGAACCTCGGTCTTGGCCAGAGTGAAACCGACCACCATCAGCGTAGATGCAAAGGTGAGAAGGCCATAAGCGGTATCTTGTCCTCCAGCCTGACCCGAGCATTCAAAGATCTTCCAGCTGTGTGCGGCGCAACTCCAGTCCTTTGCTTGTGCCTTCACCTGCTTCTTCAGCGACTTGAAGTCGGTAGTGGCGGAGTTGATAGTGAGATCCGCTCCATGGCTGGTCATAGCACCCAGCCTACCATCGTCCACATCGATGGCGACTACCTTTGCACCAAATGCCGCTGCTACTTGCACGCAGTACGTGCCGACACCACCAACCCCAACCACCACAGCGAGATCGCCCGCCTGCAAACCGCTGCGAACGATGGCCTGGTATGGTGTAGTCACCGCATCGGCAATGACAGATAATTGGGACAAACCGTACCCGCCGCGATCGTCCACTGCGCACAGACCCCGACCCGGCACCACGATGTACTCCGCGAACCCACCGTCGATGTCGTTACCGGGCATCAATTGACCGCGGCATACATTCCCGCGCCCGGCGAAGCACAACTCGCACTCGCCACATGGTATCACTGCTGGTACGATCACCTCACGATCGAGCAGATCTTGAAAACCAGACCCGGCTCCCACCACCGTTCCGCTGATTTCATGTCCCAGCGTCAGTGGCAGAGCCTGTTTGGTGGGAACACCGTCCTTCCAAAACCCGATGTCCGTGTGGCACACACCGCAACCAGCGACCCGAACCAGCACTTCCGTATCATTCGGCTCAGGCGCGGCGACGTCCTGAACTTCCAGGGGTGCCCCCACCGTAACCAACTTGACGGCTTTCATAGTGCACCCTCCATATGGGGGATTGACTTCATTCCTTCTACTACATTGCTAGTGTGTTGTTGTCTACATTCTCATCTCGTCGAACGCCACAGGTCAGGCCGCCCACCAGATGCTCGGCGAATTCGGCACCCAACTCGGGCGCGTGGATTGAGCCTTCCGGCCGGTACCATTGGGCGATCCAGTTAATCGATCCCAGAATCGCGAATACCGCAATCTTCGAGTCGATAGACCGGAATTCACCGCTCTTGATGCCGCTGTTGATTATCCGGCGCACTCCGCGCTCGTACCGGTCACGCGCTGCGATAACTTCGTTGTGATGCTCTGGAGATAGAGCAGTCACCTCGAAAGCAAGAGGCGACCCCTCCAGCGTCTCGGTCATAACGCGCACGTGCTCGCGGATGACATGTGCCAGCCTCTCTGTGGCACTGTGGAACCGCTTGCGAGCATCTCGCATCAGGCGATCGAGTTCAGCCAGCGATTCTCGATGACAGTCGTAGAGAATTGCTTCTTTGTCGGGGAAGTAGTGGTAGAGCGCGGTCTTTCGCAGACCCAGGTGTTCGGCGATGTCGTCCAAAGTCGTGGCGTGGTACCCCTTCTCCCTAAACGCGCGGAGAGCCGCATGCAGGATCTCGGTGCGCCGTCGTTGTCGCTTTTCGCGAATCCGCGGCGACCTGGTTGCCTGGGCGCGTCCACCTGCCATGATCTCACTCCGCTGAGAGAGTTTGAACGATTATTCAAAATTTGAACGCCCGGTCGAATTTCGTCAAGATGCCCGCGTACGGTTAACATGAGTGTGACTGAATCGCCGCATTCATCTCTACCTAGGCTTTCACGATGCTCTCCGGCACCGCGCAATACGCCCTCAGGGCTGTGCTCCACCTCGCCGCGCACCCTGACGACGCACCCATCGCGGCAGCCAACATCGCGGCAGCACTCGATATCCCGGACAACTACCTTGGCAAGATCCTCTATCAGCTGAGTCGCCAAGGGATTCTGCAGTCGTTGAGGGGGAAACACGGCGGATTCAGCCTGGCGGTCCCCCCCGAAGAGCTAGCATTGCTGCAGGTCGTCGAGCCGTTCGACCAAATAGGAGAGCGCCGTAGCTGTCTTCTCGGTCGGCCGGAGTGTAGCGACGGAGAGCCGTGTGCGGCACACCACCGCTGGAGAGAGGTAGCACAGGAGGTCGAGGCCTTCTTCCGGAATACCACAGCAGCCGATCTTCTCAAGATGCAGGACGGGTAGAAACAGGCCCTGGAAGCCCAGCACTTGCCGCGGCCACCAGTCCAACGGAACCCCACGACACCCAGACGGTACTAAACTACGGTGCCAATGCGAGGAATCGAATCGTACGCGCCACCCGTGGGAAATCGCGGCCGACCACGGCTGCGGGGTGGTGCTGTGTCGCGAACTGAACCCAGAGTACCGCCATGGCGCAGCTGGCCTCCGACTTGGCTCATCACCATCACATCATTCGCCGTCGCATCGCTACATTCGCCGTCACATCGCTATCAGAGTATTGGGTACATTAATCAGCCATGAATTGCCTTCTAGCCATTGGCTTGGCGGCCATAACACCGGCCATCGTTCCACAGGACACTTCCACCGT
>JBDGXD010000538.1:0-2716 GCA_039584755.1 Gemmatimonadota bacterium
ACGGCAGCACGCAGAATCCCACAAGCGCAGGAGTCGTTGCGGATTCTGATCCTCGGCGGCACGGCGTTCACGGGCCCGTTCCAGATCGAGTACGCTCTTGCACGGGGTCATGAGGTAACGATCTTCAATCGCGGCAGAACCCAGCCGACGGTCAACAAAGAGCTGTTTGACAAGGTCGAACAACTGGTAGGCGATCGTGACAACGATCTCACGGCGTTGGAGGGTGGTGAATGGGATGCGGTGATCGACAACTCCTCGTCAATTCCTCGCTGGACCCGTCAGACGGCCGAACTGACGAAAGACAGCGCCGAGGTCTACCTGTTCACATCTTCGCTCTCCGTCCATTCCGACAACAGCAAGATCGGGATCAACGAAGACGATCCGGTTGTGCAACTGGAAGATCCCACGGTAGAGGAAATAACCGGAGCGACGTACGGCGGGTTGAAGGCATTGTGTGAAGAGGAGACCCGCCAGGCTTTCCCCAATGGAGCGATCATCGTGCGACCCGGTCTGATCGTTGGTCCCGGTGACCGTTCCGACCGCTGGACCTACTGGCCGGTGAGGATTGCGCGTGGTGGTGAGGTGATGGCACCGGGCACGCCCGACGACCCGACACAACACATCGACGCGCGTGACCTGGCCGAGTTCCAGATCCACTTGATCGAACAGCGCAAGCTCGGCACCTATAGCGCCATCGGTCCGTTGTCGCAGCTCACCATGGCCGGGCTGCTGTATGGCATCCGGGCAGTGGCCAGCAACCTCGAGATCTCGTTCACCTGGGTCGACGCCGACTTCTTGCAGGAGCACGAGGTACGCGCCTGGAGCGAGATGACTTCCTGGGTACCGCCGCGTGGCGAGATGGCCGGTTTCTCGAGTTTCGCCAACACTCGCGCCGTGGCGGCCGGGCTCAAATACCGGCCCTTGGCGCTGACCGCCAAGGATACGCTCGATTGGTGGGCCACTCTGCCTGAGGAAAGAACGGCCAGCCCCCGCGCCGGTCTGGATCCCGAAAAGGAGAAGCGGGTGCTGGCGGCGTGGCACGAGGCTCAGGGGTAACCAAGGGAGGGACTCACAAGACAACTCTATGTGCCCTTCGCTCTGCTCCGTACCAGGTAGGATGGTACGTCCGGCAGAGCGAAATCCGTCAGACGGCCTCTCCTTCAGACGGCGCGGCTTTGTTCATGGACAGTCGGAGAGCACAGACACGCCTTTGGCCTGCAGGGCATCCACGTCCGTGCAACTCACGTTCGTGGACCCGAGCAAGACCTGATCGCCCGCTCCTAGCCCGGTGTTGTCGAGCAAAGGTTGGATGTTGCTGAGGTTTGGGTTGTTGGTGAGGTCGAGTATCGTGAGGCTCGTGAGCCCGCTCAGCGCGCCGATGTCGCCGATCGAGTTGCCGGCGAGGAGGAGGAATGTCAGACCCGTAAGCCCGCTCAAGGCGTCGATGTCACTAACCGAGTTGCCGTCGAGGCCAAGGGTCGTCAGGCTCGTGAGCCCGCCCAAAGCGCCGATGTCGCTGATCGAGTTGGAGGTTAGGTCGAGTTCTGTCAGGCTCGTGAGCCCGCTCAGCGCGGCGATGTCGCTGATCGAGAAGTTGCTGCCGAGGCGGAGCAGTGTCAGGCTCTGGAGATTCTGAATCCCCACCAGGCTCGCGATCTCGGACCATCGGGCGTCCAGCTGCGTCAGCCCGGATACCAGGCCGCAGGTGAGCTGCTCCTGCAGGCCGAGCGAGAGTTCCGCCCTAATCGCCGCCCTCAGGTTGGCATCCTCGAACGTTGCGACGGCTGCGTCGGAATGGTCACTGCAGGATTCTCCGGGCTCGAGACCCGTAGGACCGTCGTCGCAGCCCAGCGTGAGAAAAAACGAGCCGATAATGAGCGACAATACACGCCGGTTCATTCCTGAGTCCTCCTGACAAACGGCCATCGAGATGTCTCGCACCCGGGGCGGGCGTCCCACGCGACCTTAGACTGCGGCTGCGGGGCGAGAGGTCCACCCGATTACATGAATTGTAACAGAGTGTTGGAACAGAGTGTGGTGGGCCCCGTCGGCAAGCTGCATGGTAGGCATGTGTAGGACCTGATCAGAATTTGTCGGGCAATACAGAGGCGGCGCCGTTCGCTGCACGACCACAGGGGTGCTTGAAGACCGTATTGTCAAACTAGTCAAGGCCGCCTCAAGAGCCCTTGGAGGTCCTGAGCCGGACACCATCACAGTCGCAACCTGTCTAGGAAGTGTTCAAACACCTATCGGGGTGAGAGCATGAAGCGAGCGGTCGCGACTCTAGCCCTTCGCGGTAGCGCCCTGCTCCGCCGGATCCCTGCGCCGCTGCGCCTTACCCAAAGCGACCGAGAGTACACACCACACAGCTGCGAACGGTACGGTTGCCGCTGCCATCAGTGTCATCGTGCCCAAGGCACTCAACACCTTTTGAATGCCGGCACCCGCCACGTCTCCGCCGCGGTAAAGGAAGACGTCGATGAGCGGCTTCGCCTTGTATTTGTCTGCCGGGGGAACGACGCTGAACAGAGTCTCTCTGGCAGGACGTGACATGGCGTAACGCGTCGCGAGCGTCCAACCAACGCCCAGACGTTTGATGACACGTGTCGTAATGAATATCTGGGTGATCAGCGTCGCGCCCTGGGCAAGAGCGTCGAACTGCGCGAAGCTGCCTACTCGCTGACTGAAGGTGTCGGTGTTGTCCAGAATGATGTTG
>JBDGXD010000539.1:0-5288 GCA_039584755.1 Gemmatimonadota bacterium
GCTACTTGATTCGATCAAAGGACCCGAAGACGTAGGGCTACTCAACCCGGAACAGCTCCAGGAGTTGGCGGACGAAGTGCGTCAGCGCCTGATCGACGTGGTCTCCAAGACAGGGGGTCACATCGGTGCGGGGCTCGGGGTGGTGGAGCTCACTGTGGCATTGCTGCGCTGCTTCGAAACACCTCGGGATAAGATCTTGTGGGACGTGGGGCACCAGGGATATCCCTGGAAGGTCTTGACGGGGCGCAACGAGCGGCTGCCCACGTTGAGACAGCAGAGTGGGTTGTCCGGTTTCCTGCGACGTGACGAGAGCGAGCACGATGTATTCGGGGCGGGACACGCGGGAACATCTGTGTCTGCTGCGTTTGGAATGGCGACAGCACGTGATCTCGTCGGGGACTCGTATGACGTGGTTGCGGTGATCGGTGACGGCTCGATGACATGCGGGTTGTCCTATGAGGGAATCAACAACGCGGGACACTCCGGCAGAGACATCATCGTGGTGCTCAACGACAACGGGATGTCGATTGCTCCCAACGTCGGTGCTATGAGTCGCTACCTGGGATCGATCATCGCGAGTCCGGTGACCAACCGCTTGCGAGAAAGAGTGAAGGGCCTGATCGAGCGCACGTCGAACGTGGTCGGTGGTAAGCGCATGGTCGATCTCGCAAGGAACATCGAGGAGAGTATCAAGAACCTCTGGTCACCCGGCATGCTCTTCGAAGAATTCGGATTCCGCTATTTCGGTCCGATCGATGGCCACGACATCAATGCCATGGTCAAGACGTTCGATTTGGTCAAGCAGCTCGACGGGCCACGCATCATTCACGTGATGACCGAGAAGGGAAAGGGCTTTCCGCTGGCCGAACCGCATCCGAGCTTGCGGCAGAGTATCCCGAAATGGTAGCGATAACGGCGGCGATGCCCTCAGGGACCGGCACAGACATCTTCCAGAAGCAGTGGCCCGACAGATTCTTTGACGTGGGGATCGCAGAAGGTCATGCCACGACCTTCGCCGCCGGGCTGGCTACTCAGGGCATCCGCCCGATCGTGGCCATCTACTCGACGTTTCTCCAACGTGCGTACGATTCTCTGATCCACGATGTCGCAATACAGAAGCTTCCAGTGATTTTCTGTATGGATCGCGCGGGGATGGTGGGGGCGGACGGTCAGACTCACATTGGGCTGTATGATATTCCCTACCTGCTGACAGTTCCCAATATGACGGTCACCCAACCAAGGGACGGGACCGAATTGATCGGATTGTTGCGCTGTGCACTGGAACACAAAGACGGTCCGTTCAGTATGCGCTATCCCCGCGACAACGCACCAGGCGCTACTCCTCCGGCGGTCGAGGTCGCAGCGACTCCATACGGTACATGGGAGATCCTGCGCGAAGGGACCGATTGTGCCATCCTTGCTGTTGGAGTGATGTGTGAGCCGGCGCTCGAAGCCGCAGAACTAGTTTCTGCGGAGGGACTCAATCCGACGGTAGTGAACTGCAGATTCATCAAGCCGATGGATCGAGCGATGCTCCAGGATCTGGCGACGCAACACAAAGTCATGATCACGGTCGAAGACGGCTGTGCCGTAAACGGGTTTGGTGCCTGCGTGGCAGCCGCTGTCGAGTCGATGGCTCCGGAACTGAGACTCGGCGTGTTGGGAACACCCGACCGGACGTTTGAGCACGCGTCAAGAAGCCAACAGTTGGAAGCCGTCGGTCTCACCGCCAAGGGAATCGCTGCCAGGCTGCGAGTGTTGGCAACCGAGGAAAGCCTCTCAACGGCATGAAGGTTGGCGTCGTTGGGAACCCGCGTTTCGCTGATATCGGAGCGCTTCTGGGTCGGCTGACTGAGTACGGTGCTGCGAATGGCTGCTCCTTCCTGAGTGGTCCCGACCTGGTTGCGGCATGGCCTGAGCCCGCTCCGAGCCTGGCAGCCGATTCGAGCATCGACCTGTTGATCACGTTCGGCGGCGATGGTACGCTGCTGCGCGGCGCGCGTGTGCTCAATGCGCGCGGGGTGCCCATTCTGGGAGTCAACTTGGGCCGTGTCGGGTTCCTCACCACGACGACACCCGATCTGTTGGAGGAAGCTCTTGCTGCGTTCCAGCGAGGCGAACACCGGTTAGATAACAGAGCCACGCTCGATTCGTGCATCATAGGTGAAGACGGTACCACGAGGTCCCCGGGTTCTGTCGTGCTGAACGACATCGTCGTGCACAAGGAAGGTGTCGCTCGAGTTGTACGAGTCACGGTCTGGGTCGACGACGAAGAGGTTGGAGTGTACAGTGCGGATGGTGTGATCGTGTCGACTCCCACCGGTTCGACCGCCTACTCGCTGAGTGCTGGCGGACCGATCGTAATGCCCGACGTCGACAGCCTGACCATTACCGCGATATGCCCTCATACACTCGCCGTTCGGCCGTTGGTGGTACCAGGAAGTGCGGTCATCACCCTGCAACAAGCCAAACCCTGGAGGGACGAAGTGCTGGTTTCCTACGACGGCCAGGTCGAGGCGACACTCAAACCGCAGGACCGCGTGGTGGTGAGCCGCTCGCCTGACTCCGTGAAATTGGTACGATTGGGGAACAAAGGGTACTTCGCTGGAGTGCGTCAGAAGTTACAATGGGGCGACCTCGACGACCGAGAAGAGAAGTAGGTGCTGAACGAACTTCGTGTTCGTGACCTTGCGGTAATCCAGGATGTGTCCCTCCCTCTGGGACCCGGGTTGAACGTCCTCACGGGCGAGACCGGTGCGGGCAAATCCATGTTGGTCGATGCCCTCTCCCTTTTGGTGGGTGAGCGAGCAAGCGGTGATCTGATCAGACCTGGCGCCGAGCGGGCAGTGGTGGAGGCGGCATTCGATGTGAGTGGCATGCCACTCATCGAAGGTCTCGCTTCCAGAGCCGGTGTGGATATCGAAGAGGACCGGCTGGTGGTGCGGCGCGACATCAATGCTGAAGGGCGCAACCGGGCCTGGGCCAATGGCAGTCCCTCGACCGTGTCCACATTGGCGACTCTCGGCCGCAGCCTCGTGGACTTGCACGGTCAGCACGAGTCACAATCACTTCTCAGAGTTGCCTCCCAACGGGAAATCCTCGATGCGTTCGGCGACGCCAAGACGGAGCTGGAAGCCACACGCTTGGCGTTCCAGCGTGCCTCGGCATTGCGGGTCGAGGAACAGGATCTGATCGACCGGCGGGACGATGTCGCGCGTGGGAGAATACGAAGAACTCGAGGTCGAGAGCCGTCGCCTGGCCAACGTAGAGGACATTACCAGTGACGGGGAACAGCTGCTGGAGTTGTTGGATGGCGATGACGTGTCGCTACTCACCTCGCTTGCCAAGGTTACCAGGATACTGACGCATCTGGAGCGCATGGATGCGAGCGTGGGGAAGTGGAGGGAGTTGGTAGACAATGCCCATGCCGATCTCGATGAGCTGACTCAGCGGCTGCGGGAGTACACGTCCGAGATCGATCGCGATCCACAGCGATTGACTCAAGTGGAGCGCAGGCGTGACGTACTCTACCGACTGAAACAGAAGTATGGTCCTGCGATCGACGACGTGATCAGGACTGAGGAACAGGCGCGCCGCGAATTGGAGCTACTGGATACGGCAGATCTCGACCTCGAGCGAATCAGTGAAGCCTGTCTGGTTGCTGACCGGGAACTAGATGAGGCCGCCGGAGTGCTCAGCCGGAAACGCAAAGAAGCCGCCGTGAAGTTGGAACAAGCGGTCAAAGTGCTGCTACCGGGACTCGGCATGGAGAACGGTCGGTTCGTTGTGGCGGTTCGACCAGCTGATGCAGCAACTGCCAGCGGCAAAGACATTGTCGAGTTCCTAGTCACGATGAATGTAGGAATGGACCCCCGGCCTCTCGCCAACGTGGCGAGTGGCGGCGAGCTGTCGCGCTTGATGCTGGCCCTCAAGGTTGTCTTGGCACACCACGACTCGATACCCACTCTCGTGTTCGACGAGGTAGATCAGGGGATCGGTGGTGAGGTCGCGGTCAAGGTATCGGAGGCTCTGGCAGAGGTGGCCGAATCACGCCAGGTGTTGATCATTACCCATCTACCGCAGATCGCCGCGCGAGCGACCCACCACCTTTACGTGGACAAACCGGTACGGAACGGATTACCGAGCACCGCAGTCCGCCGATTGAGTCAGCGTGAGAGGATTGGCGAAATAGCACGCATGCTTGGTGATGCCGACGACCCGACGGCGCTGAGACATGCGGAGGAAATGATTAGAAAGAGATTAGGAGGGGAAGAAGGGGAAGGAGGGGAAGAAGATGTTGGTGCCCAAACGGCTGTGTCACGTCGCAGGGTAACAGGGGGTGCTCAGAGCTAACCCCGGGGGGCAGCCCGGGGTCTTCTTCGACCGTACCGGCGTTCCTGTCCGTGAACAACCGCCTGTATCTACCTACTGTCCGGCATTGCATCTGTGCAAGGCCAGGTTCGAACGCGCTGCCGCACAATTCTCGTATTGATTGTTGGAAACCCTACGATCAACGCCACCTGCCTGCGCCATGCAGGCTTGATGGCTTTGAACGGAACGGCGACAGTGTCCGAGAATTCAGTGTGGGACCCGAGCTGGTTGAACGTTGCCGCGTTTTCTTGGTTAACCCCGGCCCTCAGGCTCAAGACCACCTTCCCAACCGATGCTTGGTCGACCGCATGGCATCCGGTCGGCTGGACGGTTGCCGCGTTTTTGTGGTAAACCCCGGGCTACCGCCCGGGGTTAGCTTTGCGCACTGCATGTCTGCACATCAATCGTATCAACTGTACGCGCACGTCTCATGGCATACCTGGCAACGCATCGGGTGCGTTGACCAGGGTGCAGCCGGAGACCTAGTCGCCGCGATTAACGACGCCTCCTTGCGGTGTGGAGTCCGATGTCTCCGTCTGGCTGTTCTCTCAGATCACGTCCATTTGCTGATTAGCTATCGGCCAACAACGCGGATATGTGACTTCGTGAGGCTGTGCAAGGCTGGATCTTCGTATCGCGCCGGGAGACGAGTACCGGGCGCGATTCGCTGGGCGAGAGGATACTACGTAGCGTCGCTGAGTAAGCAGGACTTGCCGCGAGTTGATGCGTACATATCGTGCCAGCCTAGCCACCACCCGGATCGCATACCGCAGCGCGGTCAGTGACCGGTCACAGCTAACCCCGGGCGGCAGCCCGGGGTTCAACGTGAATCGAGGCCGGGTTTCTTGAGGGCGGCAGCCCGGGGTTCAACGTGAATCGAGGCCGGGTTTCTTGAGGGCGGCAGCCCGGGGTTCAAC
>JBDGXD010000540.1:0-2556 GCA_039584755.1 Gemmatimonadota bacterium
CCGCTCATGCGGTGGTCGAGGTTCAGTGTTATCCCGCCCTGCGGCACCAGCTGGAAGGGATACCAAGCGCGCGACAGGTTGTCCGTTCCGAAGTGCTGCGCGCTCACGTTCAGTGGCTCCTCACCAGCCGCGAGGAGGCCGACACCCTCAGGGTTCGCTAGGCTGACCCAGCGGACGTCGGACTTGTTGCCGTAATCCTGCGGCACGAGGTAGGGCACGTACTGCTCTTCGACCGTGCCCTCGAAGACACCGACCCGAGCTCCGGTTCGGCGGTCGGGATAGGTCTCGAACGGCCCCCGCCCGTTCCAAGTGAGCTTGTCGAACTGCTCGTTCAGGACCAGCTGCAAACCCACCTTTGGCAGCCAGTCCGGCTGGTTTCCCCGCGGGATGATCGTGTGGTCCAGCAGGATGTCGCCGCCCGCCAGCACCCGGTAGACGTAGGTCAGGTCGAAGGCAGTCGAGAACGAGCCCGGTGGAAGTCCCCGGGCAGCGGCGTGGGCCTCGATCTCGACGACGACCTGGCGGTCGTCTTCCAGCCACGCCTCGAAGCTCTCTACGTTGTGCTCCAGCCGGTCGAGTCCGACGGCGCGCCAGCCGTTTGCGACGTCGTTTCCCATGCCTTCCCGGTGCGTCGCCAGCCTCCCGCGGTAAACTCCCCAGTTGTCCCGCTCGTTTGCCAATGGAGCCCGCCACACGTTGGCCCGCAGTCCCTGCTGTAGTAGCTCCACGCCACGGACCTCGATCGACGACAGCGTACCCGAGGCCTCGTCGAAGGTGTATGTGAAACCCTCTCCACGCACGATCACCTGGCCCCCCGCCGTGTCCAGTTCAAGCGGCGCAAAGGCGTCGAGCGGTCCGACCGGTGTGGGCGGTGCTCTCTGCAGCAGGAATTGCTCCCAGGCCACTTCATGCCCTCGTGGGGCCCAGGTTGTGTCACGAGGGAGGGTGAACCGCAACTCCAGCCAGTGCTCCACTCCCGGCGTTGCCTCGGGTGCTTCGAACGACACACTGACCGTCAAGCTCTCGGCGGGAGCAAGGGCGAACTCCAATGTCCCCTCGCTCAGCACCTCACCCTCGGCCGTTACCCGCCAGCTCGCGTCGAGTTCGGACAGATCGGTGAAGTGGTGTCGGTTGATGATGCGGACGAGTCCCTGGGCCAGGTCGACCGCCTCAATCCCGACCGGCTGGGCGGATTTCTTGAGCTGCCAAAGCTCCGGCTGCGGTGTACGGTCCGACCAGATGACGCCGTATGAGCGGCCTCCGATTCCGAGACTGAAAAACTCACCTTTGTGCTGGACAGTCTCGAAGTCGAGCCAGAGTCGAGCCTCCCGTCTCAGCTCGGGCGAGTCCGCGTCGAGCTCGCTCTCGTCCAGCGCCCGGGAGAAGATGCGCAGGTCGTCGATTAGTGCGTTGGATAGGTTCCCCGGGTGCTCCATCCCATGCAAGGCGGCGTTGCGGCCGATGTTCACCGGGAAGGGGTTGTGATCGATCGCGCCGGAGTGGGCCTGCGATCCTACGGCTGCGCCGTCGACGAAGAGGCGGATCTCGCTACCATCGTAGACGCCGGCCAGGTGGTGCCACTGTTCCTCCCAGTTGTCCGGCGTGGGTGCCGTGAGCGAGATCCGCGACCCGTCTTGAATGAAGAACTCGAGAGTGTCGGCCGCAATCTGTTGCAGGCCGTACTGATGGTCGCCTTTTGTTAGCAGGGGACCGTGCCCGTTCCAGCGTCGGGGATAGACCCACATGGCGAGCGTCAGCTGATCACCGGTGATGTCGAGGCTAGGATCGCGGTACAACTCGATCCATTCGTCGTGACCGCTGAGGGCCAATGCCTGTCCCCCTGAACGACCGTCGACGAGCTGTGCCCGGCCCATGAGGGCACCGTGGTTCCCGCGGGGTGAGGCGTCGGGGGTGATACGCCACGGCCAGGTGATGCCAGGGCTGACCCAATCCCAAACCGCACCGCCTATTGTGCGCGGGTACTTGCGGATGACGCTCCAGAACTCGTCCATCCCGCCGAGGCTGTTGCCTGTTGCCGCGACGTACTCGTCCATGAACGAAGGACGCGGCTCGACGGAGGCCGGCACCTGTCCGTACGCCGTCTTCAACTCGAACGGCGTCGGGTAACGGGGGCCGACGATGTCCTCGCACTCGATTGGATTGATCGAGGGGAAGTAGTCGTTGTTACCCCCGTAGAGCCACGGGCGGGTGGGGTCCAGCCGTTTCCCCTCGGCGATGATGGCGCAGATGTTTTTCCCCGAGCCGCTCTCGTTGCCGGCGCTCCAGATCACGACGCTCGGATGATTGCGGTCGCGTTGGACCATCTTGCTGCCCCGGTCGACATAGGCCGCTCGCCATTCGGGACGCTCGGAGAGCCAGATCGATGCGTGCGCTTCGTCACCGGTCTCGTCGATCACGTACACGCCCAACCTGTCGGCCAGGTCCAGGTACTCAGGGTTGGGCGGGTAGTGGGACGTGCGCACCGCATTGACGTTGAACCGCTTCATGAGGACCAGGTCCTCACGCATGGTCGCGGCGTCCATCGTCCGCCCGGTG
>JBDGXD010000541.1:0-2550 GCA_039584755.1 Gemmatimonadota bacterium
GCCGCCGAGAACGAAGGCATTCAATTGGGTTTCTACCACTCGATCATGGATTGGCACCATCCTGACGCGCAGGGACCCCATTACCCCACATATAACACGCGAGAGAAGAACAATCCGGATTTTATCCACTATGTGGATGACTACCTCAAGCCCCAAGTCAAGGAACTGGTGGACAACTACGACCCTGCCGTGTTGTGGTTCGACGGTGAGTGGATTCCGGAATGGACCCATGAGATGGGTCTCGACCTGTACAGCTTTGTCCGCTCCCTGAAGCCAGACATCCTTATCAACAATCGAGTTGACAAAGGTCGTCAGGGCATGCAGGGCATGACCCGAACAGATCAGCAGTACGCCGGAGATTTCGGAACACCGGAGCAGGAGATCCTCGAAGGCACATCCGCTTTCGACTGGGAATCTTGTATGACGATGAACGACACTTGGGGATACAAATCTACCGACGACAACTGGAAGTCAGCCGAGATGCTGATTCACAACCTGGTGGACATTGCGGCCAAAGGCGGCAATTACCTGCTGAACGTGGGTCCCACAGCGGAGGGCCTGATCCCCCAGGCAAGTGTTGAGCGCTTGGCTGCGATTGGCGACTGGATGGATGTCAACGAGGAAGCCATCTACGGCAGCCGGTTGTGGGTGCACTATGAAGACGGCGAGGGAGTCCGCTACACGCATACGGGCGGAGACCACGTCTACGCAGTCAGCCTGGGCTGGCCTGGTGAGCAACTCACGCTACACCATGTAAAGCCGGAAGTGAACTCCGAAATATACTTGCTGGGCTACGACCAGCCGCTAGCCTGGTCTTTCGACGACGCCGGCGGCTTGAGTATCACAATGCCTGAGACGCTGCAGGACGAAACCCGACGACCCTGCAAGTATGCATATTCATTCAAGATCAGAGGAGGAGCATTCGAGGGAGCCGTCCAGTAAGCCAGATCTCGACTAGATTGTTGGGCGTTGTGCCATGACTAGCTGGGACGTGGGTTCTCCGGCGAGTTGTTAATCATCACCTGGTTAGCTTGAAGATCCGCCCCATACGGAGCCACTTCTCACCCGGCTTTGCCATCGGTAGCGCCTGTTGGTATTTCCACATCAACTCTTCCCACTGCAGAACTCGTGGATTGGCTCGATCGGATTCATCCTTGGCTTCGAATGAGAAACCGTCCGACACCTGCATTATCATGAAGAGACGGTTGCCCACACGGTAGATCTCCATATCCTCGATGCCGGCATCGCGGATGCTCTGCAAGATCTCCGGCCAGACTTGCTCATGATATCGCTCGTACTCCGCGATCAAACGGGAATCGTCCTTCAGATCGAGTGCGAGGCAGTGTCGGCGGCTCATGGTGGTGGCTCGTTGGGATTTGGTTGGCGCGGCGGGGCGACCCACCGTTACGTTGTATGGCTCATGAGAGAGATCGATCCAGGTGGACATATCCGCCGTCCACTATCAGATGTTGCCCGGTGATGTGGCCCGCTTGAGGTGACAGCAGGAAAGCAACCATGGCAGCGATCTCCTCGGCTTTGGTCATGCGTTTGCCCAGTGGGATCTTGCCGACTATCGTTGCCAGTTTCTGTTCCGGGTCGGGAAACGTTTCGAGCCATTGCTGGTAAAGCGGTGTCATCACTTCAGCCGGTAGGACGGCATTCACCCTGATTCCGTAGGGCAGAAGTTCGACTGCCCACTCGCGCGTCAGCGCCAGGATCGCTCCTTTTGCAGCAGCGTAACCAGAAGTACCACCCTGCCCCGTTAGCGCGACCTTCGACCCGATGTTTACAATCGCGCCCTGTGCATCCTTGAGATCCGACAGCAACTGTTGCGTCATGTCGTAATAGTGCAGCAAGTTCCGACGCAACGACACGAGAAACTCCTCGGGGTTGCCGTTCTCCAGGCCCACTCCATCGTTGACACCGGCGTTGTTCACCAGCGCATCGATCCGTCCGGCCATGCGCACTGCTTCCTCTGCCGCCGCACGGCATGTACCCGGCTCCGCGAGATCGCATTCGACAAGTCCACACCGTGAACCATCCGCTTGGATTTCATCGCATAACCGCTGGCCCGAATCGGCGTCCCGGTCGACGATCACCGGGGTTGCTCCTTCTGCGGCCAGGGTACGGACTATCGCCTCGCCAATCCCCTTCGCCCCACCAGTGACCAAGATCGTCTTTCCGACAAGAGCCAGATCCATGTCAATGAACCACCGTAGAAGTCAGACTTGCAATCCGTAAAACCCGACAGCATTGCCGCCGAACAAACGTTCGCGGTCGGTCGGCGAAAGCTGGCTGGCATAGTCTTCGATCAGCCCGACGACCTGACTGTAGCTCGCCGCCAATCTACAGACGGGCCAGTCGGAACCAAACATCAATCGATCGGGATGGAATACCTCGAACAGCACGTCCAGGTACGGGCGAAACATCTCAGGACTCCAGCCACCCCAATCGGCCTCCGTGACGAGTCCGGATACCTTGCACCAAACGTTGGCATGGCTCGCCAGCTCTCGCATACGGGACGCCCATGAACTAATCTCGCCATCACGA
>JBDGXD010000542.1:0-2547 GCA_039584755.1 Gemmatimonadota bacterium
GGGAACTCGCCCGACGCGCCCGTGTGCAGGTCGTGGCAGAAGCTACATTCGTGATTCGGGTTCAGCATCATCGTGCTCTCGGCCCCACCGCGCCCGAAGATCATGCTGCCACCAAGTGGTACGAGAAGTAGCGGAAGGAGTATTCGTCGTTTCATTGAGTCTGTCCTCCCGCAGCGAAAAGCTGCACCCGCCTCAGGCGGTTATTCGTGACGTAAACGTCCAAGTGGTCATCTATCACGACATCAAGCGGCATCCACAGATCGTTCGGGCCGGTGCCGGCGGCACCGAGTTCCTTGAGAACGTTGCCGCTAGCCCGATCCAGCACGACTACCCCTGCCACGGCGTCCACTACGAAAATGTCACCGCGCGGGTTGACGGCAAGCCCTTGCGGCCTGGAGAACTTGCCGCTGCCGAACCACCCGGTCTTGCCTGGGATCCTCTGGATGTTCGAGCCGTCGTAGCCGAAGATCTTGACGGCGGGTGGCGTGCTGGAGGAAAGCGGGTGCCCATAGTCGCTCACCAGGATCTCCTGTTGGGCGGGATCGACCGCGATGCCTGTCGGGCCCTGCAGGTCAAACTCGCCGCTGCCGTACTGTGAGATCGTCCGATCCAGGACGCCAGTAGCCAGATCGAAGACCTTGACCGTGTGCTCCTGACCGTCCACCACGAACGCGAGCCCGGCTGCGATATCGACAGCGATATCCTTCGGATCCGTAACCGCTCCGGAACCGCCCAGCGCGTAGAGCCAGGCGCCCTTGGGATCGTACACGTCCACGCTGTGGGTTGTGGAGTTACCTACCAGCAGCCAATCACCCGCCCACGCGACTCCGAGTGGTCTCCCTTCCACCTGGAACACCCGTTCGGTCTTGAACCCGTCCCTCTTCACCTTCAACTCGGCGACCAGCTTCTGTCGGTAATCAGAGACGTATAGTACTCCCTGCTTGCCCAGCGAAATCCGGATGGGGTCTACTAGCCCGCCGTCTTCGAGCGACGAGTTTGCCGGTTTGGGTTGTGTGCTAAACTGCTCCGGGTTCACGGGCCGCACGCCGTCGTCGCATGCAGTGGAGAGATACAGAGCTAAGCCGGTTGCAAGGATGGCGGTGCCCTTTAGAACAGTCGGCGTTGAAAGTCTCACAGCTTTGCCTCCAGACGCTGGTGGGAGAACTGCTCCCAATACATCCCTTCAATTTCCGTGCTACATACCCGCTCGTGATGCCACCTTCATTCTACGCGAGTGATCGTGAAGATCGGATGAAGATCCGGTGAGTGCTGTTGCTGACAGATTCTGTAACTTGAATAATGACAATGGATTAGAGAATTGAGCGAAGATGAGCGGAACGTGAGAGTGCGGGAACCAGGCTCAGGGCAAGAGCAGCGGAGATCCGGTCCTCACATGGGGTGGCGGGTCAGGGTGTGATCTGCGAGGCGGTCTCGAGGTACAGTAATACCTTGGAGTATTCCTCTCGGGTCAGAGCTTCTTGTAGCATGGACTCCATTAGCGCAGCCATGCGCTGTACGACGGCGATCCAGTCTTCGTAGGCATATTGCCTTGGGTCGGGAAGCTCGTGGCAGCGACCGCAAGTTGCCGCGAAAGAAACACGCTCTGGTCCGGGAGGCAGGGCACTACCGCTCACTTTGAGCGCGTTGTCAATCAAATACCGCAACATCACGACCCGTTCGGCAGACGTTGGGATCGCCACCTCATAGTTCCCTGCGAGTCCGTCAATTCGCAGCCACATCCGGCGAACAACACGCGCCCAGTCCGTGGCCGAGTGAATCAGTGGAGTTGGCAGCTCGTGGCAGCCTGAACAGTATTGCTGCACAAAACCAGCACCCTCGGACTCGGGATCGGGGAGATCGGTAGGCGATACCCCAATCGGCGGAAGTGCTACCTTCGCGGCTGCCAGGAACAGGGTCTCTTGGTCCGTGGCTGGCAATGGCAATTCACGGTCTACTTCCGCTGCCGGAGTCTCTCGGCAACACAACAGCGACACGAGAGCGAGCGGCAGCAATGCGCTGCCATTACCCGCAAACAACGAGTTCAAACGGTTCGTCACGTTAAAGACCGACAAACGAATGGTTGAAGTCAGCTAAGATTGAGGAACGGGTTAACCGCAGTCAAGGTATACCATGCCGGACGTTGTGATGTGCTTGGACTGCGATGGTGGAAAGAGGATCGCGGCTAGTGACGACGTCTGAAGGTGGGGGAGTCCTGCAGATCGTACTTTTGCATCCTGTAGCGGAGTGTGTCACGAGTGAGCCCGAGTAGTCTAGCGGCCTGTGTGATATTACCGTTGGTACGGGCAAGCGCTTGGCGAACCAGGGTGGCCTCCACGTCCGTCACGCGGATTCCCTCGACAGGAAGCTGAATTAGCGAACCCTTAGCGTTGGGAGCGGCGCTGCCGGTGCGGATTTCCGCAGGCAAGTGCTCCGGCCGAACTTCTTCAGTGTCTTCGAGGATGAGCGCTCGCTCGAGTACGTTGCGGAGTTCACGAACATTGCCCGGCCATGAGTAGGCTTCGAGAACACCGATGGCCGCGGTTGTTA
>JBDGXD010000543.1:0-3328 GCA_039584755.1 Gemmatimonadota bacterium
GTCCTGGAAGGGTTGGGATACGCATATACACCAACATCGGGGTTGGTCGAGTACTCGCCAATGATCGCCCCCGCGTTGACATCGATCCTCACCACCGTGCCTCGGCTGGAGGCCGCGATGTTAACGAACGGAAACGGCGTGGTGAACGTGTTGAGCTGCAGCTGGTCGTTGTTGGGCGCGTCGTGATTGACGTTGAGTAGCGTCCCCTGATCGAAGTCGGCATCCAGCGTGTACGTGTTGCTGACCGCCATCACGCTGAACTGGATCGGATGATCGAAGGGAGCCATTACCGAACCGGGCCCGGCCTCGCTGTCGCACCCGACCGCCAAGACTGTGAATGTTGCGACGGCCGACAGCGTCCCCAGCCAGACGCCGATCGAGCGCCGCCTTTGCGTACTCATGAGCACCTCACTTTTGGGGTGGTGGTATGAGAGGCCTTCGGGAGGTCGTCTGGCAGGCGTCTGGATTCGGCGTCTTCTGAGGCAACATGCTGGCGTCTTACTGCTGCGTCTGCCGGCGGCTGGTCCAAGAGGCCACCGAAATCGAGCCCATCTTATGGCGCAGTCCGACTGGCACAATAGACCCAAGTGCCTAGTTCTTTCCCGGATCAGTTGTCCAAGCAGTCGTATCGGAGCGCAGTCCGGATTTCACCAGCCACGCTGTCAGTGGGGACGGCAGGCAGACGCAGCGACTCTACCTTCAGGTGATGCAGCGTGATCTCGCGGCCGTCAGGACTCAGTGTGAGGACTGTGAGGTGCGGGTGCTCGCTGAAGACCTGTGACAAGGCCGGCACTCGACCCGGCCTCGATTGGCACACCAGGACGTCCGGTTCCGTTCTCCGTAGCACTAGCAGCAGTTGGACACCGCTACACTGCGGTGCTGCAATGACTTCCATGTCTGGCTGGCGCGCCTCTCGGATCGCCTGCGCAGCTTGTGTTTGAGCGACTGCGAAAAGGACTCGTATCGGCTGTTCCGAGCTGTGGGTCGGCGCCATGCTGCAAGCTGAGTGCACTCGTGGCGTGGTGGGAATAGACTCTTGGGTCTAGCTGGCGGTGGATGAAACCGCCAAAAGCTCTGGGTACTGAAAGGAGGAGATCTAGTCCGAACGATCCATGCTCTGCTGGACCTTCCGGCGATCGCCCTTCATAGGAATGGACCCTCGTCCGTGCAGCTTCCACGGTATTACATCAGGCCTGATCGTTGATGTACAGCGATGTTCGCCATGCCGTTGATCCCGTCGCATTTCGTACGAAGCTGAACGTTCACGGGGCGGCCTTGAAAAGCGATACGCACGGCTCCCTTGCTTAGGGGGGAACCGTGCGCCATCTCCTGCGTGGGAATCTTATCCCAGATGAGCCCTTCACTCGCGAATCTGGATGTTCCCAGACGCGACGACTTGCAAAGGAGGAGATGCAGGCGTATTGGCGCAATAGTTGTACGCGCCCCCGGGACCCAGGTTCACGAACTGCAAACTAGCTAGATCGCTCGGTGCCTTTGATCCCTCTCCGTTATCAACCACACTGAAGGACTCAGCCACCGTCACTTCTTCTTGTCGATGATGAAAACGATGTCCTGACCCTCAATGGGCACCCCGTCGGTCGTGTTGCCCGTGAGGGTGAGAATCACTTCGTCTCCATCGTTCACCGCACCCAGATCTGCTGCCAGTTCCGCCGCGTCGAACTTGGAGGTCATGTCGATGAAACCATCCCGTCCGTCCTCGTGGCAGCTGTAGCGGTCATCCAGGTCGCCATCAAACGGCGTGGCCACGTCCTCCATCGCCCAGCGCAGCGGAGCCACGCCCTCCAGCAGCAACGTGGCGGGATCGACGTCGGAGACGTCGAACTCAGCCGTGCCGAGGATCGCGACCGGCATGACACCCTTGTTGCCAATGTTGAACGGATTCGGACAACTCCCCGGCTTGATGTCGATGTCAACGATTCGGATCGACTCGGGGCCATTTGTCGTCAGTCCGGTAATGCTCCGGCGGCGCAGACCGGAGATCGGTGCGACCAGCGTCGCCGCGCCCGTCGCGGTGTTCACCGTGTACAGGGCGCCGGGCGTGGAAGATCTTTCGCTGGTGGCCGCATACATGGTGCCGGCGAAGAACTCTATGCTGCCTACCCTGTTAATTCCCATGGAGCCGACGACGGTCGCCGCCCCCGTCGCCAGGTTCACGGTCACGAGATCAGCCGGTCCGGAGACACCGGCCGTTGAGCCATACATGACGCCGGCTGCCGCATCATAGGCCAATCCCGTGATGGGACCGAGGCCCGTCGGGCCAATGGTGGTCAGGGCCCCGGTGGAGACGTCCACTGTCACTAGAGTGCTTGGCTGCAAGGCGAACGGGATGAAGGTCCCATACAGGGTACCCCCCACGAACTCAAGACCGTTCAGCGCTCCAAAGGGGTGGACGACCGATCCCAAGACATCACCAGTGGAGGGATCGATGGTGTAGAGATTCTGGTTTCCGTCACTCCCCTCGGCATAAAGCGTTCCCGTTGTGTTGTCGAACTCATTCTCAGTTGCACCACGGAAGCTAGTGCCGATGTAAGTCGCTACTGCGGTGGAAGGATCAATGGCATACAGCTCCCCGCTCTGATTCGTGCCGTACAGGGTGCCCAACCCCGCGGTGGCTGTGGCCGAAACATCGAACGCCGGCGAGGGCACGGCATCGGGCCCAGTCGGTTGGTCCTGACAGCCGATCAAACCAGCCACCACTACTAATGGCAAGATCTTACCTGGTCGCATCGCACACCTCCGATTCAGAAAACGTGCACTGTTTCCCGTCGGTGGTCTGACAGCCTTGTTCCGGTGGGAACCTGTGAACGATGCACAGGAATCGCGACCTACGGCGCGGCCGTCAGGACCATCGGCGGTTCGACGGGTCTGTGTCAGCAAGGCCGGCGCTCACTCCGGGAGAAAGCGTTGAACGTGGCTAGTCCAAGAGGCCATCGACATCGAGGCCCATGTTACGGTGCGGTTGAACTGGCACAATAGACCCAAGTGCCTAGTTCTTTCGCAGCCTCAGGCGCCAAACGCGTCAATTCGGCTCGCCTTCCTCATCTCATCAGCCACGCTCTGAAGTGACTCTGCCGACAGAGATACCGAGTCCATTCTGAGTCGGTGCAACATGATCTCCCGACCGTCAGCACTGATCGCGAGAACGGTGAGGTGCGGATGCTCGCTGAAGACCTGTGCCAAGGCGGGTACTTGGCCCGGCCTCGATTGGCACACCAGGACGTCCGGTTCCGTTCTCCGTAGCACTAGCAGCAGTTGGACACCGCTACACTGCGGTGCTGCAATGACTTCCATGTCTGGCTGGCGCGCC
>JBDGXD010000544.1:0-3296 GCA_039584755.1 Gemmatimonadota bacterium
TCCGTCGGCATCAATCACGATGAGCAGAGGCGAGCTCCGTCGAGCAACCGTCTCCAATTCACCACGCTCCGCAAAATGACTGACCGAGAACGGCTTCGTTCCCAGCCATTTCGCAATCAAATCGGGAACCGGGCGCTCAGCGGGCGAGTAATATAGTACCGTCGGACGCGTCCGCACCGATGTCCTTTCGTTCTCGTAATTGCATGTAACAACAAAAGTTACGAGTGCTCAGCTTAGAAGTCAAACGAGTTGTCGACAGACCAGAATCGTCCGCACGCAGTCTCAAAACTCGACTCTCATTCCTAACTGCGCCTCAAAGACTCCCGTCGTCCCCTTGACCGGTCTCACTGCCGATTCGATCTGCACGGTCTTTCCATTCCCGCTCAACCGATAGGAAACGAACGCGTCTACGGCGCTCAGCAAGTGATTGGCCAACAACAGACCCAGATACTGTGTAGAGTTCCGGAAGGCATCGTCACTTCGCTTGATCGACTGGCTATACAGATTCTGTTCCAGACCGGCATCACGCCAAGACCACTGGAAATTGGGTCCCACTGCGCGGCCACGATAGAACTCCAAGGCTCTTTGATACTCGACGGAGCTGGTGTCCGGGACCGCGGGATCCGGTAGGAACGTCTCTCTGGCCAGCTTCCAAATGCTGCCGTTGTAGGTGAACTCGTCGATTGGCGGTACCAGGACCGGACCCGGATCAGTGTCAAACGGACCGCTGTCAACAAATCTCTCCAATTCCTCAAAGTACTCGAAGACGGTGTCCCGCCGTGCCGGGGCAAACGGGGCCCTGGCTACATCGAACGCTAGACCTGTGTAGCGATCCCTTTCGGCTACTCCTTGTCCGCGTGACGAGAATACCTGCACCAACAGGAACGCTTCCACCGCGAGATAAATCACCCCCCGGTCCTGTCCCGCCATGAGCTGCCCACTTCCCGGAATTATCGCGGAGGATATGGGACGCCACCAACCTGGGCTGGCAAGACCCTCCGTACTCGTTTGTACGGGTGCAGGCATGTCGGGTCCCATGACATACGTCAGCTGCTGATGCTGAGCCGTCAACCCCGCAACGACAAAAGGCGGCAACAGACTAGCAAGAACCAATCGCTTGGTCATCTCACGGATTCACGCTCACGCTGATGTGAAGCGGTTCATCGAAGCTGGACGATACAAAGAAGACTCGAGCTACGTCGATAGCGATGCTGCCGAAGCGGAGACCGATCCCGACCGAGGGTCCCCTGCTCTGCGAATCCAGAAAAGCGTATCCGGCACGTAGCCTCACCAATTCCTCCAACCCGACATCGATACCGATTCTCGGCTCTGGACTGTCGTACTTCCCCAACTGGTCATCTACATCGAACAAGATACGAGCATCGAACCTTTGTTCGCTTCCGCGAAGGCGCGGCAAAAGTAGTCGGTAGACGACTCCGAGATGCACACGAGTCGGCAGAGGATCGGCCTGTTCTTTGTTCTTGAGTTGTAGCTTGAAACCGACGTGGCGAATCGCAAACCCCAGTTTCAACTTCTCATCCGCTCCGAAGCTGTACTGCGCTCCTGCATCAACGGCGTGAGTCGTACCCGAGATCGAAGGAAACGAAGCACATTGCCCCGTGCAGTCTTGCCGCAGCTGGATCAACTTGTAGTTCAGGCCAAGTGCGAGACGTCCGATGATCGTCGTGGCGTACGATGCGATCAGCTCGATGTTCTTGGGAGATATCTGGCCCACAGGCACTCCCGGACCACCAACGACGGGTTGTGACCCGTAATCTACCAGATACCCCGAAACCCCCACGACTCCCAGTCGTTCAATCGCAAAATAGGCGGCAAGAACTGTGTTGTTTGACACGAAGGTACTGGCGAAATGAACCGACAACTCCGTCTCGTCCAAGTATGCCAGACCTGCGGGGTTCCAAAAGGCGGCCTCCGTTGTGCCTCCGTCTGCAATCGCCGCCTGGCCCAGCGCAGTAGCTCGTGCTCCAACCGGAAAAAGCAGGAAAGGTGCTCCCGAGGCCGTTTCGGTGCTCCCGTCCTGCGCTGCAAGTGGCGCGACTGCGGTGAAGGCTGCCGCAGCAATAAAGCTAGAAAGGCGTCGCCTCATCAATTAGCATGATCGGGATACCTTCCTCAACCGAGTAAATCAAACGGCATTGGCTACAAACCAACTGCTCGTTTGGCTCGGTACGGTACTCCAGTTCGCCCTTGCACTTGGGACAGACCAGGATCTCTAGCAGAGTTGCAGGGAGGGTCATCTACTTCCCTTCTGGTTTGTTGGTTACGGAAAGGCCAAGCGTCCGCAGTGCAGCCGGTCGCGCACGCCACCGTGATAGGACCTTAACCCATAGATCAAGATACACTTGCTCGCCGATAAGCGTTTCAATCTTGGACCGGGCCAGCCGGCCCAGCGCCTTTATGGTGTCGCCGTTCTTTCCAATCAGCATTCCCTTCTGCGATGCACGTTCCACATAGAGGATCATCCGAATATATACCGGGCTAGTTCCCTCTCGGAACTCGTCAACCACCGCAGAGTACTCAAATCATCTGGGTCATACACCATAGGCCTGGTTGGGGCCATAGCTCGACACCACTCCAGCAGTCGCGGCACACCTTCTCCCGTCAGGGCCGAGATCAGGAACGCCGCTGCTGGTACCTGCCGCCGGCCGTCCTCAGAGAGCAGGTCCGCCTTGGTGAGAACCGTTGCCAAACACTCCGTCTCAGAATCCACCCATTGGGCGAGCTCGACCGGATACACGGGCGGCCCTTCATTGGCTGGGTGTAGATACAGCACCAAATCGGCCTGCTCGAGCGTTGACTTGGCAGCTTCAACCATGGAATCCTGTAGCAGATTGGAGGGATCGAATAGCCCTGGTGGGTCCACGAATACGAGCTGCGTCCCCTCGTTCGTGTATATGCCGCGTACCACGTATCGAGTCGACTGGGGCTTTGGACTGGTGATTGCCAGCTTCTCACCCACTATGTGGTTCAGGAGAGTCGACTTGCCTACATTGGGCCGTCCGGCCAAGGCAACGACTGCAAAGCGAGTGGAGACCACTGAACTGTCTGTTTACTTCGCCTGCAGCTCCCCTCCCCCGATCTGTTTCGGCTTCTTGTGCAAGTGGAAGTAGCAGTCGCGTCGCCTGGCCTGCCGCAGTAGACACAGATCTCTGAAGTGAATCCCGCACCTGAAGCAGACTTCATCATCTTTGTCGACGATGCTCACCGAAAGCCGGTCGAGTAGCCTCGAGGTATCCCTGAGCTCCTTTGGGGAAAGACCGCCAAACAGCTCCGTC
>JBDGXD010000545.1:0-2530 GCA_039584755.1 Gemmatimonadota bacterium
AATTCGAGCATGTGGTCCCCATGGTCGAGCTGCCGGACGAGGCGATCGAAGACTATCTGGACCGCAATGTCGCTGTGGTCGAACGCGTGGTGGGGGCTCACGGGGTTGAGTCCATGCATGCAAACCACGCTGTGCTCATGTCGGTTGTGGCCCAACGAGTGAGTGCTGCGACCGGCGTCCCCTTCGCCATCATGCCGCATGGCAGCGCGATCGAGTATGCCGTCAAAAAGGACCGTCGCTTTCACGCGCTGGCAGCCGGCGCGTTCGAGCGAGCGGCCCGCATATTCGTGATCGGCCCGGAGATGCGCCGGCGGATCAAAGATGTCTTTCCGGACCAGACCGGAATCGAGTCTCAGATCTCGGACCTCAACCTCGGAGTGGATACCGCAGAGTTCTCAGTGGTCGACCGCAACGATCGCAGCGCACGGATTGCGACGCTAGCGGCTGTCCTGCAAGACCTGAGGCGAGGCAAGGCGCCTGACGCGGAGCGAGCACTTGGCGAACGGCTCGACGGCAATATCGGACAAGAGTCGTTACGGGATACCTTGGCGGCGGTGAGAGGTTACGAGGAGAAACTGCCCGATGTCACAGTCGAGGCAAAGCTCGCGACCGTGGACTGGGACCGTGACGAAATATTGCTGTTCGTCGGCCGGCTGATTGCGAGCAAAGGGCCGCAGAACATCGTCGCGGCACTGCCGCGCATCTTGGCGCGAAATCCTCGCGCGCGTCTCATCGTCGTAGGTCACGGACCGCTCAGGGAAGTCCTGGAGGCCTTTCTTTGGGCACTGGCGCATGGCCATCGCACGCTGGCCAAGAATATAGTGCTTTGGGGCAGTGCGCTCGAAGGCGGCGCGGCGACACCCTTCGAGGAGATCCGCCTCTATTTCGCAGCGCTGGAGGCCCGCGGCGAACTCGATGACTACTTCGAGACCGCGCAAGAAGTCATGAAGCCGGAGCGCGTGATCTTCACCGGATATCTCACCCACGCGGAACTCAAGTACCTCATGCCCTGCTGCGACGTGGCGATCTTTCCGTCTATTGTGGCCGAGGCCGGTCCACTTGTGTTCCTGGAGGCCTTGGCCTCAGGCGTTTTCCCGCTGGGAACATACTTTGCCGGCATGGCCGCGAGCATCGATTCCGTGGCCGGCGACCTACCCGCGGAAGATGCAGCTCACATGAAACTGAGCCCCGATCCAAGCCGGACCATTGCCGACATCATCGCCAATACCGGAAACGCCTTGGCGCTCGGCGGCCTCCATGCGGACAGGCTGCACCGCTCGGTGGTGGCACGCTACGACTGGGTCGAGGTGGCCCGGAAGCTCGTTGCAGAATTGACCGCGATGGAGTCCTAGCCCACCGCGTCGATCCGCCCCGTTCCGGGACAATCGGACCAGCTACGGTGAATCCAGGCTAATCACCGCATCGTGTGCGGCGAATGTCCCGGCTTTGCCCTCCGCCCAAACGGCGGGCGGCTTCGTCGTTACAGAGCGGTTTTTGAGTCGGGTTGACCCACCGCCCCCGCCGGCCCGCTAGCCGTCGGCGACAAGATCTACGGCGTGTGGCGAGACGCGGTCGAGGTCAACTATGCCTGCGGCTCGGCATCATCGGTATCCAATGACCAACCTGGTGTCTGTGAGAACGGGGCTGATGGGGTTGGCACGTCACGAGGGTTACAACAATATCTGGATCATCTACAATGGGCCCTCTGGGAGCAGCAGGATATCCTTCGTCGAGATAGTGGAGATCGAGCTAGTGTATCCATAGCTGGGCCTGCCTGTTGTTCCTTGTACCTCGGCGACACACTGAAGATGGGGGATTCGTGGTAGGGTATCGTCCGCTCGCCTCGTTACCGCCACACGTCGCAACACTCCTCCGGACCGGGACCGAAGCAGCTCTCGCCGGTGTAGTGCATCCTGCCGGCCGTAAGCAAACGTTCCGGGAACTAGGCCGATTACTCGCCGTTGTGTGCCCCGTAATCGCCTGAGTCAAAAGGGGTGCCTGCCTCGCCAAACCCATCCCAAGGAGATCGTCATGCGTCGTTTCAGGTACGTAGTATTCACCGTCTGCATCTTCGCTGCGTGTCAGCCTGCCACAACGGAGTTAACTGAGGGCCAGAAGGCAGAGATAGCCGAGACGGTCATGCAAGCGAATGCTGACTATTGGGCTGCGTGGGCTCGGATGGAAGATGTCGATGAATACACAGCGTATTACTCCGACAAGTACGGTCACTTTCCATTGGTGCGTTTCGAGTCGCTGGAAGCTCATCGATCCGGAGTTATCGAGTTATGGGGTGGTCTGCGTCCCTGGGAAATCCAGCAGATGGAAATGGGTGTGCGAGTGCTCAGTCATGATGAGGCATTCCTTGCTGGTTCTGCTGTGTCTCTGTTGACTGATACCACAGGAGCCACGGAGGTATGGGAACAGGACTACGCATATGTGTGGGTCAGGGAGGACGCTGGGTGGAAACTGGGAGCGGCGAGTATCTCCACCGAGATCCGTGAGCCGCAGTAGACAGCGCCGCGCCGTGCGG
>JBDGXD010000546.1:0-2528 GCA_039584755.1 Gemmatimonadota bacterium
AAACCAAGGGTTTCCGGTTTCATGGATCGTGCTCTCAGCAGGAGGTTTCGATCAAGTTGACAGTACGTCTGCATGGGGTTCGGCCACACCAAGGACGAGCGATCGCCGTGGACACGAAATGTCCTATGGACGAAGGTAACCTATGAAGCGTCTCCGCAAAGCGTTGATCGATGGCTCGTTCCTGCTGGACCTCGACGAGCACGACATGGCGTCCATCTTGCGTCGGGCGCTGGAGTTCCTGGTTGCGCGAGGTGCATTGCCGGCCGAGCGAGCAGATGAAGTCGAGGCGCGGCTGCTAGAACGCGAGCAGCAAGTGTCGACAGCCATAGGAAATGCCGTGGCTGTGCCGCATACCTATCTAAACGCGTTCAGCGAGCCGGTCATCGTCTTCGTGCGACTGTCCCATCCGACCAACCTGGGTGCGCCGGATGGAGTGCCAACACAGTTTCTGTTCATGCTGCTGGGACCGAGCGGAGCACAGGCCCAGCACCTGGATACGCTGGCAAACATCGCTCGGCTAATGGCGGACGACGGATTTCGCTACGACGCCGGTGTGGCACGCACTCAGCTCGATCTACTGGCCGCGCTCGACCGGTTTGACGCTCGCATGGGGCCACCGCCGACAGCCCGAAGAGAGCCAAGACCACAGCCCTTGGTATACACGGGTCGGCTGTTCGGTGGATTGATTGATGACATCCGCCGGCGAGCGCCACATTACGCCAGCGATTTTCGCGACGGCTTGCACACGAAGTGCCTGGCATCAACGCTCTTTCTCTTCTTCGCCTGCGTGGCTCCGGCCGTGACTTTCGGCGGCATCATGGGGCAGCTCACCGGCAACCAGATTGGCGCGATCGAGATGCTCGTCGCGGCGGCATTCTGCGGCATCGCCTACGCGTTGTTCTCCGGGCAACCGCTGATCATCCTGGGTGGAACCGGACCGCTGCTCGTGTTTACCGCCATTCTGTATGGTCTCTGTGTCGACCTGCAGATTCCTTTTCTCCCAACCTATGCCTGGGTAGGGCTGTGGACGGCGTTACTGTTGCTCGTGCTCGCAGCCACGGAAGCGAGCTGCCTGATGCGCTATTTCACTCGCTTCACGAACGAGATCTTCGCCGCCCTCATCTCCATCATTTTCATCTATGAGGCGATCAAAGGGCTGGTGCGCATTTATACCGACACTGAAGTCCAGCAGCAGCATGACACCTACCTGCTGTCCGTATTGCTGGCGTTCGGGACCTTCTATGTGGCCATGAGTCTGGCGCGATTCCGGCGCAGCCGATATCTGCGTGCCTGGATCCGCGAGTTCCTGGCAGACTTCGGGCCCGCCATTGCGTTGGTTGTGATGGCGCTCGTGGCCGTATTGGTACATGAAGTGTATCTAGACGTACTATTGGCACCGGAGTCATTCGCGACCACCAGTGGACGACCCTGGCTGATCAACCCATTCGATGCGCCTGTGTGGGTCCGTCTGGCGGCGGTTGTACCTGCTGTTCTCTTGACCGTGCTCGTATACCTCGATCAGAACATCACCGCTCGATTGGTCAACAGTCCTGACCACAAGCTTCAGAAGGGTGAAGCCTATCACCTCGACCTTGGTATCGTGGGTTTCCTGATTGGTGTGTGCTCGCTAGTCGGTTTGCCCTGGCTTGTGGCGGCGACGGTACGTTCGCTGAACCATGTTCGCAGTCTGGCGACGGTCGAGGATGTGGTGTCTAAGAGTGGCGAGACGCGAGAACGGGTGATCCACGTTCGGGAAAACCGGATCACACCGCTTGCCATACACATGCTCATCGGTGTGTCGTTGCTATTGCTGCCATTGCTCAAAGTCGTGCCCATGGCCGTGCTGTACGGTCTGTTTCTCTACATGGGGGTGGTATCCATGGTCGGAAACCAGTTCTTCGATCGTCTGAAACTCTGGTTCATCGATCCCATGCTCTACCCCACAGTGCATTACGTGCGCAAGGTCCCTCAGTCGACCATTCACAAGTTCACGCTGCTGCAGTTCGTGTGCCTGGCAGTTCTTTGGGTCGTGAAGGTGAGCGTGCTCGGCCTCCTGTTTCCGCTATTCATCGCCGCACTAGTTCCGATCCGCTTCATTGCTGGGCGGTTCTTCGCACCGGAACACCTAGCCGCGCTCGATTCTGAAGTAGTGCCGGAAGAAGAAGAAACCCGTTGGGCATGAACATGCAAGAGGGTATTGTCAACTTGAGCCGGTTCCCCAGACTTCGATGATGAACAGCAAGACAATTGCTACCACAGATACCGATTCCCAGCTGAGATCATCAGTCACGCCGCCTGGCCGATCACAGATGCTTCCGCGACATGGGACCGCACCTTTCAGGATTGTCCTGACGCTGCGGTCGTTTGAAGAAGCGCGCATCAGCCACGGCCGACTTCCTCGATCCACATCGAGCTGCATTGAGTTGACAGTGCCTGTGGATTCCCTGGGGCCACCGACGATTGCCCCACAGACAGGAGGTTGAGCATGAGTAGGTACTCAGGTCGGCAGGGTCACATGGCTTCCAATC
>JBDGXD010000547.1:0-2522 GCA_039584755.1 Gemmatimonadota bacterium
GTACCGAATTGATGAAGCAGACCTGTCCCGGGGTAGTACACGTTGACGGCACAGCCCGACCGCAGCTCGTGAGCGAGTCGGACAATCCGAGCTACTACCGTATCATCAAAGAGTTCAAACGGCTGACTGGTCTCTCGTGCATGGTTAACACCAGCTTCAACATCCACGAAGAACCGATCGTCTGCACCCCACACGACGCCATCCGAGCTTTCCAGAAGGGGCATCTGGACGCCTTGGCGATCGGACCATTCTTGGCGATGAACGCTCAATCTGACAGGCCGGCCCGCGTAGCGGAATCGGACCAGGCGAAGGCGTTTGCATCCGAACTCTAATGTCGAGAATCCTGATAACGGGTGGCACCGGGTTCATCGGGTCCAGGCTCGCACTGAGGTGCCAAGAGGCTGGCGACCAGGTTCGCATTCTCGGAAAGCTGAACACGCCTGCCGAGAGCCAGAACACAGAAGAACTCAACCGCCGCGGAATAGAATTCGTGGATGGGTCCGTCACGGACCCCGCTGCAGTGGGCCGGGCCTGCGATAACATCGAAGTAGTCTACCATCTTGCAGCGGCCCAACATGAGGCTAATGTTCCTGACTCACACTTCTACGATGTGAATGTCGCGGGGACGAGAACGGTACTCGACAAGGCGGTTGAGTGTGGTGTAACTCGCTTTGTTCATGGCAGTACGATTGGCGTGTATGGAGTCGGGAACTATGGTCCGGTAACTGACGATTCACCTCTTCATCCGGACAACATCTATGGCATAACGAAATTGGAGGGCGAGAAAGTCGTCAGGACGTACTTCGACAAGCTCCCAATAGCCATTGCGCGGATAGCAGAAACGTACGGGCCAGGTGACCGCCGTCTTGTGAAGTTGTTCAAGGGGCTAGTACGCAAGCGCTTCTTTATGATCGGGGACGGTGAGAACCTGCATGCCCTCGTCTATATCGATGACTTGATCGACGGGTTGCGTACGGCTGCTGTGGATGACGAAGCATGTGGCAAGACATTTGTTCTCGCCGGTTCCGAGGCGATCACAACCAATGATATGGTATTCGGAATTGCCGATGTGCTAGGTGAAGCTCGCCCTAGGCTGCGAGTGCCATTGTGGCCGCTGATGGCCACTGCGACCGTGTTGGAGACCACACTGGGCCCCTTGGGTATTCAACCCCCTCTCCATCGACGACGAATGAATTTCTTTGTCAAGAGTTTCAAGTTCACATCTCGAGAGGCACGATCATGCATGGGTTACAACCCCAAGGTCAGCCTCCGAGATGGTGCAGCTGCAACCGCCGATTGGTATCGGCAAATGCAGCTCATCTAAATCGGAACCGGATCTCTCGAGGTGAAGCAACGGATGATCACGATGGTAAATCAGCCGTCAGGTACGACACCGGAAGTCCAGTTGAGCGCCAGAACGGAGCGATTTGACTCGTTCTGGGAAGGTCCGGACGATATCGAACGTGGATATCACACACTCGGCAAGTTCTATCGGGTCAACTACCTGAAACACGTTCCTGAAGATCGTAGTGCACGGATTCTCGTCATCAGCTGTGGTCCGGGATATTTCGTGAACATGCTCCGCGAAGAGGGATACACGAACATCACTGGACTCGATTCGGACCCGACCAAGGTCGCGCATGGAGTCCGGCGAGGTCTCGACTGCCGCGCGGGAACCGCATTCGAGGAGCTACAGGGATCCGAAACACCCTACAACGCCATCGTCTGCGAGCAAGAGCTCAACCACCTCACAAAGTCTGAGATGGTCGCATTCTTGAAACTGGCCTGGGAGAAGCTGGCCAGCGGTGGACGCCTGATCTGCCATGGTCTGAACGGTGCCAACCCCGTGGTGGGTGCGGAAACGCTCGCGCAGAATTTCGACCACTTCAACACCTTTACGACATACTCGCTGACGCAGGTCCTCGAATACTGTGGGTTCAAGAGCATCAAGGTGTTTGGACTGCACTTGTACGTGTTCTACAAGAACCCGTTCAACTATGTCGCCTGGGGCGCAGCCTCACTCCTGGCCATCGTGTTTCGAGCACTCTTCATACTCTACGGCAAGTCCAACAAGGTTTTCACCAAGAAGATCGCTGCAGTGGCCAGCAAGTGATCTCACCATCTGTGTTGGGGGCGTCTCCTTAGATGTGTGGTATCTGCGGACAGATCCGGACCCAACCGGTCGCCAGGGACCAACTCACGAGGATGACACGGAGTCTGGCCCACCGCGGACCAGACGACGAAGGCATCTATCTAGACGGTGCCATCGGCTTGGGACACCGCCGCCTGAGCATAATCGACCTCGGTGGCGGCCAGCAGCCAATGAGTAACATGGATGGCTCGCTCTGGATCGTCTTCAACGGCGAGATCTACAATTTCCACGAACTCCGTGACAGGATGCTGCAGAACGGTAGGCAATTCCGCACCGTCTCGGACACTGAGACGATTCTGCATTTGTATGATGAGTTCGGCACCGACTGCCTCAAATACTTGCGCGGCATGTTTGCCTTTGCCATCTGGGA
>JBDGXD010000548.1:0-2517 GCA_039584755.1 Gemmatimonadota bacterium
CGGCTGGTGACTGAGCAAAGGCCGCTGATACTCGATCTGTGTCACCACCCAAGCAGAGGAGCACAGTAGATGTCTTCGAAGTGCATATGGAAGGTGGTGGCCAGTTACAACTCCATGATCGATGCTGAGGTAGCTGCAGGCCGCCTCGACCATGTTGGAATACCCAGACGTATCGATCAGCGGGGTGGTGTGGGTTTGTTTGGACCGGGACATGGGGGTAGGAGTGTGCGGGGCATTGATCTATTGGTGTCGGACGACCAACTCGATGCTGCCCGTGAGGCCCTCGACCTCGGTGGCGATTGAATCTTAGAATCGCGTTGGTCCTGATCTCAGCTGTTTGCCTGGGAGCTTGTCAGGTCCGGGATGGGGCAGCCGGCGGACGAGTCGAAGCTGATCTGGCACTCTCCAGCAACGCCAGCGGCGACGATGAGAACCGTGCCGGCTCCGGACCCCCCGCCTGGCCTCGCGGCCCCACAGGAGAGACCGCGCATTGCGTTGTTACCCGGATCATCGATGGTGACACGATCGAGTGCCGCAATGTAGGCCGCGTGCGTCTGATCGGGATGGACACACCGGAGCTCAGTCAGCAACCTTACGGCGGCCAGGCCAAGGAAGCACTGCGGGTCATGCTGGTCGGCAGGGCAGAGGTGGCTCTCGAGTTGGATGTGGAGCGGAGAGACAGCTATGACCGTCTGCTTGCCTATGTCTGGGTGGACAGCCTGATGGCCAACTGGGCCCTGGTGCGTCAGGGTTGGGCCGTCGTGCTCACGTATCCGCCAAACGTCAGGTATGTCGACTGGTTTTACGCGGCGCAACTAGAGTCGCGTGAGGAGGGAGCAGGCCTGTGGAACAGCGGAGGATTCGACTGTTTGCCACGGGATCGCAGACGGGGCCGCTGTTGATGCCAGTACAAGGACCGACCAGGGAGACACGGCATGACCGCTCGATAATGCGGGGTCGCTCCATCCTGTTTGCCCAAGAACAACCTACCTGCACCCCGGGTCCGAGGCTGTAGATTAATCCCGGTAACCGATCACAACACTACCATTTGGCGAGTTTGAAATACGGAGACCATGTCATGCACAAGGAGAGCATCAAGCTGTTGAACAAAGCGGCTGCGGATGAACTATACGCCGTGCACCAATACATGTACTTCCACTTCCACTGCGACGATCAGGGATACGACCTCCTGGCCGGTCTGTTCAAGCGAACGGCAATCGAGGAGATGCTACACGTCGAGCGAGCGGCGGAGCGGATCCTGTTCCTGGATGGTGATGTCGAGATGAAGACGGCGGAAGAGGTGCAACCCATCCAGGACGTCCGCAAGATGCTGGAGCACGCGGCGGGGATGGAGAAGCAGAGCGCCAAGGATTACAACAAGTGGGCCAACGAGTGCGGGGCCAATGCTGACTCTGTCACCAAGCGCTTGTTTGAAGACCTCGTGGGCGATGAAGAGCGACACTACGACCAGTACTCCACCGAGATGGAGAACATGGACAAGTTCGGTGAACGCTACCTCGTCCTGCAATCCATCGAACGCAGCAAGTCGGCAGCGTCACCCAGGGTGGAATAGAGCGAGCGGCTGTGAACTGATTGACGTCGGCTGCTGACCGATTATCGCTGCGGCACTCGTTGAGGAGGTGATGATCACGATGACCGATCTAGAAGTTAGCATGGTACGACTCGATCCCATGCGAGTTGCGAGTGTTCGGGTCGAGGGTGAGGCACCCGAAGTAGAGGCGTTGGCCAGGCTGCGGTCCTGGGCCGAACCCAAGGGTCTGCTGCAGGATTCGAGAACTCATCCCGTGTTTGGATTCAACAATCCCAGTCCAACACCAGACAAGAGAGAGTATGGCTATGAGTTCTGGATCCGGGTCGATCCTGGAGTCGAGTCCGACGCCGAGGTTAAGGTCAAGAACTTCGACGGAGGGCTCTTTGCCCACACGACCTGCAAATTGTCAGGTGACCCACACGGGAGCGTAGTCGAGGTATGGCACAAGCTCGTGGAATGGGTCGAGCAAAGCCGATACAAATGGCGTAGCACGCACGAGCTCGAGGGTCTACGAGATCCGTTCGCGTCGGAAGCTGATGTGGTATTAGATCTCTACTTGCCCGTAGAGGAGTGAGTCAACGATATCGCTGCGGCCAACCTCCGATCGGGATCAGAGAGCTGCTGCAATCACAAATTGCAAATCGTCAATCTGACATCGCCGATCCTACGGGGTGACTACCCTCACCCCGTCTGGCACCTCGAACTTCAGCTCGGCGGCGGGAATGGGCTGATTCAACTGCAGTCCTTCGAACAGCAACGTCCGCTGTTGACCCGACACTTCCCGCACATCCAGACGTAACACCAGGCCCGTCTCTCGCGATATCGCGATCTCGGCGCTTCTGAACGGTAGGTCAGCTGTTCGGGGCAGGAGCCGAACCACGTCTACCTTCTCCCCGTTGAGCGACTCCTCGCCCACGTACCCTGCACGGTAGTGCTCCAGTGGCCGGTCAACGAATTGTGCCAGG
>JBDGXD010000549.1:0-2495 GCA_039584755.1 Gemmatimonadota bacterium
ATACTTGCACCCGATCAGTATCACACCGTCGTAGCCGGCCGACATGGCTTCCGTGATCCACACGAAATTCACCGATCCCAAACACCTGACAGGCACAACTCGGATCCACGGGCTGCTCTGCAACCGGTGCTGTCCGACCAGGTCGATAGCCGGGAAACCGTCATTCTCACAGGCGATTACCAGGATTCTGGGTTTCTCTTCGAACTCATCTGGCACATCGACAGCCTTGATCATCGAGCCGACGATATCGACCGAGTAGTCTTTGAACGAGATGATTCGTTCGGGGCAGGCTCCCATGCACACTCCGCACCTGCGGCACCGGGTCGCCCGCAGCAGCGGCGTGCCCACGTTGTCTTCGTTGAGCACACCAAAGGGGCATTCCTCGGTGCAGCGTTTGCATTTGGTGCAACGCTGCATGAAGAAGTCCGGATACGATTTGTCCCCGGCACGCGGATGTACCGCCTCTCCTCTCGCAGTCATCTCGACGCACTGAATTGCCTTGAGCGCTGCACCGGTCGCGTCTGCTCGGCTGCCCATACCGTCCATGGGTTGACGCGCCGCCCCGGTGGGATAGATGCCGGTACGTCTACTTTCGTACGGGAAGCAGATGAAGTGTGAATCGGGGAACCCGTATTCCAAGCTCGGCAGATCGGGTCCCTGCCGATACTGGAGATTCAGTATTGCGCTACCGTCGTGTTGCTTTAGTCGCTCGATCGTTTCGGCGGCGTCCTTCTTCTTGGTTTCCGAGTCACCCTCGACCATCGTGACCTTGGCATCCTCGAGCGCGCGAATAGCCTCGCCATCGGCCGCATTGGGGATCATACCTGCCGCCAGCACCACTAGATCTACGTTGACCTGAATTTCCTCGCCGAGCATCGTGTCGCGTGCGGTCAGAGAGAGCCCACCGTTCTCGCCGCGTTTCACATCCGCTACTTCGCCCCGGGTCAGGAAGATCCCGTGATCCTCTTGGGCCCTGCGGTAGAAGTCCTCGTACTTGCCCGGGGTGCGCATGAACTCGTAGAAGATGTACGCCTTGGAGTCCTCGTCCTGTTCCCTGAGATAGAGGGCCTGTTTCAGCGAAGTGAGGCAGCAGATGGAAGAGCAGTAGGAGTGGTGTTCCTTGTTACTGCAGCCGCCGCACTGTATGAACGCAATGCTCTTGGCTTCCTTGCCATCCGAGGGACGCGTGATGCTGCCCTGGGTCTTGACCATCTCCTCCAACTCAATGTTACGCATCACGTCGTCGAGCTTGCCGTAGGGCAGATTCTCACGGGGATCGGCCGGTCTCCAACCAGTGGCTTGTACGATTGCCCCGATACGGAACTCGTCTATCACCTCACCTCCCGGCTTTCCGTTGCCGGTCGACTGGAGTGTGACGTCGAACAGCCCGGGTGCGCCAACGATCTGTCCTGTCGTGGCGGAAGTGTAAACCTGGATCTTGGGATTGCCGTTCACCTCGGCGATCAGCGTATCGATGCCCGTGTCCTCCAAGTCGCGGTACGGCGGCCTGGTCGGAATCGACTTGTGCTGTTTTGCCAGCCAGCCACCAAGCGCGTCGGTCTTCTCGACCAGTCTGACGTCGTAGCCAGCCTTAGCGGCTTCGGCAGCGGCAGTCAGACCGGCGATGCCGCCTCCGACAACCAGTAGGCTATTGTCGATTGTCTCCTCTGCTTCGAATGGCTCGAGCGGTTTCCGTTTCTGGACCTTGGTCAGGTACATGCGGAGGTAGTCCTCAGCCATCATCTGCGTGTCCTCTTCACCCGCCGGAAGGCACCACACCACCTGTTCGCGCAGACCTACAGGTTCCACCATCACGTGTTGTGGAAAAGCGTAGTCGGGGAAGCGCCGAGGTGAGATACCGGCGATGACTACCTTGTTCAGGTCTTCGTTCGCGATGTCCGCGTTGATCGCTGCCAGGCCAGGTCCTTCACAGGACTCGACCGTCTTGCAGAACGGCACTTTGTACTCATCGGTTGCCACTTTGCAGAGCGCAGCGACATCGAGGGCATCAGCTATTCCATAACCGGTACAGATGAAAACGCCGATCTTGTCTTCCATTGGGGTCATCCTCTATTGACGCACTGAATCGCTTTCAATGCGGCTGCCGTGGATTCCTTGGTCGCACGGGAAACATCGCAGGGATGCTTGGCGCATCCCGCCGCGTAGATTCCTTCCACGTCGGTGGCTCCGTCGATGAAGCCGTATTCGTCGTACTCCAGCTCGACGGGTATTCTGACATCAGCGGTGTTGGGCACGATGCCAGTGGCCAGGACCACCATGTCAAAGCTCTGCTCGGGTTTCTGTCCGGCAATGGTGTCTTCAACGTCCAGGATCAGGTCCTTGCTGTCAGGATTCTCGGTGATCTTTGCCACCTTACCCTTTACGAACGAAACGTTCGTGTCTTCCAGCAAGTCGTAGTAGAACTTCTCCAAACGACCCATGGTGCGGATGTCGATGTAGAAAACGGTCGCCCTGGCTTCCTCGTTGCTCTCCCT
>JBDGXD010000550.1:0-2487 GCA_039584755.1 Gemmatimonadota bacterium
ACATTCCCCCACCTGCCGCCCGATACCTGAAAGATTTGTCGGGGAATCTCGGTGGCGGTGGCACCTCTCTGGGATCCAGTTCGATCTGCTGTTTGAGGTACTCGATTGCAGCATCTAACTGCGCGTCCGATCCGTTGAATGTGGCATGTGGCAAATTGTCCACCACCATGTCCGGTACTACGCCGATCTGCTCGATCAGCCACTCGCCTTCGGGACCGTATACCCCGGTCATCGGAGCACGAGCAAGCCCCCCGTCGCTCAACCGGTTGGACGAGCTCAACCAGATCTCACCGCCCCAGGTGCGTACGCCTATCACCGGCCCTAGCCCCAGTCGTCGGAAACCATCGGCAAAGGCTTCCCCGTCGGACGCGGTCTCCTGGTCGACCAGCACCACCATGTGACCGCGAAACGCATAGTGCATGTTCCAAGTGGGTTGCCCCACTCGTCCCTGCCAGTACATCCAAGCCTGACGTATCAGCTTCTCCAAGATGAAGGCATCGATGTTACCACCCCGGTTGTGACGTACATCGATGATCAAGCCTTGGCGATTGAAAACCGGATAGAATTGGCGATACCACTCGGTGATGTTGCCACCACCCATGGCTCGCAGGTGAACGTAGCCAATCGAGCCCTCACCGTCTCGCTCCACGGCTTGGCGCCGAGTGTATTCCCAGTCGCTATACCTGAGGTTGGACTCGTTCGATGTGGGCATGACAATCACGTTCCGCGAATCATTGCCCGAACGCACGGAGAGCAGTACCTGCTTGCCCTGTTGATTGCGGAGCAGCGCGCCGATATCAGGAACGTCCAACACACCGACTCCGTTTACGGTCTCGATTATATCGCCTGCGTGAATGTCGAGATCGGGATCCGCCAGCGGCGACATCTCGTCTGGGTAGTCGGGATCGGATTGGTAGATGTAATCGATGCGGTAGCCGCCGGCGTCAGGATCCCTGAGAATCCTGGCTCCCAGAGATGCAACACTGACGTTATCGTCTCCACTGCGCATGTCGCCGCCGCGTACGCTCGTATGGAGAGCCGACAGTTCACCAACAAAACGGCCGATCAGGTCGGACAACTCGTTGCGTGTGGTTACACGATCCACCAGAGGCAAGTACTTCGCCAGCGTAGCATCCCAATCGACGCCGTGCATTCCGGGGTCGTAGAAATAGTCCCGCTCCAAGCGCCATGCATCGATGAAGATCTGACGCCAGTCATCCCGCACGTCGATGGCAAAGGTCCAACCACTCAGATCCACTCTGCCGTCATTCAGGTCGTTGGCCTTGGCAGCCCTCGCATCGATCACGTAGAGGTTACTGCCCTTCCGCACGAGGAGCTTCTTGCCATCAAGCGACATCTCAACGTTGCCGACATCCTCGACCACAGTCACGGGTTCCACGTTGTCGTTGTCGATCCTCAAACCCATCAAGTGGGTGTCGGCGCCGGGTCCCGACTCTCTCGCACGCCAGAACAGTGCATCGTCATTGGCATAGAGTGAGCTGTAGTTCCCTGACGGCACCGGCACCTGCCGCACCCGGAACATCAGACCGTTCACATCGATTTCGATCGGCTGGACCTCTTCGGATTGGCCCTCACTGTCGCCGCGTTGATCCTCATCAGATCCGCGTTCGTCCGCGGCACTCAATTCGTCGTCGGTCTTGAACGGCGATCGCAAACCTCTTTTCAGTGCCACTTCGAAGATCTCAATCGGTTTGTCGAAATAGGGCTCGGGTTGGCGCGTTCCCCACGGGCTGCCAACCAGCGACCTGAGGTTGCGGTCGGATAGGAAATAGAGGAAATCACCCTTGGGACTCCACGCCGTGTTGAAGCTGTTCACCCTATCACTCGTGAGCGGTATCGTCGCCCCATCTTCAGTGTCGTACAACTTGATCTGGCGGAACAGGTTCATAGCCGTCATCGTGTACGCCAGCCAACGACTGTCGGGCGACCAGGTGAAATCGCCGATACCCTCCCTATACTCCGATACCAGCCGCTGCTCACCGGTCTCCACATTCAAGACCCACAGATCACTGTTGTTGTCATCGTAGGCGACCCACTTGCCATCGGGTGAAGGAACTCCCTGAAACCGCAGTATCGTACCATCGTCAGTCAGTCGTTCGTCGCTCCCGACACCGTTCGACGGTATCGTTACAAACTCGAGTTCGCCCGTCTCGTCGGAGAGACCCAGCAGAGAACCGTCTGGCATGAACACCACATCGCGGAACCGCACGCCGTCCTTGCGGGACGCTCTCACCAGCCGCCCGCTTCCCACCGGCGCCACGAACACGCGACCGCGGGCCGTGAGCACCACACTCTCTCCTTCAGGATGGATGTGCGCCGAGGTGAGGTACTGCATCGGGTTCTTGACCCAGTTCTCACGCAACTGGTCGAAGTCCGAGGCAAGAGTGATGGGGATCTCACGGTCCTGGCCGCTGGCGACATCGTACAGCCGCAGGTCCACACCCAACTGATACGCAATCCGCCCTT
>JBDGXD010000551.1:0-2485 GCA_039584755.1 Gemmatimonadota bacterium
TCGCGACGTGCAACAGGTTGGGCGCCGCGTGCAGAGTCACCTGCGACAAGTACAACAAGAAGACGAGACCGCGCGCTGGCGCGACATGGGCTACTACGCGCTGTTCCCCATCACCTTGTTGGGACTGCTGTGGTTCCGTCGTGGCTGGACCGTACGATGGGGTGCGTTCCTGTTCGTGTTCGTGTTGCAGGGCTGCGCCGGCGATGCAACGTTCGCTGACCTATGGTGGACGCGCGACCAACAGGCGCGGCGTCTGTACGAAGCAGAGTCGTATGCCGAAGCCGTGGCGCGGTTTGAAGATCCCTACTGGAAAGGCGTCGCCGCGTACCGCGCGGGTGATCTCGATCTCGCCACGGCTCAGTTCGCCCGACTCGATACCCCGGAAGCTGCGTACAACCTGGGCAACACGTTTGCGTTGATGGAGCTGTACGAGGATGCACTCGCAGCATACGAGGAGGCGTTGGCGGCGCGGCCGGATTGGGAGGAGGCGCAGCAAAATCGCGATCTGATTGCGGCGCTGTTGGAGACGCCGCCGGAACCGGAACCGCAGGGCCAACCTGGTGCGCCACCGTCGTTCGATCCCGATGAGATACAGGTGGACGACAAGGCGGATCAGGGTGAAATGGGAGAGGTCGAAATGAGCCTGCTGTCGGCCGACCAGATCGCGGAGATGTGGATGCGGCGGCTACAGACGTCGCCCGCGGACTTCTTGCGTTGGCGCTTTGCGGCAGAGGCAGCGCGACAGGAGACCGGAGGCCGGTGATGACGCCTGTGATCCGATCGGCATGCATTGGCGCCACAACGATGTTGCTGGCTGGACCAATTGCCGCACAGGAAGACGGCAGACCCTTTGCACGGACACGTCTCGATCCCGGACCAAGCGTGACGGTGGGCCAGCCGCTGCGCATCACCGTGGAGGTCTTGGTGCCGTCGTACTTCACCGGTGGCCCACGCTTCTCGACAGTCAACGTGCCCGACGCATTGACCCTGTTTGAAGACCGTGGCACGAACTTCACCGAGCGATTCGGGCGCACGACGTTTGCAGGTCAAAGCCGCTCGTACGTGATCTATCCGCAGCGGCCCGGTGCGTTTCGGGTCGACGCGATCTCGGTGACGGTACCCTACTTCGACGACGATGCCGGCCGCACCACTGCGACTGTCGCGCCGCCACCGGTTGCGTTCGAGGCGGTGCTCCCACCCGAAGCAGAAGGGCTGTCGTACTTCATCTCGACGACACGGTTGTCGCTCCGTGCCAACTACGATCCGCTGCCGGACACGATTCGCGTGGGTGACGCCTTTACTCGAACCATAACGGCAACCGTCGACGATGCGCTCGCGATGGTGGTGCCACCGTTCGGTGCCGATTCCATCGCAGGGTTGGCGGTTTACGCGGATCCGCCACTGGTCGACGACCAAGGTGGCGAGCGCGGTGCACAGATAGTGGGAACGCGAGCTGAGGCGGTCACGTTCGTCGCACTGGAAGAGGGTGAATACGATGTACCTGGGGCAGAGCTGCAGTGGTGGGACGTGAATGCAGCACGCATGCGAACCGAGACCGTCACGCCCATCTCGTTTGTCGTGCTCCCCGCCGTCACGGATGCGGCGTTTGAGCTTGCCGTCGATTCTACGGAGGCAGAGGCCGCGGGTGACACTTCGACCCGCGTCGATCTGGTTGGTTTGTTGCGGCGCTTTGGCCCCTGGCTGTTGGCACTGGTCGCAGTCGTGTGGATCGGCGCGCGGATGTGGCGGCGATACGGTGCCCGCTGGATGCGCGAGTGGCAAGCAGCCAAGATCGCCAAGGCCGAGTCGGAGAAAGCGTACTTCGAGAAGTTCCGGGCAGCTGCGCGGAAAGGCGACCCGAGTGCTACGCTCAACGCATTGATGGCCTGGTACGACCGCGCGCGCAGTCCAAGCGACCCGGCGGCGTTATCTGACTGGATTACCGCGGCGGGTGATGCCGAGCTGGCAAAGGCGTACGAAGCGTTGCTGGCGGTCGGCTACAGAGCAGGTGCTACAACGGACAGTTGGCATTCGGGCACCTTGCTCAGGACGGTTACGCGTGCACGCAAGCAACGCACAACCCCCCTGGGTCGGCCGGCCGGTGCGTCGCTACCACCGTTGAACCCGACGGCGTTCTGACGCTGGAGGACGCCGGCCAGCCAAACATCTCTCTTGGCCCTAAGCCTTTCGCCCACAACCGCTTACATGTCAACGCACCGCGCCTCGCCCATGCCGACTGAATCTCGTCCGCGACAAACCTGGCCTCGATCAACGCATTCCTGGCCAGGGTCAACACATCCCTGGCCTGGACCAACGCAAGCCAGGCCCAGTCCATGGTATGCGAGGCCTGGGGCAACACATTCTAGCCTAGGACCGTCGGCCCGTAGCCTCGCTGGAGACGAACCAGGCCTGCGTCGTGGCAAATGAGCCGTTCCAGCACCGGCCGCAGAGCCGGCTTGTGTTACCCCGGGCCCCGAATGCCTTA
>JBDGXD010000552.1:0-2484 GCA_039584755.1 Gemmatimonadota bacterium
TAACTAGACATACAATCCCCCCTCCTCATAGAAAAAAGCGACCCCCCATCTACCCCACTTAAACAACGAACTAGGCATACAATCCTCCCTCCTCAAGAGAGTGGTGAAAAGCCAATGAGGACTGGAACGTTGACGAGCTGGCGCAACGTACCGGTCTTCCGTCCGGATTGTGTTGGGAAATCGCGACATGTCGGGCCGGGGCTTAGGCTGTCCCGCTCACCCTTCCTGCGAGTCCGCTTGTCTGGCGACAAGCCGCCCGACACGTGGCTGTTCCGACCACATTGTGTCGTAAAGCGACCACCTTTTCGGGTGTGGATAGAAGCCTCCAGCGGGCGCCGACCTACATGGAGGGAGGGTCGGCGACACGCGATGAATGACTCATTTTATACTCGCGCCAACCTATTCGCAAGAGTAGTCGCAACACAACAACCGATAACCACATGCAGATGTCAGGTTTATGCCACGCGACACCACAGTTGAGACTGGCAGTCGAGTCCTTCGCACAGTATAGTCGGATACAGTCAATTTGGCAGTCAATTGCTGATCTTGAGCCAGTGGGACGTCACGCTACACATTTGCTTTGCGTGAAAGAGTCGTCGCAAGAGCCGCTCCGACGGCTCACGCCGGATGTATGGCCAACTGATCAATAATTGACCGCACCCAACTAGACTGGACACGACTTGTCGCGGTGGCCTTTGGGCCCCGCAGCAACAGCGCTCTGGTGAGATTACTCCGTCCCACGGTGAACAGAGGAGTCAGCATGCGAAGGAACCTGCTCTCCATCACAATCGGGTTCGTCGGCCTTGCGGCGCTGGGCGTGCCGGCGCGGGCACAGGTCGGCCTGCCGATCCCGATCAGGGTCACCGAAGAAGACCTGCCCGGCCCGGGTCTCTGCCGGGTGTGGATTAAAGGCGAGTTCGAGCAGCCACGGGTCCGGACCTGCAAGGGTATCGAGGTCACTGCGCCCGCGGGGTCCTTCATTCTCTATCGCCCACGCGGCAAGCGGGTGGTGCATCTTTGCGGGATGAGTTTCGGCTACGTTGGCGTCGTCGATCGAATCGATGCGTTCGACATCTACACTCTGGACCAGGTGGCAGTTATCCTCCCGTTCCAGAAACGCGATGAAGAGACCACTGTGGAGTGCACGTGGGAGGGGGAGGAGCCACCGGGCCGGTAGAGCGGCACCGCTGGGTCGCTCGAGGGCACACCCTCCACGCTGTCGCTGCCGCCGCCGACTCGGTGAGGCGTGCCCCCTCAAACACCTTGGTCAGAAGACGATCGTCGTGCATTTGTTTAGTATTTGGTCCAACCCGAGATACACGGTGGGTTCGCTGGGTCAGTGGGTCTGGTAAGTCGTCGCTTTGCTTTTGTTCGTGTGCACACCGCTCCTACTATACATCCACCATACGAGGCGCGGAGCCCGACCTCCTGATCTCAGTTCGTTCCGATGCGGGCACGTTGTCCTCCCACCACTGCTTCGCGGCCTCCTGGCTCCAGACCTCACCGACGTCACATGCGGCAAGCATCTCCGCAACTTCGTCCACGTCGCGCGGCCGGTCGGCTGGATCCTTCTCGAGACAGGCCAGCACGAACTTGTCCAAGTCTGGCGGGATCACCTGCTTGCCGCGCGATGACACTGGCTCGGGTGGCTTGTTCACATGCATCATCACTGTTTCCATGGGCGTCTCACCCTGGAATACAGTCGATCCGGTCAGCGCCCAGTACGCAGTGCAACCGAGGGAGTAGATGTCCGTGCGGCCGTCCGCTTCCTTGCCGAGTGCTTGTTCGGGAGCGATGAAGCCGGGTGTGCCTCCCACCGATATGTCGGTGGTGAGGCGTAACTCATCTTCCTCACCGTCGCGCTCGAACTTGACGAGACCGAAATCGAGGACCTTTGCGAAGTCGTAATGGCGCCCGTAGCGACACACATAGATGTTCGCTGGCTTGATGTCGCGGTGGATCAGTCCGTGTTCGTGTGCCTCGCCCAGCGAATCACACATCTGGCTCAACAGATGTACCAACCGAGACGACGGCACCGTGCCGAAGCGTTGCACCAACTCGTCCAGGTCGAGCCCGTTCAAATACTCCATTACGTAGTAAAACGCACCCGACTGCGCTATGCCGAAATCGTAGAGTTGGATTGTGTGGGGCGATTCCATTGCTGCAGTGGCCTGCGCCTCCTGCTCGAACCGGGCGAGAATCACGTGCTGCCGCAGTGGATCATCGGTGAGAGATTCGGGGCGAATCAGTTTGATCGCCGCCGGCCGTGCCAGTAACTGATGCTGCGCCCGCCACACTTCTCCCATCCCACCCACACCGAGGCGTGATTCCAACTGATAGCTCCCGAGTCGTTGCGCCTTGGCGAGATCAACGTTCATGCCATGCACTACTCGAGAACTGGCATATGCGATGCCAACGGCAAACATCGGGCTCACCGATGACAAGATGAGCATAGGGACATCGACTTCCATTGAGGTCGTCAGA
>JBDGXD010000553.1:0-2474 GCA_039584755.1 Gemmatimonadota bacterium
GAGAAGTTCACGCTGACTGCCGATTCAATGGCGATCGACACGCCCGACCAGATCCTCACCGAGGTAAGGGGATTCGGAACTGCAAAAGCAACATCCAAACCCGACTCCCTTGACACGGAAGCGGACTGGATGGCGGGTGACACCCTGGTCGCCCGATTTGACAGTACCGAAACGGGGGCCCGAGCCCTCGCCGAACTGATAGCAGCCGGACATGCCCAGGCGTTCTACCGGATCTACGATGAGGAAGACAGCACCGCAGCACCGGCAATCAACTATTCGCGGGGCCTACGGATTGTCGCCCAGTTCATCGGGGAGGCCGTTGACAGAGTGGATGTCATTGGGGAAGCAGACGGCATCTATCTCGAACCCAAGAAGAAGAAACCCCGATGAACGAACAGCTGCGGGAGTTCCTCGTCGGACAGGATCCGTCAATGCCCCTGGCAATGGCAGCGCTAGTCAAGGTGGCAGACAGTTCGGGTGCAGCGGTCTTTGGCGACCTGGCCGTCGCCTACCGACTGGAACACTTTGAGTTGGTGCGTCGGGAAAAAGGCGAGGCCGTTCAGCGAGGCGCGCTTTCGGTAGATGAGGTCAGACACCACCTACTCACATCCGTCCTGCCACGGTTGCTCGCCTCGGGGATCATCGAGCCGATCACACCGGTTGATTATGGGCAGAGCCCGCGCCGCACCCTGTCTGACTACGCAGTGATGGAAGAGGGGATTCGCATCCGTTCAGACATCCGGTCAGCCTTAATAGAAGGAGGAGATCTTGCGCGCGAAGAGTTGATGCAGCTCGCGCTTACCGCACTGCAACAGAGCGAAGCACAGGCAACTCGGCAGGTTGTGGAGCCCTCTGGCAGTGTCCTGGCGGGCCACGGCCTGACGAAGGCTTACCGCAGGCGCCGGGTGGTGGATGAAGTGGATGTAGCGCTACAGCAGGGTGAAATAGTGGGACTCCTTGGACCCAATGGTGCCGGAAAAACGACCACCTTCTACATGATCGTGGGTCTGATCCGGCCGGACGCGGGCAAGATAAGCATCGATGGAGCAGACATCTCGGGCATGCCGATGTACCGGCGAGCCCGGCAGGGAATCGGATACCTGGCCCAGGAACCATCCATCTTCCGCAAGCTGACCGTGGAGGATAACGTCCGGGCCATCCTCGAAACCATGCGGATTCCGGAGGATGAGAGAAACGAGCGGTTGGAAGCTTTGTTAGACGAGCTCTCAATCAAGTACCTGCGCGGGGTTCCGGCCTACAAGCTATCTGGCGGGGAGCGCCGCAGGCTGGAAATAACCCGAGCGCTGGTCACTTCTCCCAAATTCATGCTGCTGGACGAGCCGTTTGCCGGGGTTGATCCGATTGCAGTGAGTGACATCCAGACGATAGTCGCCGGTCTCAGACGCCGCGGAATTGGGGTCTTGATCACAGACCATAACGTCGAGCAGACGCTAGATATCGTGGACCGGGCCTACATCATGTTTGAGGGCAAGGTCCAAGTGTCGGGAACGGTCCGCGAACTGGTGTTCAACGACCAAGTGGCCGATCTTTATCTGGGTCCGACACTCACGGCGAGACTGCGAGAGCGTTTGGGAGAGGCAGCATGAGAACATCACTGCAACAATCTGTGGTCATGAAGCAGGAGCTCAGGATGAATCCGCGCCTGTATCAGGCGATGGATCTGCTTTACATGCCCCTGTTGGAGCTACAACAGCACCTCAAGGAAGAGCTTCTCACCAATCCGTTTCTCGAGATGCAGGAACCTGACGAGGACGAAGAACAGACAGCCACCGACAAGGAAAAGGAGAAGGAAAAAGAGCAAGCCGCATCGGAAGATGCCAGCGAAGTCAACTGGGAGGACATCATCCTGGATGGCTTCAGCACAGGTGGCAGCAGGGGCGAATACGAGGAGCGTGAGTTTTTTGAGCCTACTCCGGTCGAGGCGCGCGACTTGTCGGATCACCTGTACGATCAACTCCAGATGCTCGATCTCACGCCGCGACAGCTGTTTCTGAGCGAGCTGTTCGTCGGCAACATGGGGGAAGATGGCTATCTTCGCGCATCACTCGAGGAGATCGTCGATGGTGCCAATCAGCTGCTTGCGGAACAGAACCAAGTACGTGCTTCGCAGGAACACTCTGAGGGACTTCCAGAAGCCTTTACAGTAGAGGAGGCAGAGGAATTCCTCAAAACGATGCAACGACTCGATCCCCCAGGCGTGGCGTCGCGAGATCTCCGCGAGTGCCTGCTCCTGCAGCTAGAGGAGCTGGGCGAACAACACACGCTCACGTACAAACTGGTGGCCGAGGCATTTGACGATCTCATCACCCATCGATGGAGCGAACTGGCGAAACGCTACGGACTTGACCCCAAGGAGGTGCAGGATGCTGCCGACGGGCTCGCAAGACTGGACCCGAAACCGGGCATACAATTCCTCAGTGCCGGTGATGCGTATGTTGTCCCGGACCTGACGG
>JBDGXD010000554.1:0-2469 GCA_039584755.1 Gemmatimonadota bacterium
CGCTACACCATCGAGCGGTGCCGCGGAACACGCGGAAACAGGCGGACGAACGCCGCCGGTGATCGATGACTGATCCTACGGACCACATCACATCCGCATTGGCTGAGCGCTACCGGATCGAGCGTGAACTCGGTGCGGGTGGTATGGCTACGGTCTATCTCGCGCACGATGTGAAGCACGACCGCAAGGTTGCCATCAAGGTCTTGCGTCCCGAACTCGCTGCTGTGCTCGGCGCCGAGCGGTTCTTGAACGAGATCAAGGTCACCGCCAACCTGCAGCATCCCCACATCCTGCCGCTGCATGATTCGGGCGAAGCAGACTCCTTCCTCTACTACGTCATGCCGTACGTAGCAGGTGAATCCCTTAGGGAGAAGCTGAATCGCGAGAAGCAGCTTTCAATCGAGGAGGCGGTCGAGATCACCACGGCGGTCGCTAGTGCGTTGGATTACGCACACCGTCACAATGTTATCCATCGTGATATCAAACCAGAGAACATTCTGCTGCTCGACGGGCAGCCGGTGGTGGCAGACTTCGGGATTGCACTCGCAGTGTCCGCGGCTGGTGGTGCCAGGCTGACTGAGACAGGCCTCTCACTCGGCACACCGCAGTACATGAGTCCGGAGCAGGCGACCGGAGACCGAGAACTGGATGGCCGCAGTGACGTCTACTCGCTGGCCTGTGTGTTGTACGAGACGTTGAGTGGCGAACCACCGCACACCGGACCAACGGTGCAGGCAGTGATTGCAAAGGTGGTGACGGACCGTCCGCGGGTGATCACGGAGTTACGGGAAACGGTTCCACCTCACATTGCTGCCACGCTGCACAAAGCGTTGGAGAAACTTCCTGCGGATCGCTTCGGCAGCTGTGCCGAGTTCGCTGACACGATACGAACCGGGATTCTCGCATCTCCGGCACGTCCTGCGCGCACTAGACGAGTAGGTTGGATCATAGCCGCGGTCGTCGTGCTTGTATCCGTCACGCTGTTCCTTCAGCTGCGGCCGCGCGACCCTGCCGCTGTAGAGGATTTGACGGTTGTGGTCGACCGGCTGGTAGACCGAACGGACAGCGATTCGTTTGGCAGCCTTGGCCTGTTAACGGTCGAAGTCATTTCTGAAGGTGTTCAACGCTCGGGTGTAGCCAAAGTAGTGTCGGCACCGCGCGCGCTTCTAGTAGCTGAGCAGGTCAGGTCGCGTGGAACCACGGACGATGTCCAAGTTGAGTTGGCTGGCCAAACTGACGCAACGACGGTGATTCATGGGGCTTACTACTCGGTCGGCGATTCGATCGAGTTTCGCATAGTGGTTACGGATGCGCGCACCGGCGAAACGCTCAACGCGGTCCAGCCGTTTCGGGCGCAGGCAGGATCGGTGGACGAGATGCTGCGGTTGGTTCAAGCGCGCGTAGTGGGCGCCTTTGCGGCCGTTGTCGATCCGTTGACCTGGCGCTGGTTTCGTTCGCTTGCTTCCCTCCCCAAGGATGTAGAGGTGTTCCGACTGTGGAGGGAGGCAGAGGTGGCGTACATACTCCAGGGCAGACACGACGATGCGCTGCAGCGGTTGCACGCTGCGTGGGACCGTGATTCAACGTTCCTGGTTCTTTTGGGCAGGATGGCGTTCGTGTACCGGGCCGCGAGGAGGTACCGTGAGGCAGACTCGGTTGTCGGCGTGGCGGACGCGTTCGAGGTAGCGATGGGCCCGTTGGAGCTGGCTCACGTTCGATTGATCGGTGCCAGTCTCGGGGGAGACATCAGAGAAGAGATGCGCTGGGCCGACGAGTTGGCGACGCTGTCGGGGTGGGATGTCAGTCCCGCGAGCATCGCTCTCAGAATGAACCGGCCGACGGCAGCGCTGGACTACTTGAATGTGGACCAGCCGGAGCTATCTACCGGGGGGTCGAGTTGGTGGAGCATTGGTGCTAGGGCATATCACCTGCTGGGTGCGTACGACGCGGAGCTCGAGCGGTCGCGCGCCGGGCGAAGTTCCCACCCGCGAAGCACACGATTGCTGCGCGATGAGGCTCGGGCACTAAGCGCTTTGGGACGTGTCGACGAGTTGCTTGACATCCTCGAGAGAAACAGCACGCTCCCGAGACGAGGAGGTCCATCGTTCGCGCAGGTTATCATCCAGACTTCACTGGAGCTGCGCGCCCACGGACATCGCGACGCCGGGATAGAACTGCTGGAGTCTTGGATCGAGCAGCAAACGTTGTCCGACACCGACGAGCCATGGATGCGACGCGACCTTGCCGAAGCGCTATACCACGCCGGGCATGCGGAGCAGGCGCGAGAACAGTTTGAAGCACTGGAGGGCACGACGCCCGATGATGTGGATGTCATCGGCTATTTGGCCGTGCTAGCCGTGCGAGCCGGGCGCTCTGCGGACGCCCAACGTTTAGAGGAACGGTTGCTAAACCCGCCACCGTACACACGCGGTCGCAACATCGTGTGGCGCGCCCGCATGCTGGCGGTTC
>JBDGXD010000555.1:0-2462 GCA_039584755.1 Gemmatimonadota bacterium
CGCCAAAGCGTAGATACCTTTGTGACGGCTCGGGACAGTTCATAACCAGCGCTTCCTGCAGACGGTGTATGCTTCGAGGGCTACTTCTTTCGGTTCACGGCAACGGCAGCTAACGTGCCCCGCAGCAGAAGCGCAACATCGTTGGCCAGCAGCTCCTGCATAATGGAACGGGCGGAGGAACTCAGCTTTCAGTCCCTAAGGGCCGATGCCCGAAGGGGGAGGATCCTGGTGCCGCCGGGCCATCCAAATCACATGCCGCGCACCCTTGCCCGCATGTGCCCGTACGGTAACCTTCTCGACAACAAAACCCACCGCACGAAGCCGTCTCGTGAATGCCCTGTCCGGCCCTGCGGACCAAATCGCCAACGCGCCGCCCGATTGGAGCGCCCCAAACACCACCGATAACCCTGCCTTCGAGTACAGCCACTGATTCGAAGCCCGCGTCAGGCCGTCCGGCCCGTTGTCGACGTCCAACACGATTGCGTCAAACCCCAGACGCTCCTTCTTGAGGAGCACCGTAACATCGACCGCCTGAACCTGCGTGCGCGTGTCGTCCAACGGTCGCCCCGCAAACGATCCCAGAACGCCTCGGTTCCACTCCACCACCCCAGGCACGATCTCAGCGACCACGACCTCAGCATCGGCGTCCAGCGCCTTGAGCGTCGCGGACAACGTGAAGCCCATCCCAAGGCCGCCGATGAGAACCCGAGCCTCAGGTTTCCCCCGCAGGCCCCTGCATGCGATTACCCCTAACGCATCCTCAGACGCATGCGCACGCGTGTTCATCAGATCCTGGCCACCCACGATCTTAATGAAGTAGTCCGGGCCTCGTTGATAGAGCCCGAGTTCGCCGGAGTCGCCGGGAATGGGTGCCGTGTGGATGAGTCGCATGGCGAACTACTGTGGATGTGGTTGGGCGTGCAGGTTCGGTAGCGGACCAGACAAAGGTAACCACAGGTTCCGTCAAGCCCATGTTTCGTCGCTCCATGCGGAGGAGATGGCCAAGATCTCGCGTGAACACGGGCCGGAGCGTGGTCGCTTCACGGGTTCACTCGGAGGGGTCCCTGGCGGCTGCTGTCTAACCATCACTTGCCGCTGTCCGTGCTTGCTTTGGGGGCAACCGCAAGGTACAGCCTCAACTCTTCATGTCCAAAAAGCGCCGTGGCGTCGGAGACTGACCTGACAGGGGCAGCATGACTCCTGCAAACTCGCAGGTTGTCAATAGGCTGGGTTTTGGAAGGGGAAAACCGTCCTTTTGGGAGTTGCCGTCGCCCGACACCTTTTTTCCGACTCGCTGGCAATGTCCCGAATCGCAAGTGACACTTCGAGGCGGTATTATTCAATACTCCGTGCCGGTACCGCTCCTCCCACCGCTGGGAAGACCTGGGAGATTTGTCATGACAACCAATCCGTGGCTGTGTATCCCGATCATTATTTTAATGGCAGGACCTCTCGTACCGGCCCAAGCTCAACGGATCGGTTATCCACCAGAAGAGTTCATCACCCGCCGTGAGGCACTGTGCGAGCGGCTGGAGAGCGGGACCGTCTTGATGTTCGGCAACACTCAGCCCGCTCTCGCAGCACGAAACCACCAAGACCACGACTTCTACTATTTGACGGGGAACGAAGACCTGAACAGCGTTCTGGTCTTGAACGTCGAGGCGGGAAGTGCCCATCTTTTTCTCCCCAAACATGGCGCCGGCGAGATTCGCTCCGATGGAGAGAACTGGCTGGAGGATCCGGAAGCCGCCGAGCGGTGGGGCTTCGAGTCGATCGAGCCCCTATACACGCTCAGTGAGTTCCTGGCACGAAGAAGAGACTACACCGAGGCGCCAACCCTTTGGGTTCGGCTTTCAGAGCGAGACGAGATCAGCCAGAGCCGAAGCAACAAGGCGGTGAACCTCGCCCGACAGTCGATGAACTTCTTGTCTGCTCGACCTTCTGAAGATGCGTTCCGAGTCGAGATGCTGCGGCACCATTATCCGTTTTACGAACTGAAGGACATCTCCCCGCACATTGATCGAATGCGCATGATCAAGACCGCGCGGGAAATCGAGATCCTGAAGCTGAACGGTCGGATTGCAGCGGAAGCTATCAACCGGGCGATTGCAGTCACCCGTCAAGGTCGATTCGAGTACGAGATCGAAGCAGAGGCGACCTACCATCATGTCAGGAATGGCGTGCAACGAGCAGGCTACGGTGCCATCGTTGGTTCAGGCGCGAACAGCAACATCTGGCACTACCGAGACAGCGGAAAACGAGTGGAAGCGGGCGAGATGGTCGTGATGGACTACGGCGGCTCGCTCGATTACATGATCATCGACATCACCCGCACTTGGCCGGTATCCGGTGAATTCAGCGAATTGCAGCTTCGCGCCTACCTCTGCGCATTGGAAACGCTGAAGGCCATCACGGCGGAGATGCGTCCTGGTGCAACCCGGGAGGGCATCCGTGAGATCACC
>JBDGXD010000556.1:0-2456 GCA_039584755.1 Gemmatimonadota bacterium
GCTCGCCACCGGCTGCCGGCAGCAGCCAGATCGAGGAGCCGCCCATACCGCCGCGCTCAAACGCGATCCGCTCGCCGTCAAACGACCAAGAGGCACCCCCGTCGCTGATTCCAGGCGGTGGAAACGTGAGCTGCGTCTGCTCCCCGGTGGCGAGATTCACCTTCCACACGGCCACGTCTCCGGTCTCGTGCAGTCTCGCGAACAGCAACTCCTGCCCGTCGGGCGACCACGCATTCCTCCCCAGCACCCCGGCCCATGCACCCATGCGCTCCAAGAAGGGAATGTAGGTCTCCACCACCTTGTGCTCGGCTCCACCGGTCGGTGGAATCCAGTAGACGTCGGTGCCCGTTCCGCGATCGGATACGTAGGCGATCTTAGAGCCGTCCGGCGACCAGCTGGGCAGAATCTCGTCGGCGGGACTCTCCCCCGTGAGAATGTGCGGCTCACCTCCCCCGATGGAGAGCGTGGCAATGTCGGCGTCACCCGCGACGATGTGCGCATAGGCGATCATGCTGCCGTCGGGCGACCAGCTGGGGGAATACTCCCATCCCACATGAGTCGTAAGCGGCCGCACGGTGCTGCCTGCGCCAGCAGCGGGCAATGGCTCACCTGTCCGCACCAACAGCAATACCGCAGTGACAACCGCCGCGAGTGCTGCCGCGCCAGCCAACGTGGCCGCCGCGGTTCTATGACGGCGCCGTGAGACGGCGACCATGGGCCTCGTATCAGTTGGTGTGATCCCACCACTCGGCGTGGCAAGCAGCTCCAACTGGGGCAACAACTCGTCGGCACTCTGCCAGCGATCGGCGGGCCGCTTTTCCAAGCAGCGCATCACCACAGACTCCAGTGCCGCCGGTACCGTGTCGCGGTGCTTACTAACCGGTTGCGGTCGCTCGTTCATGTGTGCCGCCAGCACCATTTGCGGTGTGGTTCCCATGAACACGGGGCGACCGGTCAGCAGCTCGTAGGCCACGCAACCAACCGCATAGATGTCCACCCGCTGGTCCAGATGCGGATCGGCAGACGCCTGCTCCGGAGCCATGTACGCCGGTGTGCCGAGTGCCACACCGGCGGTGGTTAGCTGCTCCCTGCCTGTGGCTTCACTCACCGCCTTGGCGACGCCGAAGTCGGTAACCAGCGCATGGCGCCCCCGCAGCAGGATGTTCTCGGGCTTGACGTCACGATGAACCACGCCGTGCGCGTGCGCCTCAGTGAGTGCGTCCACCACGTCTCGCATGATTCGCACGGCGTCGGCGATCGGCAGCTCGCCTTCCTTGGCGAGCTTGTCCCGCAGCGACGCTCCCTCTATGTGTGGCATGACGTAGAACAGGAATCCGTCTGCGTCACCCGAGTCGTACAGCGGTAAGATGTTGGGGTGCTGCAACTGGGCTGCGATCTCGATCTCTTGCAGGAACCGATCGGGGCCGAGTGCGGCGGCAAGATCGGGCCGCAGCACTTTCACGGCTACCTTGCGGCGGTGCTTCAAGTCCTCGGCGAGGTAGACCGTCGCCATGCCTCCGCTACCGAGTTCCGACTCGATCGCGTAACGGTCGGCGAGTGCTTGTTTGAGGCGAGTTAGGACATCTTCGGTCACGTAGCGACCTCCTGGTCCCAGGGAGTAAGGTACGGTTCGCAGCTAGCGGCTGCCAGCAGTGAGGTGAGAGACGGTACGACGGCGGCGCAAGCACAGCAGGCGGCTTCGGAAGCAATCGAAGTCTGTGGATTGGCCTCCCCATGCGTATCTTTTCCCAATACCTCGATCCTCTTTGAGCCGCTTGCCATGAAATACGTTCACTTGTATCTAATCGCTGGCCTGTTGGCCGGGATGATGCCCGCCACCGCATACACTCAGCGCGTCGCAGAGCAACCTCGCGCCTTCCTGGCCGGTCGGTACGACCTGCAGGCGTTGCGAGATGTCATCATACCGCGGCACGAGTGGCATCCCTATCCCACCGCCAATGAACCGGACGCCTGGCAGGCAGTGCCCGAGGCCGTCCGCAGGGCGCATATCTCACAAGGAGAGGCCGCGCTGGGCGCTGAATGGAAACCCCTGCCCGCAACGGTCTTCCTGGAATACGTGCGAACGGGCAACCGGAGCAACTTCCAGCGGCTTTCTTTCGATCGACGCCGGCAGCTGGCCCATCTGGTCCTGGCCGAAGCGATGGAAGGCCAGGGGCGGTTTGTGGACGACATCGTCAACGGCATCTGGGCCATTAGCGAGGAGACCTACTGGGGCGTGCCGGCACACGTCTCGCTGCAACGCGCCGGCTCCGGCTTGCCCGACGTCTCCGAGCCCACGGTCGATCTGTTCGCTGCCGAAACCGGCAGCCTAATGGCCTGGACGCTCTACCTGGTGGGCGACCGCCTCGACGAAGTCTCGCCGCTGATTCGCGGACGCATTCACGCGGAAGTAGATCGACGCATCCTCACGCCGAATCTGGAACGCGATGATTTCT
>JBDGXD010000557.1:0-2454 GCA_039584755.1 Gemmatimonadota bacterium
TTCCAAAGCTGGTTGGTCCTCACCGTCTTGGGATTTGGAACCGCCCACTTGTTGTCGCTCAGGTCGAAGCGCGTGGAATCAGAGGCAGGGGCATATATCCGCGAACACTCGACAGCCGCAGATCGAATGTTCGTGTGGGGCCAATCCGTCAAGCTCTATACCGACGCCCGCCGGCGGCCGGCGTCACGCTTCATCGCTACCTACCCGCTGACAGGATACGTGTTCGGAAGCCCACTCAGCTGGGACCCGGACTATGACACAAGTGATCGGATCGTCCCGGGAGCCTGGGAACAGTTGGCAGAGGATTTCAGCAGACATCCCCCACTGTTCATCGTCGATAACGACGCGACACACGGAACCTCGAAGTATCAAATGTCGGCCTACCCGATCATGGATGACTTACTGAACGGTTACGAGCTCGTGCGTGAGTCAGCGGACGGCCCGATCTACCGCAAGCGGGGGACCGACCCGCGCGACTGATTCTCATGGGTGGAGTTCCCTGCAGCAAGGCTGCTCACATACCACACTCCTCGGCGTATGTGAGACCGGAGCCGGGCCTCGAGATGACGATAGCCGGCCGCCTATCGAGGTGCCACCGGCGTGACACCACTGCGCCGATACACAACTCCGTCCGCAGCACGATGGGCCAACTCGTAACGAGCGTCGATCAGCTGCTGCAACGTGTCGAACTGCCGAATCGGGTACCTGGCTATCGGCCGCACCGCATCCGTATCGACGATGAACAGCGGCGAATGCTCTCTGAGATCGCCCATGAGATTATCCCACGAGCCCGGAACGATGCGATCGCTAGTATCGTACTCAGGGTCCCAACTCAGCGGACTGCCGAAGATGTACCCTGTCAGAGGAAAAGTCGCCACGTATCGGGCCGCCGGACGGCGGCGGGCATCCAAGTAGATGGACGGATTCTGGCCCCATACAAAGATCCGATCGGCCTCGGTTGAGTTTGCTCGTATGTACTGACCTGCCTCTCCTTCGGCGCGGCGTGGGGCCAGCCCCGCCACATGAGCGACAAAAAACGCGATCACCGTGCCGGCAAGCCATGCGGTGCCTATTCTCCGACGCACGTGCCATTGCGCTAAGTGTGTTTGAGCCACCCACGCAGCAGCCAGGACCGGCGCTGCCAGCAGTGCAAGCGCCGGAATGAGCTGAATGAAGTAGTGCGGATAGAAGCGGCCTGCGACTGCCACGCCGATGACCGAAACGATGAGGAGACCTGCCAAAGCCAGGAACTCCGGACGCCGCTTGATCCAGAGACCGTTGCTCGACATGCCCTCACGCAGCGAGAACACCGCGCCAACGACCAACGGTGCACAGGCCGCGACGAATGCTAGGGTGTATCGGCCACCCCGGATCCAGAACACCGGATCGGTCGGGCCGTGAAGTACAGCGTGATCTCCGATCGTCCAATAGTACGCGTCGACCAGTATGCCCTGCCCCGCGAGGTATGCGGCCACGCTACCCAACGTACCGAAGAATCCCAACGTCAACAGCGCCGCCTGGACGACCGACTGTGTTACGCCAACGTTGCGGCTGCGCCTATAGCTGGGCAACAAGAGGTAAACGCCAAGTGGCAGCGCTGCTATCGCGGCAGGTTGCTTGAGCAGAAACGCGGCGCAGATTAGCGCTCCGGCAGCAATCAACTCGAGCCGCACCTTCGACTGTGCCGGCCGGAATACGATCCACACAGCCACGAGGATTGGCAGGTTCATCATCACCTCGCCATTGAAGGCGAGGTTTCTCCAATAGGCCCACGGTTGGTACACCGAGTAGAGCAGCGCAGCCACCAACCCCACCCTCTCGTCGAACATGTTCCGGCCTATCAGGTAACACATCCAGACCGACAGCAGCACCCACAGCAGGGCGACTACGTGGAGCCCTAGCCAATTGTAGGCGCCGACCAGCCAAAAGATCGACTCGTACGTCCAGAACAGGAGCGGCGGCTTTCGCTCCACGGCATCCACGTACGGTTTGCCGCCCTCGAGCAGCTCGAATGCCACAACCGCGTAGATGTTCTCGTCGTCAATGGCGCGGGGGTGCGCGAGGGCCGGAAGGCGGATCAGAACGGTCAACAAGACCAGCCCGGCGAGCCATGCGGAGTATCTTTTCGGGGGCACGAGAGTCCTTAGCTACCCGCGGTGAACGAACCCGCTACCTCATCGTAGATGTCCTCGAGGGCGGCGACGCGCTGCCGCACGTCGAACCGCGACGCCACCATCTCGCGGGCCGCCTGGGCCATCGTTTTGCGGAGCCCGGCATCACCCTGCAGCAGGCCAAGCCGGTCGCTGAGGGCGTTCACGTCACGCTCCGGCACGAGGAACCCAGTGCGACCATCCTCGATGATTTCCGGAATGCCTCCATGCAGGGTTCCGATCGGGACGACACCCGCCGCACAGGCTTCTTTCACCACCATGAGCCCGGAATCCCTGTCGCCGT
>JBDGXD010000558.1:0-4132 GCA_039584755.1 Gemmatimonadota bacterium
GAGGTCACTGCTGGATGGCAAGAGCGTGAGTGAGTTGCTCGATGAGGTCGGCCGTGAGCCACAGAAGGCCAGAGACATTCAGCTGTTCATGCTCGAGGTGAAACGGTTCATGGAAGGTGTGTTAGACGAGCTGAATCACAGTGACGGCCTGGAAGTACGCCCCTTTGAAATGCGGTTTGCCAAGCTACCAATCCTGTCCGAGGTCGCGATCACCTATCGCTGCAACTTGCGGTGCTCGTTTTGTTATGCGGGATGTAACTGTACTCAGAACCCGGTAGGTGACGATCGCGAGATGACCACCGGCGAGGTGAAACGGGTGCTGCGCAAGATCTACCAAGGTGCCGAGGTCCCGTCGGTGAGCTTCACAGGTGGCGAGGCCACCCTGAGACCGGATCTCGCCGAGTTGGTGAGCCATGCCAGTGACCTCGGCATGCGCGTAAACCTCATCACCAATGGGACGCGCATCACCGAGCAATACGCTGCCAATCTGGCTTCCGCTGGTCTCGACTCAGCACAGGTGAGTCTCGAGGGTGTGACGCCAGAGACGCATGACGGGATCACGACCGTACGCCACTCCTTTAGTCGTGCGGTGGCGGCAGTCCACCATTTGAAGGCCGCTGGTGTCCACGTTCACACCAACACAACCATCAACCGCGACAATCTGCACGAGTGTCGATTGATACCGGAGTTCGTGAACAGGGAACTGCAGAATGACAAGTTCAGCATGAACCTGGTGATCCCCAGTGGTAGTGCGGCATTGAACGAGCGACTAGCAGTGCGTTACAGCGAACTGGGTCCGGTGTTACTGGCTATTGTGGATCAGAGCAAGCTCCACGAGGTCGAGTTCATGTGGTACTCTCCCACTCCCATGTGTCTGTTCAATCCGATCGTACACGGATTGGGCAACAAGGGCTGTAGTGCATGTGATGGCCTGTTGTCGGTGGGGGCAAATGGCGATGTCATACCGTGTGCATCGTACGATGAGAGTGTGGGCAACATCCTGGACGCGAATGTGCTCGATGTGTGGCGGTCCGAACGCGCCGAGTTGTTCCGCGACAAGTTTCTGGCTCACCACCAGTGCCGCAGCTGCGAACACTTCAAGATCTGCAACGGAGCATGTCCACTCTATTGGCGCACCATGGGCTTCGATGAGCTGTACAAGGTGCGCGGATTTCAACCGGTGGCAATGGAGCACTTCAAGCAATGATCCTTCCCGCCAAATCAGATCGGGGCACTGTGGTCTTCTGGCTGTTTCCTTCACTGTCATACAACACCCGCATGGCCGTCAGCTTTGCGTTAATTGCGGTGGGCCTGGTGCTGCAGCTGGTAACCGGTTCGGTGTTCCCCGGGGTGGCCTTGGTAGCAGGGGGTAATTTGCTGTTGGTCGTGAAGGGATACGACAATCGTGTTGACGCCGGCGCGTTCGATGCCGGGGCCCAGTGGGAACGAGTTGGAGTAGACAAGCTGCAAGAGCTCAAGGCGCTGGACAAGAAGATGCGTCGCTGGGACCGCAGTTTGCTGGACATCTCCAATCCACTCGGTGTGATCGTATTCATACTGCTGCTCGGTGCACTCGCGTCAGGAATCGTGTTCGGCGTTCTAGTACGTGAGAGCACGCCGTTTGGCCTCATTGTCGCAGTCGATGCGGCCGTGTTGTTCTTGCCGCACTGGTTCACTGGTATCCGGTCCATCTTGCGGAAGCCCGGGCTGTTGGTGCGAGTCAAGACGATCGAAGCAGTCCTCGATAGCGCCAAACGCCGTCTTGAAGTTCAAGGTCGACGTGGCAGGACACGACAAGGACTTCTTGGGACTGTATGGCCAGGTGGTGATAAATGCGGTGCAAGGCACGTCGTATCCGTATTTCTACGCTGTTCTAGTCGCGCGCAAGGGATATGGATTGCGTGACGCCTACTCCAGGCACACCACTGGTCACGGTTTCACCAAGGAGTTCAAGTACGAGGGTGAGGTCGAGGTGATGGTGCTGCGTCAGGAAACCACGAAGACTTCGGGGTATCACACCAAGCCGGCGGTGGCCAACGAGATCCTCAATGAGGGTTTGGACTTGGCAGAACGGGTTGCGACAAAGGCGGCTGTGTAGCCAGGCTCTGACGCAGCACCCAGCCTAACAAATGAGAAACCCCCGACGATTGCGGTCGGGGGTCTATCACATCTGCGCGGGGTGACCGTTGCTCACACCACGCGATCTGTTAGCCGCCGAGCGCGAAGCGATACCCTAGGGATGCTTGGAAGACGTTCTCTTTGACGGTCTGACCTGGATCATCGCTCACGTTGGTCAAGCCAAGCTGGTACCCCACGTCGAGCAATAGACTGCCGGGGCCCGCGGCAAAGCCAATGCCGCCACCAAACAAGCCCGAGAAATATGACGTCTTTCGGGCGCCTACGTTGTCTTCATCGCAATCCTCAGACAGCGACGCTTCGCCAGCAACCGACAGTTTCAGCGTGCAGCTCATCTCGAACGAGGCAACGCCGCCGGCAAACAAGCGAGGCGTGATGTTGCCGCTGGTGGGGATGTTGACGACGAACAATAGCGGCATATCGATGTAGTCGATGGCAACGGTGGCGTCTATGCCTGATTCCGCGGCTGTCGCGCCCTTCTGCGCATAAGCTGCCCCGACCTCGATGGCGAACATCGGGCTCAGCCCGAAGGCGAGATCGGCCCCTGCATGGAACCCGCTGCGCGCCTTGAAATCGGGTAGCTCGGGGTCTGGTGGGGTGAAGGTGAGTTTCGCGTTGTTGTAACCCGCCCGCACACCAAGCGCGATCTGTGCCTGGGCGCCCGTCACCAATATGAGGCTCAGGGCTGTGCCAAGCACTACACTAGTGAGCCGTCGCATGAGGTTCCCTCCAGTGGATGTGGTGTACTGGCACATCCGATTCCCTCGGCGTCGGATGAGCCGGGATCCGGCGAAACAATAGGGCGGATTGGGCCAACGCGCCAGAGGCCGGGAGGGAGTGAGGTCCGAGGACCACGGTCAAGTAGATCCTACAGGGAATCCTAGAGCTAGGCCGCGAATTTGGCTGCAGCATAAAGCCCCCGACGGCTGCTGCCGTCGGGGGCTGTATACTCAAGCCGCTGGTATCCTTAGCCGCCTATTGGGAAGCGGTATCCCAGGGACGCCTGAATGACGTTCACTTTGACGGTTTCAATCTCGTCATCAATGATGTTGGTGAGACCAAGCTGATAGCCAACGTCGAGCAAGAGGCTGCCCGGGCCCGCGGCAAAGCCAATTCCAGCACCAAACAGTGCTGAGAAATACGTACTCTTCGGAACCCCGACATCAGCATCGGAACAATCAGCGGAAGCCCCACCCTCCTTGATCTTACAACTCACCTTGAACGAGGCTACGCCACCGGCGAACAGGCGAGGTGTGATGGAGCCTTCCGTCGGGACGCTGACCACGAACAACAAGGGCACGTCGATGACATCGAAGGCGACCTTGCCATCGCCAGCATCTTCCTTCGCACCCTTCTGTGAGTAGACTGCCCCGGCCTCGATACCGAACATCGGGCTGAAGCCAATCGCCAGGTCGGCCCCGGCATGAAACCCGATGAGCGACTTGAGGCCCGTATCGATCGAGGTCCCGTCTGCTTTGACGGTGATATTTGAGCTGTTGACTCCTCCACGGATGCCAAGCGCAATCTGCGCCTGCGCGGTCGATGCCAGAACCAGACTCAGGATGGCACCGAGCATTACACCAGTAAGCCGTCGCATAAGACTCCTCCAAATGAAGTTGTTGTGCTTGCCTGTCAGAGTAGTTGCCACAGCGTCGAAATCCAGTGCCCAATCTACTCCACGTGAACGTTCTGATTACCCCATAAATGGCTACAAAACAGTGACTTAGCTCACTTCTCGAACTTCGCCAGAAGTGCAGCACCCGCGCCACAGCAGTGGAAAATAGAAGGATCGCTTTCTTTACGCCATGGTCAGGCTTATTCGGAAATGGATCGGGTTGGTGGGGTACGGACTTAGCTCACTATTCGGGCTCCGCTGGCTCCCGGATGCCAGAAGCCGACCCCAGCAAGTACTCGGTGTCGAAAAAGTCGGTCTCGGGATACGGCGGATTCGAGAATCGCGCCGGGTGAGAAGACGCTTCCTCACCTGGCTCGTTGG
>JBDGXD010000559.1:0-2430 GCA_039584755.1 Gemmatimonadota bacterium
GTTTCTCCCGGCGCTCCAGACAATCATGCTCACCGGTCACGGTAGTCTGGATTCGGCCAAAGACGCCGGCCGGCGCGAGGCATTCAAGTACCTGCAGAAGCCCTGTGACCTCGAAGAACTCGTTTGCGCCATGGAGGAAGCCCGTGCAGCGGTAGTGCACGCAAGAGCTCGCCACGAAATTCCACAACCGGTTGAAAAGCGCTCGCCCGGCAAGTGGTTGATCGGCAGCCACAACTCACGGCCGTTGTTCATCATCGTGGGGTTGATCATCCTGGCAATCGTGCTGCTGAGTCCCACGCCCACATCCCTGATCCGCTTGGTCGGCATCCCGAAGAGCGTATCGGGATCGCAGCAGGATGTACGTGACGAAATAGCTGGATATGCATCGTACAGAGAGATGAAACCAGGCGAGACGATAGCGAGCTACTACAGCGCAGAGTACCGGTTGGAGAAGACCACAACGGCGGCCGATGGCACGGTAGTGAAGACTCCACTCACAGACGACCAAGTGGCGTTTCGCGCAAAAGTCATGCTCGTCCTGATTCTCGTGGCGGCGATGTTCTGGGCTACCGGCGCAATTCCAATAGCCGTGACAGCATTGTTCGTGGGAGCCATCCTCTATCTGACTGGAATCTTCAAACCGGATGACATAGCACGGGCCTTTGCCAAGGACGCGGTCATCTTCATTTTCGGAGTTCTTGCGCTAGCCAAGGCAATCACAAAGACCGGCCTTGACCGACGCCTGGGCCTGTTGCTACTCGCCCCTGCTAAGAATCTGACCTTGTGGCTGCTGGTGTTCCTGCCGCTGTTCTCAATGGCCTGCTCGATCATATCGGAACACGCGTTAGTGGCTTTCACCATGCCGCTGTTTGTGATGGTGTACGCAACCGCAATGCGGACCGAGGGCATCAAGAAGGACAAGGCGTTGATGGTGATGTTTGCGCTCGCTCTCTGTTTTGCGGCCAACTCCGGCGGACCGGGCTCTCCCGCGGCAGGTGGTCGCAACGCCATAATGGTAGGAATCCTGGCCGACTACGGAATCGCACCGACCTTTGGACAGTGGGTCATGTATGGACTGCCCATGGTACCGGTCATGTCTCTTGTGGTCGGGTTGTACTTTCTCCTGTTCGTCCGGCCAAAGACGCAGGTAAAAAAGCTCGATGTGTCTGCTATGGTGCGGCGCGCCGCGGAGAAGATCGGGCCGATGACTCGCAAGGAGCACATCACCGCTGCAGTACTGGTTCTCGTGATCGTGTTGTGGGTCACGAGCAGTAGTTCGCTCGGCATGGGTGGACCGGTCATTCTCGGTCTTGTACTCCTAAATATCTTCCGAGTACTGGCGTGGAGAGATATGGCGACCATTCACTGGGAGGTCGTACTGCTCTATGCTGGAGCCAGTGCGATTGGCAAAGGCCTGGCCGCAACAGGAGGCGCCCTCTTTCTGGCTGGGGGCTTTATCAACATACTACCTGACTTCATGTCGAATGGCTCAGGCCTGGCTATTGCGTCGAGCTTTTTCACAGGAATAGCCACTAACTTCATGAGCGACGGTGCCACGGTAGCCGCGGTTGGCCCGATCACCGTGCCGCTGGCGAGCATGGCCGGTGTTCATCCTTGGGCGATTGGACTCGCTACTGCCTTCGCGTCGTCATTCGCACACATGCTGATAATCGGTACGCCATCGAATGCCCTGGTATTTGCCATGGCAAAAGACCCCACGACTGGAGAGCAACTAGTCACACTGGGCGATTTCTTCAAGCATGGGGCAATCGTACTGGTCCTGAGCTTCGTTGTCCTGTGGATTTGGGTGATTCTTGGTTACTGGACTTGGCTGGGATTCCCGGGAACGTGAGTGATGTAAGGAGACTTCTATGAATGACGTAATCAAACTCCTCATCGTAGATGACGAGAGCCGCTTTCTCAATGCCATTGCCACCCGGTTGAAAAAACGTGGTTTAGATGTGACAACTGCAACCAAAGGACACGCTGCGATTGCGCTGGCTAGGTAAGAGAAGTTCGACCGTGCTCTACGCGATCTCAAAATGCCCGGCATGGATGGCAGCGAGGTGCTGCGAGTCCTCAAGGGCGAGCACCAGTTCCTCGAAGCGATCATTCTCACCGGTCACGGATCGCTCGAAAGTGCAGTGGAACTCACCAAGCTCGGCGCGTTCGGCTACTTGCCTAAGCCGTATGAGTTGGACAAGCTCATCGAGACGCTGAAAGAGGCGTACGAGGTCCGCCTCAAGAAGAAGTTTGCCGCAGATGAGCACAAGATGAGTGAAATCTTGTCAATCACAATGCAAGGAAGCCCACTCTCGATTCTGCGCAAACTCCGAGAGCTGGACGACGAGCGCCGCTAGGTCGCGGAAGGCCGAGTACCCCTCTAGGAATACTCGGCCCGTCTAGATAGCGGAGGAGGGACTCGCCGCC
>JBDGXD010000560.1:0-2417 GCA_039584755.1 Gemmatimonadota bacterium
TTGGCCATTAACCGTACTGCCGGTGGCCTTTGTGGCCCCGCCGCCAGACAGACGCCGTTGTAGGATGCCGTAGTAGACGTCGTACCGTGACGCCGCAGTAGACACCGCAGTAAGACGCCAGCCAGACGACGAGACTGCCGGAGCACCGTGCGCAATGAGGCAACTCGATCATAGGAGGAGATATGCGTTTACTGCGACTCTTCGCCGGTTCAGTCCTGCTCGGTCTACTACTGGGCTGTGACGAGACAACGCCTACGGAATTGACTGTTGGCACGACGGATGGATCGCCAGAGTTCAGGCGATCAAGCGGTGGCAGTCGTCTGAGTAGCACGTTCTACAGAGGCACCGATGGCTGGACGATGGTAGGCGACGCGGTGGGAGCCACAATTGCGTCTGGTAGTCTTGATCTGCAACCGCGCTTCAGCTCTACGGATGGCAACCCCGGAGGAGCGATCTTCGCAATCGACGAGGGCAAGCACCTTACTTTCTACTTTCAGGCTCCTCCTCGTTTCTTGGGCAACCAGCTAGGTAGTTATGGCGGTTCGCTTGAATTCGACGTGAAGTTTTCCGGACCGGGCACCATCGTCAGTTTCGCCGACGTGATTCTCGCTGGCGGCGGAATCACTCTGGTGATTGACGCTGGCCCGGAACCAACCACTGAGTGGACCAGTTACAGCATTCGTCTGGATGAATCCGCCGGATGGAGAATCTCCAACCCGTCTACGGGTGCGGTGGCAAGCCGGGCGGATATGAGGAAAGTGCTCCGAGATCTCTCTGTACTGCGCATCCGTGGCGAATACACCAACGCCATCGACACCGGATACTTGGATAACGTTCGCATCAAGCGCGGACGTCGCTGGTAGCGGGTGGAGCAACGCGGTGGAGGACATCGGGGAGGCCAAGACAACACGGCCCCGAGCGTCTCGCGGCGCTCGGGGTTTCTCTGTTTAACAGCCTAGCCAACCTCTGTACCACGCCTCATACTTGTGGCTGCCCTCAAGGCCACCCGTGCTGCGGAGACAGTACGCCGGTGGTCTTTTGTGTTCCGCCGCCAGACAGACGCCGTAGTGTGACGCCGCATTAAGACGCCCGCCAGACGACGAGACCGCGGAGCCATACGGCGACTTGACGCGCTTGACCGTCGTTTGACGCTCGAACCGTACGTTTGGCAAGTCACCAACCGGAGTGAACCGTGCCGATCATCAGCGCCATGCTGCGCGTCTCTCTGCCAATCACGCTCGGTCGCTGCCTCTTTGTAGCCCCTGTCATCTCACTGGGTGGGCTCGCTTGCTCCGGCGAAGCCGTCAATGGGCCCGAGGAGCTGACGGAAGATCGGGGAGTCGAACTCACGGCCGTCGGCGGTGGACCGGCGGCCCTGGCTTGGTCGGCCGATGGAACGGAGGTGTACTACCGATCTTGTCCCCCGTCCGGGCCCTGTGTCATCAAGGCAGTTTCTGTCGATGACAAATCCGTGCGGGTAGTCGATCCGAATGACCGAGACCACGGCCTGCTGACACTCTCCGTCGACGGTAAATATCTGTACTACCGAGCAAGACCCGAGCGGGGTGGCGGGGGAGACCTTGGGCTCTACCGGGTATTGGCCAGCGGTGGGGATTCCGAGTTACTGATAGACTCGGTCCTCTGGTTCTCCTTGTCGCCCGACAACGCTCAGATCGCCTTTTCGCAGAGCTTCGGCCTGTGCAATTTCGCCTGTGATTCGTTGTTCCTCTACAGTACTGCCACACAATCCAGAGCGTTTCTCACATTGGGAGAACCACGTGTGTTTTCCCCCGGTGGGGATCAACTGTTGTTCATACGGAGGCAGCCGGGGCCTGACCAGCTTAACCGGCCCCCGGACGCCTTCACAGTATCCATCGAGACGGGAGAAACGGAGTTCATACCGTTCAAATTTGGCCTGACACGTTGGGACAGCAGCGGCATCAGTGTATTACACCAAGACTTAGAATGTGGACCTGAACAGGATGGGTGTGTGACACGGTATTTCGTTTTTCACGCAGCGACCAACACCAGCACCAAGATCTGGGAATACTACGATGGCTTGTATTCGAGGACCGCGACCTGGTCTTCAGGCGGGCAGAAGGCGGCCGTCTGGACATCGACAACGCAGCATGTGCTGCACTTGATCGATATTGGTGAGATGAGTGAGCGCGTGATCGCTGTTGCGAAAGCCCATGGGCACGGTGGCGCATTCTCTTCTGATGGAAGAAGAATCGCCTACACTATTGGCTCGCAGCTTTACATGACTGACTGTCCCTAAGGCGGAACGAAGCCAGAGAGTTCGGCCCCGAGCGTCTCGCGGCGTTCGGGGCTTCTGTCAATGCATCAAATGTCCATTGAAGGTTCTTCCGAATCCTCACTGAATTTCCGACATCAAAATTTGCCCGGATTCAATTTCA
>JBDGXD010000561.1:0-2413 GCA_039584755.1 Gemmatimonadota bacterium
GTCGTTGCCCTGGAAGTGCAGCGACACTGATTGGCCGAATCCCCCAGTTCTGGTCGGCGTGAGGCCTCCACCCACGCTGTCGAGGTTGAGCACGCTTGCCACTACTGGTGTGGTCCACAGATCGCGATAGTCGCTGCCGTACAGCCATCTAAGGAAGCCGCTTGCTCGGTAACGCTCACCGGGCCTGACTTGATGCGTGCTGGCGCCCGAGGGTGGAATAGACTTGACAATCTGACACTGCAGTGCAATCGGACCCAACAGGAGCCACACCGCCGTAGGCAGAACCCTGCACCACTGCTGGAAGGACAAGGGTAGGAGTCGGGTCACGTCTCGCTCCGGGGTCTAGGACGTCAGCCAGGTTGCGGCAACGGTGCTGAGGTGTTATAGGATAAGACTTAAGTGCAGTTAGGGGAACATCACTCGGGCGTTCGGTACAGTCCCTTGCTGGACTGAGGACGCCCGATGCGTTTGCGTGCCGGTGAATATGCTCCTCTTCCTGGTTGATTCCCACTTGTGGTCCAATTGCGGTATGCCACCATGAAGAGTACACGAAAGCAGCTGCAACAGCCGGTTGAGCTGACGTGTCGTGAACATACACTGGCGCTGCTCGATGTTGCGTCCGAGCAGGTGGCTCGACTGGGCGCTGACGACGATCCGGAAACCCTGCACGATTTTCGAGTCAGTGTTAGGAGACTACGGACGTACCTTGAGGCCTATCGCTCACACCTTCCGAAGAGTCTGGGGAAGAAAACACGCAAGGAACTAGGTGGCTTGATCTCTGCGACGAATCGGGGGCGGGACGATCAGGTGCAGCTGCGTTGGTTGCAGCAGCAATTGGAACACAGGAATCTTCCGAAGCTGACACGGCAAGGGTACGTCCTTGTCAGCGATGATTTCCGGTCGACATCGTTCGATTCGGGTAGCGAGGAACTCGAACTGGTAACTCGCAGCTTCTCGAAGACCGCAGAGAGACTGTCGAGCCATCTGGGTCAGCCACTGCGAACCATCAGGGTCACAGAGGCGGGCAAGAGCCTGAGCTTCTCTGCAGCCACAGGTGCGATTATCCGGGAACTGACAACCAGATTGAGTGATCGACTGGCGGGAATCGAGTTGATGGATCAGGAGAAGAAGCTTCACCGGACTCGGTTGGTTGCGAAGAAAATGCGCTATGTATTGGAGCCGGTGCGTCTGCTAGTTACAGGAGGTCGCACCTCGGTGACTCGGCTCAAGGGACTTCAGGATCTCCTTGGCGATCTGCACGACCTGCATCTCCTCGAGCGATGTGTGCGCACAAAACTCAAACGGAACGTGGCAGATTGGTCTCGTGCGTTGGTCGACGTTGCGACTAGTGAGACACAACTGGCCGTGGTTAACCGCCAGGGGAGTGATACCGACGATGTCCGGGCCCTGGCATCTGCCCTTCACGGCGTGCGTAAGTCAGAATCCCGCCTGTTCGCCAAGTTTGAGCAACGTTGGCTCAAAGGCAACTCAGAACCATTCATGCTTCAGGCAGACAACATCACGTTACAGCTACTTCCGGCCGAACTATTGGTACGCAAGGGAGAAGTAGTGAACCAGGCTAGTCGTATCGTGAACTGATGTGAGCCCGTTCCTATTCATATGTCACGCCTGCGTTGCCGTTTCACCTGGGAGCTGCAGTCTCTATCTTTAGACTCACCCTCAACCCTATGCTGATCATGAGACACAGATCTGTTTTGCTGGTCGCGATCCTGCAACTGGCCGCCGCCCCTGTCCTGTCGCAAGCGACGAGACTGACTGTAGAGACGATTTTCGGAACCAACGACTTCGCAGACGACTTGACTTCTGTAACCTGGTCGGATGATCCGGCCTACTTCACCGCAGTAGAGCGGAACGGTAACGTGACTGATCTGTACCGCATCGATGCAGTGTCGGGCGTTCGCCATCTGCTGCTGCGCGGGGCCGATCTCGTTCCGCCGGGACAGGCTGCACCGATCGACATAGAATCGTTTCAGTTCTCCGAAGACCGATCCAAGCTGCTGATCTTCACCAGCTCCGTACGTGTCTGGCGACAGAACACGAAGGGCGTCTTCTATGTATGGGATTTCAATCGGAGACGTCTGATGCCCGTCAGCGAGGGGCTGGGGCTGCAGCAGTTTGCCAAGTTCTCGCCGGATGGCAGATGGGTGGGTTTCGTGCGTGATAACAACATCTTCGTAACGGATACGCGGTCCGGTCGTGAGAAACAACTCACGTTTGACGGGGATGAGAACATTATCAACGGGACGACTGATTGGGTCTACGAGGAAGAACTTGGCCTCAGAGATGCCTTCCGCTTCAATCCCGATAGCAAGCGCATTGCGTTTTGGCGGCTGGATCAGACTGCTGTCAAGCCATTCTACATGATCGACAATCTCAAGCTCTATCCTGAACT
>JBDGXD010000562.1:0-2404 GCA_039584755.1 Gemmatimonadota bacterium
ATTGGCGCCGTTCACACCGAAAACCAATACTCCCTCGACCCAAGGCAAGGCGGAGCCGATCACGATAAAGAAAAGGCCGAGTCGCCAGCGGCGCGTAAAGAACAGTTCCCAAATCACACAGACCACTGCAAAGCAAGCCGATACCCCGGCCGCCAGGTAATACAGAACCACGGACAGGACCACAAAGATGCACGCACAATAAACTTGCCGCATGGGTCTGGTTTTCAGATAAAGGCACGAAAAGGACAACGCCACCAGTAAGGCCATCGTGTCCACGAACCGATAGAAATACAGGGTGTAGGTGATCAGTATGAGAGTCGGCCCGACATACTTGATCCACCTGAACCGAACCATGCCGAGGGCGCCGATGATCTTATCGGTACAGACAGAGATCAACCACGCCTGCAATGTGATAACCAAGGCTCCGGCCCAGGCCAAACTGAAGAATTGTACAAGAAATGTACAGACGTATTGCACGGGACCGCCCGGAAAGGAGATGAACCGGCTAAAGAAAGTCCACTCGCAAAAAAAGCCCGTTATTCCCTTAAAGAAGTTGTCCGGAACGATCGCTGAGGCATGGTAAATCAGACGGACATCAACCACGAGCCACACATAGAGATAGAACAAGGCAAGAAACAACACATCGCGAATGAAACCGGTGAGGTTCCCCGAGGCAGGCCGAGCCGAAGCATTCTGTTCTGGATGGACGTTCATGTGCTTGTTATGCCCTACCGTGATCCGGTATGTCTTGGCATTTCCCTCCGCGGGTCTCCGGTACGCGTTTGGCCGGGATGTCGCCTCTGAGGTTGGCTTACATGGGCCCAAAACATGGATTCAGTGTATTCCAACACTTCTGAGTAATCACGTCAATCTTCATTCAATCTGTTTCAGCCCAGAGGTGATTCTCGGTTTTCCCACCAACGGCACCGTCAGCATAGGAGACATCGTCCACGGTGGACCGTGACGGAAGTTTGGAATTGGGAATGCGGAGTCTGAGAAAGGAACAGCCAAAAGAGATTCTGCATGGATCGGTCTATTCGCGCTCTCCATATGGGTTGGGCGCAATTGCAGTGCCCGCCTTCTCGGTTGCTCGAGTTGCAGCATCGACCAAAATGTCGGGTGAATTGCGCACGACTCGGCCCAGCTGCTCTTTCGCCAACGGTATCGGCTCGATGATCAACTCGGGAACGCTGAACGTCCTGAGGTGCGAATCGTAGAATGTCGGGTTTTTCTGAGGTAGCAGAATCGGTTTTCCGGCGTTGCCGTCCTCGTCGATATGACTGATGTATATCCGTGTGAATACTCCGTGCAGCCGTTTGCTGCTGAAGACGATCCATCGACTGTTACTGGACCAGGAATGCCAGGATTCGCTTTCATCGCTGTTGATCGGCAGCCGCTTGTATTCGTAACGACCGTTTTCTTCGGCGGCCTTCAGGTCGATCATGTAGAGATCGCTGCTGGACGCGAAGGCCGGGAAGCCACCATAGTCACTCATGCAGAACAGGAGCCATCTCCCGTCCGGGCTGATGCGAGACAAGGTGTGGGTCCGACCCGTTTGCTTCGTCGAGAGAATGGTTTCCGCGCTGCCCCACTCGTCACTCGCAAGGTCGTAGCTGATTCGCATGAGATCGTACTTGATCTCGGTGTAGTCACGCGGCGGTCCCAAGTCCGTGTTCCCCTTTGGCATGCGCGCGCTGGAGTAGTAGAGATATTTGCCATCGGGCGACCAGGTTGGATAGGTTTCGAGACGGTCCGTTCGCGAGATCTCTGGCGTCGTTTTGGCAGTTTCGGAATCGAGTAAGTAGTAGGCCAGCATCGAGCTGCTATCGATCACTTCACGGACCTCGCTACGGGCCGAATGAAAGTACTGATACACTTCGTTGATGGAGTACGCTATAACTTTCCCCGATGGATGCCATGTCGTAAACCCGAACTTCGTTCCAACCTTTTGTGCCTCGCCACCTTCGATCAGCAGGACGCTGCTGCCATAGACGGGGCTGCGGATGCCAATCGTCATTTTGGCCGGCCGGTTGTTCCAAAAGGAATGGCAATTGAGACAACCTTCCTGAAAAAAGCTGTTGTCGAGTACAGTCGCCTCGTCAAAATTGGCGAGGTTGCGCTGACGTATTCCGATGTCGCCCCACCGTTCATGGGCGGGCATGATTTTGCGGTAGACGAGGTAGTCGTCTATCTCTTCATTTGCAATTGTGTTCGTGAGTGTCTGGAACCGGTTCCATCGGCCGTCATCAGCCTTTGCAAAAATATCGATGTGCAGTTCCTTGCCACGGTTTGCTGTGAGCAGTCTGCTCCAGGGTTTTGGGGGGATGATGATCTCCGGTGACTTGCTGAAGACTTCTATCGTTTGCCCACTAGCCGAACTGATCTTTGCACAGTAGGAAATCCC
>JBDGXD010000563.1:0-3748 GCA_039584755.1 Gemmatimonadota bacterium
ATAGCCTGGTGGCCTGACGGCTTCGAATGGCTCGACGGTCTGACGGGAAGCCATGGTGATACCGATGTCAACGAGGATCTGTGTGCGACGTGTCACGTGGTGGCGTTAGAGGTGACGGACGAAGCGACGGGCGACTTTGTGTTCCACAGTGTCGGTCACACGTTCGAGGCCATCTCGTGTCTGGATGCTCAAGGCATCCCGACCATGGGGCCGTGCACCAACGACGAGCGTGACTGGAGCGCCTGCGCCAGCTGCCACGGCACCGAGGCGGCCTCACAGGCCATCTATGAAGCCTTCAGAGACACTGTGAACGCGCTGCTGGACCAGATCTGGGTCGATACCGACGGCAACGAGATCCTCGATGCGGCCCCGACGGATGCCGGTGCGCTGCCGCTGATTCTGCAGGCTGCCGGTGACAGAGAACTCGACAGGTCGGATACGCTGTTCACCGCGGCCGAGGGAATCCTCTACAATGCTCAGGTGGCGGCGACCCACGATCGGGAGCTGTTCCTCGATGGGGCCACGATCGTGATAGATCAGGGCACGGGGGACCCCGATACCGTTAGCTTCTCCGGGCACCACACGAGCGGCAACGGTGTGCACAACCCGCCGTTCTTGGAGGCATTGTTGAAGGCCTCGATCCAGCACGCGATCGATTTCTACGGGATCCCAGCGCCGGCTCCGGGCTTCGATCTCACGATCCGGGCTGACCGGAGTCAGTTCAGGCGTTAGCACAGCGCCGGCTGGCTAACAGTTGGGACGTTGTACCACCGGCTCCGGCCTCGTCTGAGGCTGGGGCCGGTTGTGTGTAAGGCCGCGAGGATGGGAAGTTGACTTGTGTCATGGAGCCTGGAGTGCCAACGTACCGCGTTCGCGAGGCTTGACCTTCATGGAGGAAGGCAACTTGACCGACACTGGCAACGCAACTGCACGAGACCGGCGGTCGCGGTTCGGTTTCAACGACCTCCTGCTCGGGGCCGTGATCCTACTGATGATCACGGGCGTTCTGATGGCGCTGGCCTTCTACGTGCTCCCCGGCGAGCATCTGGAAATCCCGGAGATCCAACCTGGCGTGAGGGTCACACAGGAGGCCGATTTTCCGATCGGAGCGAGCCGGCTTGTGAGTTGGGGTGAGCGGACGATCCTGGTTGTCAGGAACGGGGAACAGTCGTATGCGGCGTTGCAAGGGACGTCGCCGCGCGATGGCTGTATCCTGCGCTGGGACGAGGAATCGATGCGAGTCGTTTCGCCCTGCAATCATGTGGTGTTTGACCTTCAGGGCAACGTGGTAACCGGTCTCAGTACCACGCCCCTGCAACGCTACTCCGTCTTTCTCCGAGGTGGCGTCGTTTACGTGGGGCGCCCATCATGATCAAGCAATGGCTGGCCCAATTCTGGGACGATCTCAGGACAAGCGCCGATGCCGGTCTGCTCAGCGTGGCTCGATTCGTCGGCCTGCTCTATGGACCGATCGATCGCCACCTGCGGATCGACGAGGCGTGGCGCAAAGCAATGCGGTATCGTCTGGCGGAACACGTTGGCTGGCTGCTGATCGTGCTCGTGGTCACCGGGGTCCTGCTTTCGTTCTACTACCGGCCGTCAGTGGAAGAGGCCTACCCCAGCGTACAGCACATTGTATCGGAGGTCTCTTTCGGGTGGCTGATCCGGGATCTCCACGTCTGGTGCGCCAACCTCATCGTGATCGTGGCTTTGGCCCACATGGCGAGGGTCTTCTTCGAAGCATCGTACAAACCGCCGCGCGAGATGAACTGGATCGTGGGGCTGGCGCTGTTGGGCATCGTGCTCGCATTCGGTGCCACGGGTTATCTGCTTCCCTGGGACCAGTGGGCCTATTGGACCGTGACCGAGGTGCTGGACGCTGTAGCCCTGATACCGCTAGTGGGTGGATTGGTGGCGGACGCTATCAAGGGTGACGCAATCGCCTCAGGTGCCACGCTGAGCCGTTTCTTTGCGCTCCACGTGATCGTCCTCCCGTGGATCGCGCTGGCTCTGCTGTCATACCATTTCACTCTGATAAGACGTCGCGGGCTTGCTCCACCGATGTCGGCCACAGAAGCGGGAGCCAGGTGGCGTCGCAGCGGAATGTGGCCCGAAGAAGAGCAAACCGGTGGCAGGCAGTTCTTCCCCAACCACCTGTTGCGCTCGTTCGCTGTCGCCGTGTTGACTCTTGCCGTCGCAATCACTCTCGCACTCCTCTTTCCGCGGGCGCTCAGTGACCCGGCGAATCCCTATCTCCTGCCAAACGAGCTGGTGTCGACCTGGGTCCCAGTCGACGTCTCGTTGGCGCTCATCCGGTTGACGGGTCAATGGGGACTGGCTGCCTTCTCCATTCTGGGACTGAGCCTGGTCCTGCTCCCGATCTTTGATCGGCGACCCGAACGCGGGCTGCGTCAGCGGCCGGTGGCAGTTGCGCTCGGCGTGATATTCTTTGTCGGTTTCATCACCGCATGGATCGCGGGTCAGCAGATCAGGTCGGTGCCGCCCTCGGCCAGGCCACAGCCCGAAATGGTAGGCGGGGAAGCCCAACCTGGTGCCGAGCTGCCGCTACCCGAGCCGGGACCGACGCCGCAGGTGCCAAACCCGGACGAATCCGGGAGGGAGCCATGAGATTGCCCTCGTTGCTGACCTGGTCCGCTCTGGGAGTGGTTCTAGCGATGCCTGCGGATGTCACGGCGGCGAAGCAGTGGCCAGGGGTCGAAGAGAGGCAGGTCTCCGATACGACCTACGGTTGTCTCATATGCCACGCCGAGAAGCGGCGGTCCTTCACCATGGGGATTCACTCGGAGCGGGGTATCCAGTGTCACCACTGTCATGGCGGCAATCCCGCTTCATTCGAACGGGGTGCAGCTCATAGGGGCGGTTTCTTGGGCGACCCCAACAAGCTAGAAACCGTGCAGCTGTGCTCCAGTTGCCACGCCGACGCCGATCAGATGCGCCAGTATGGCCTACCGGCCGGCCAGCTGGCCGAGTTCAGGACTAGTCGCCACGGTCGACTCTTGCTGGAGCGGAGCGACAACAACGCGCCCTCCTGCACCGACTGTCATGACGCGCACACAATCCTCCCGCCGGAGGATGCGCGCAGCAACGTGCATCCCACCAACATCGCAGGGACCTGTGCCCGGTGCCACGAAAACGAAGCGCTGATGAGTGGCTACGGCATACCAGTGACACAGTTCAGTGAGTACAGAGAGAGTGCCCATGGTGAGGCTGTGTTTGAAGGAGCGAATTTCGCAGCGCCAACCTGTACCGGCTGTCACGGATCGCACGCGGCCCTGCCGCCGGGTGTGACGGAAATCGTAAATGTCTGCGACAAGTGTCACGTGCTGATCGGCAGGGCTTTCAATCAAGGACCCCACGCCGCGGCAACGCGCGAAGGCCTGCTGCCGGGATGTCTCGGCTGTCATTCGAATCACGGGACAGAACGGGTCTTGCCAGACGCCATTGCCTCCCTGTGTGTCGACTGTCATGCGGCCGACAGCGGACCTGGACTGACTGCGATGGAGTTGCAGGAGGAGGTGGAGTATGCGGTTCAGGAGTTGGTCGCAGCAGAGACTGCAATAGCCGAGATGCACGAGGCGGGGCATCCGGTTTCCGACGAGCGCTTACGCTATCAGACTGCCCTCACGAGTTTCCGTGAGATGGCTCAGGTCCATCACAGTCTCGACATGACTCGACTGGAGGACCTGGGGCTGGAACTGCGCTCCAACGCGGAACTCATAAGGGCTAC
>JBDGXD010000564.1:0-3437 GCA_039584755.1 Gemmatimonadota bacterium
CGATGGCGTGTACCGCAGCCGTGACGGCGGGCGCACCTGGCAGCAGATGGGACTCGAGACGTCGGAGCACATCGGAAAGATCCTGGTGGACCCGCGCGATGGTAACATCGTGTTCGTCGCTGCCGAGGGGCCGCTGTGGTCCTCGGGTGGAGAGCGTGGCCTGTACAAGACCAGCGACGGTGGCGGCACGTGGAATCAGGTATTGGGAATCGATGAGAATACGGGCATCACAGACGTCGAGTTTCATCCCCAGGACCCCGACGTGATGTATGCGGCCGCATATCAGCGCAGGCGTCACATCTGGTCACTGCTCGCCGGCGGTCCCGAAAGCGGCATCTACAAGTCGACCGACGGAGGCGACACCTGGCGGCGGATCTCACAAGGTCTTCCGCGCGGTGACATGGGCAAGATCGGGCTTGCAGTAACACCGGCCGACCCGGCACTGGCTTATGCCACGATCGAAGCGGACAACCAGGAGCGCGGGTTCTATCGGTCCAAGGACCAGGGTGAGAGCTGGGAGCGACGCAACAGCTACATCTCCGGCGGTACAGGACCGCACTACTACCAGGAGATAGAGGCGTCGCCGCAGAATCCCGATGTCGTTTATCAGATGGATGTGTTCATCCAAGTCACGCGTGACGGCGGTGCCAACTTCGCAACGCTGGGCACGGGCCGAGAGAAACACAGCGACAACCACGCACTGTGGATCGACCCGCAAGACGGCAATCACTTGCTCGCGGGAACCGATGCCGGTTTGTACGAGACGTTTGACGACGGTACCACCTGGCGTCACTTCCCCAACCTGCCGGTGTCACAGTTCTACAAGGTCGCCGTCGACAACTCGGAGCCATTCTACAACATCCTGGGTGGTGCGCAGGACTTGGGCACACTGTTCGGCCCCGCTCGCACAACGAACATCGAAGGCGTTCGCAACCGCGACTGGTATGTGCCGATGGGTGCCGACGGCTACGGAGTGGCGATCGATCCGGCCGACCCGCACATCATGTACTTCGAAACGCAGCAGGGGAACTTGTATCGCCATGACCGGCGCAGTGAGGAGGCACTGGACATCCAACCCCAGCCCGCCTCAGGCGATGAACCAGAACGTTGGAACTGGGACTCGCCGCTGCTGATCAGCCCGCACTCCCCGGCACGACTCTACTTCGGTTCCCAGCGCCTGTGGCGCAGTGAAGATCGCGGCAACTCATGGACAGCGATCAGCGGCGATTTGACGACCAACCGCAACCGCTACGAGTTGGAGCTGATGGGACGGGTATGGAGCGTGAACGCCTTGTACCACAACGGTGCGATGTCCAAGTACGCCACGCTAACGGGGATCACTGAATCTCCTGTTGCCGAAGGCGTGCTCTACACCGGATCCGACGACGGTCTGATTCAGGTGACCGAGGACGGCGGACAGACCTGGAGAGTGGCAGCAGGGTTACCGGGAGTAGCGACGCTCTCATTCATCAACGACGTCGAGGCATCACAGCACGACGCCAACACCGTCTTTGCGGTAGCCGACGCGCACAAGACCGGCGACTTCAGTCCCTACGTGTTCCAGAGCAGCGACCGCGGCCGCTCGTGGCGCTCGATAGCGAGCGACCTGCCGGCCGGTACCATCGTCTGGTCAATCCAGCAGGACCACGAGAACGCGGCCCTGTTGTTCCTCGGCGCCGAATACGGCGTCTACTTCACGGCCAACGGGGGAGCCAACTGGCACAAGCTGAACGGTGCCCCCACGATTGCTTTCCGCGACATCAAGTTGCAGCGGCGGGACGAGGACCTGGTGGGTGCCACCTTCGGACGCGGGTTCTACGTGCTCGACGACTACACACCGTTGCGTGAGATGGCTGCGGGTGCACTCGCCAGCGGCAGCACGTTGTTCCCGGTGCGTGACGCCTGGTGGTACATCCCGTTGGTTCCCATGCAGGCACGTGGCAAACCAACCCTGGGTAGCACCGACTACACCGCGCCCAACCCGCCATTCGGTGCGACGTTCACCTACTACCTCGCTGATGCTCCCGAGACAGAACGCGAGGCTCGGCGCACCATGGAGCGACAGCTACGCGACAGTGGTGAGGATGTGCCGTTCCCTGGCTACGATCAACTGAGAAGAGAAGCACTCGAGGGTTCTCCAAAGGTGCTACTCAGAGTGAGTGACGATCAGGGACAACCTGTGCGCTGGGCCGAAGGACCGGCGAAGAGTGGTCTCCATCGCGTCAGCTGGGATCTGCGCGGGCCGGCCCCAGATCCTGTGGAATTCCCGGCAGGCGGGTTCGTTCCACCGTGGGCTGGCCCATCGCTGGGACCATTGGCAGCACCAGGGCGCTATCAAGTTGAGCTATTCCTGCTCTCGCGTGCCGGCCTGCAGTCGTCGGAGACGAGTGAGCTGATGCGGCGCGTCGCTGGAGCCGGCGAGGAACTAGGCAACGCACGCGAGCGATTGCGGTATATGCGTGCAGCCTTGGTCGAGACGCCCAACGCCGATCCTGCCCTGTTTACACGCATTGACGAACTGACAGCCGCCTTGGCAGGCCTACAAGTTCAGTTGAACGGGGACCCGGCACGCGGCCAGTTGAGGGAAGCGTCAGTGCCATCGATAGGAAACCGCGTCGGTCGGGTCACCGGAGGACATTGGGACACTCGACAGATGCCCACGGCGACGCAGCGGCGCAACCTGGAGATCGCGCGCGATGACTTTTCGGTCCTGCGCGGTGAGTTGACGGCGTTCATCGAGACTGACCTGACACGGTTGGAGTCGGATCTCGAAGCGGCGGGAGCACCCTGGACGCCCGGACGGCGTATCCCGTAGGGCCGCGGATTTGCACGGAAGGAGCGGACTGGCACAGATTGCCATGCCCCCACTGCCCCAGGGCAGTGGAGGCAGTGGTGCGAGCGAATGGCATATGGGTTAGGAGGGGAAACGTATGCCAGCTAACCTGACGCCGGCATACAAGGCAGCCGAAGCTGGATTCCGCAACGCGGTTACGCCGGAGGAGAAGATCGCCGCGTTGGAGGAGATGCTGCGCGTCATCCCCAAACACAAAGGGACCGATAAACTCCAAGCCGATCTACGCTCTCGCCTTTCGCGGCTGCGGCGCGAACCAAAGAAGAAGGGCGCTGCCCGTGGGCACAGCCACAAGGTTCCTAGGGAGGGCGCAGGACAAGTGGTACTTGTCGGTCCGCCGAACGCCGGCAAGTCGAGCCTCGTCGCAACGCTCACCCACGCCAAACCCGAGGTCGCGCCATATCCCCTGACCACCCGCGACGCCATCCCGGGAATGATGCCTTACGACGATGTCGCGTTCCAGCTGGTGGATCTGCCACCGCTGTGCGAGGAGCACGTCGAGCCCTGGGTGTACGACATGATTAGGGGTGGGGATCTGGTGTGGCTGGTCGTGTCAATCGAGCGACCTCTGGTGGGCGTCGAACTC
>JBDGXD010000565.1:0-4696 GCA_039584755.1 Gemmatimonadota bacterium
TAGCTGGTGGAGTCTGCCGGGACGATTTTGCTCATCGATCAGTTCGCGAATCAGGGTGCGATCTTCTAGGACCCGGTCATAGTTGAGGGCAACCGGCACGAGCCAGATGTCGTGCTTGAAAGCGGGGTCGAGTATTGTCCGCGCGACGTAATCGAGGAGCCCGACTTTTGGCGACCGGAAACGGCCCGTTCTGGTAAGACCTCCCTCCAAGAAGATTCCTTGGGTCACTCCATTGCTTGTAATCAGCTGGACGTACCGTCCGAGCACGGTATGGTAGAGTGGCTCGCGGAATCCACGGCGCACGAAGTAGGCACCGAACGACTTGAACACGTATTCGAGTGGCCACACACGTGCCCACTCGCCGACTGCGTAGCTGATGCTCACTCCATGAGCTAGTACATAGGCAACGACGACGTAGTCTGCGTTTGAACGGTGGTTCATCAGGTACAGGACCACGTCTCCGCGAGGAATCGCGTTCAGAGCTGCACGATCCTGATACTCGGAGGTCACCCGGTAGAGCAAACCACAGAGGACTCGGGCGATGTTGTATCCCAACTTGTAGTAGGAGAGAACATCGAAGAAAGGCACGATTTCGTCGATGTATCGTTGGACTCGAAATTCCGTATCGGCCTGGTCGACGCCATGCGAGGCGCAGTGATCCTTGATTGCTGCCACGACTACCGGGTCATTCAGCAGCGCTTCCCGAATGACCGGTTTGCTGACGAGCTTGTAGCGATCGAGGCGTACCTGAAACTTGTGGACCGCCTTGAGAACTGCCCGGTGCAGTCGATTGCGGATCCACATGCGAGTTCTGCGAATAGTCCAGAGGGTGAGGCCGCCGGTGAGGAGAACTGCGATACCGAGCAGAATCCAGTCGCCTACCGTGAAACTCAGACCGCCTCCGGAATCTCACCTGTCTTGTCGTACTGATATGCCATTGCCTTCAGGCGGGCGATGCGCAGGGCCATCGGCGGGTGTGTCGCCAGGAGATTCGCCATGCGACCCTCCTTGTGGGTCAAACGTCGCCCAACGGGATCCGCGATGCAGAGGTGAGCCGTTCCCCGCCTGATGGACTTCGTCGGTGCGGTTGCGTCGGCGAGGAACTCACGCTTACGACTCACTCCGAGCGCCAACAGGCGTGACACGATCGGCGCCAGCAATACACTGAATATCCAGACGATCAGGAGAAGTGCTACAAGGGCGCCACCGCCGCCTTTCTTGCCGCCACCTCCCCCGCCAACTCGTCTGCGGCCACCCCCGAACCACATGAACCGTCGCGTACCATCTGCTATCAAAGCCATGACACCGACCAACGCCGCCAGCAGCGTCATGAGCTTCACGTCGTAGTTTCTAACGTGTGCCATCTCGTGTGCAATGACACCCTGCAGCTCTTCTCGGCTGAGTGTGTCCAGCAGACCCTCAGTCACGGCAACGTGCGCTTCCTCGACATCAGTGCCGGTTGCGAACGCGTTCGGGTCCTTGTCGGGCACGACCCAAATGGTGGGACGGGGCAGGCCCGACGCAATGGCCATCTCCTCGACCACGTTGACCAAGACCTTCTCTTCCGGCCGGGACGGCTCTATCAGTTCCCATGCACCAGTGGCCCACAGGATTTCCTTCGGACCTCGTTTCCATCCCCACCAAGCCATCCCGGCGGCCAGCAGGGTTGCACAAATACCGAACCAGGGAATGACGTGGCGGTACGCATCACGGTAAGCTTCGTCAGCAACGTTGGAAGTCTGGAGATAGAAGATCAGGTCACCGCCAAACCCAATCCAGGCGAAGAAGAGCAGGAAGATCGCTACGAGAATGACGGAGCGACGGCGGTTTGCCCTTTGTTGCTCGAATAGGTTGCTGTCGCTCACTGCTTGGGTTTCATTGACAGATCGACCTTGGGAACCTTTCGTTCCGTCTCATCAGTGATCTCCCACAACTCGACGGTCTCGGCTTTGGCAAACCCGGCGATCATGTTCCAGGGAAACTGTTGCTGCTTGACGTTGTACGTGGTCGCAGTGTCGTTGTAGAGCTGACGGGCAAACGAGACCCGGTTTTCTGTTGAAGTGAGTTCCTCTTGCAGTTGACCCACGTTACCGGTTGCCTTCAGGTCGGGATAGCGCTCCACGACGACGTTCAGCCGTCCCAGCGCCGAGCTGAGTGCCGCCTCTGCAGCCGCAAGCTGTTGCACTCCCGCCGTAGGCATTGCGTCGGCCTGGATCTTTACGGCTTGGTTGCGTGCCTGGATCACGGCCTCGAGTGTGTCGCGCTCGAAGTCCATCGCTCCTCTCACGGCTTCGACGAGATTGGGTATCAAGTCATGACGCCGTTTGAGCTGGACATCGATCTGCTTCCACGCGTTGATCGTCTCACCCTTAAGTGCAATCAGCTTGTTGTAAGCTGAAATGGCCCACACGATAGCGATGACTATTAGTGCCAAGAACAGCCATGTCATGAACATCGATGCACCTCGAGATTGGATTATGAAGCAGCGCGTCGGCGATTTCTTTATCCCTGTCACCCAAGGTCACTAGCGGATGGGTATCATTGACGTGCAGTTCCACACCCCTGGATATCTGCATTCGACGCCAAGTAGTCCCACTTGAATCCTCAGGCTTCTGTTGTCCGTCTGCGTCCTCCGACAGCCATGATCGGAGTACCCTACCCGACCGGCCCCGAGCCAGTCGGTCTTGGCTCGTCAGCGGGAGGCGACGGGGGCTAGGTAGACTCGTACCGAGCGTTGCCGCCACACGACGTTCTAGCACATCGCCCGACAACTCACGCAGTTCACGGCTGATGTCTGTCAGGGTGGTGCCTTCCATTTGCCGGAGCTTGATGCTCAAGACCTGGAGTAGATGGCGGTAGGTGTAAGTGGCGGCGGTGCCGCGTCCCTCAGGAGGAGTCACCAACCCCCGGGTGACGTAGAAACGGATGGTGCGTTCGTTAGGTCGGGGAGTCGCAGAGGCGTTTATCGGGCGGACGCCTGAGGCTTCGAGAATCGCTCCCGCAACCGTAGCGAGATCATGCAAGTTCCATGGTGCTAGCTGTCGGTACTCACGGAGAGTTGTCAGAGGATCGCCGGCCCGTGCTCCAGCGGTCGTCATCAGTACTTCCCGTTTGCCTCACGTGGTCCCTCTGCGGTCACGGCATCGATCAGAGAGGAAACCTCGTCCAGAGTGAACGGCTTGGATATTACCGGAAGCCCGTAGAGACGGAGCCATGGCTCATGGTCCGGCGCCTCAGGATCGGCGGTCATCACGACCACCCGATACCGCAACTCCGGCCACTGACTGATTATGACGTGGTATAGTGTCTGGCCCGACATGGCGGGCATGCGGAGGTCCATCAAGATCACATCGACCATCGTGTGCGCCAGAATCTCACACGCCTCTTCACCAGACGTAGCCAGATGCACTTCGTAGCCCCAACGTCTCAGTGCTTCGCCGAGGACCTCGCGAACATTACGGTAGTTGTCCACTACCATTATCGAACGGGGCTGTTTCATGACGCGTCCGCCAGAGCTTCGTCGGTCTCCTTGAAGTAACGGCTACGGACTATGTCTATGACCTCCTCAGGGCTCAGCGCAACCCGCAGTTCCCCAGGAGACATGCCAAGGACGTCCTTCACGTTTTGCGTGAACGTCCGCGTCTGCTGATAGCCGAGCTTGGCCGCAACGTCTTCTACCGTGTATCCAGGATCCTGTAACAAGCGGTGGGCGTAGACCGCACGCAGGACGGTCAAAACCACGCTTGGTGGCGGTAGGTGAGCACGCGCAAACCATCTAAGACAGGTTCGTCGATCCATGCGTGCCCGGGATGCCAGCTCTTGAACAGACTGTACCGAACTCGGTTCACGAATCATTGTCTCAATGGCCCAGCGGAGTTCTGCGGGACACTCTGCGAGCAGATCGTCCATCGCCGTGATCAACCGGTGCGAGGCGGAGTGGGCCATCTCTGAGACCAACAGCTCTCTCAACCGACTCGGATGGTCGTCGTGCTGTGCGATAACAACCTGCCCGATTCCGGCCTGTCCCAGTCGCAAGAGCGTGGCGGCGAGATCGTGGGACAGGGTGGTGTAAAGGATGATGGGCAGAGATGGAAACAGAACCCTTATCCGCTCGATTTCTTGAGCCCGAACTTCCCCAGAAAGTCCCGGGTCTGCCACGGCCATCTCCAGTGGCTGGCGTAGGATGGCATCAACGGCCGCTTCCCAGGAGTGAACCAGGTGAAACTCGAACCGGTGGCGTGCCGCCCGCTGCAACCTGGCGGCCAATAAGCTGCGAACAGCGGCCAGAACTAGCACGAATGTCCCAAAACCGACGTATAAAGTCCCAAAAACGCACTAACGAAGCGCTGGACCTGCTCCGATTTTTGGTTAGACGCGCTGGACTCGATCATGTCTCACAACCTCTGGAGGACCAATGTCTCGTCGCGCTCGCTTTCTCGCTGCCGCCCTCATTGCGACTTTTGCCCTGAGCGCAGCCGCCTGCTCGGACATCACGTCACCGAAGGGCGACTGCAGCTGGCAGGGTTCGGGCACCTGCCTGGAAGCTAGCTGGCAAGGATCCGGCACCTGATTGGCCGCGGCTGCAGCGTATCTGCTTAGCCAACAACGTCAGCCGCCAGGGCTTCATGTCGCAGCAGCGTATCCGACAAGCTAGGCTCGTCTTTTCCCGTCACTGACGGGAGGGTCAGACCGCGGT
>JBDGXD010000566.1:0-2363 GCA_039584755.1 Gemmatimonadota bacterium
GTGAACCCTCTTCCACTCGAAACAGCCCATCCGACCGCGAGCCGAGCAGATCGGCGACCCCCACACCGTGCATGGGCCCCGAGAGTTCCAACGCTTTGAGGATCAACATCTCCAGAGTTCCATAGAGGTTGCCGGCTCGAATGGTGCCCACTGTAAATCACCCGTGTATAGAGGGTCTATATAGACTGTCTATGTTTGAATACGAGGCGGACGCTTCCGAAGTTTCGCGGCTTTGTTGCACGGCTCCGGGCACCGATCACTGCGACTCTTGTGGATGTACTCAGCAACCTCGTTTCGAGGGGTTGAGAGTGTATGTTTCGGTTCATTTCCAAACTCAGCACCTGCTCCAAATGGAGGCAGAGCCATGACCCACCTGCCGTCAGCCGTACTCCTAACCGTCGTCCTCGCAACAGGGTGTGCCTCCACGCCGACCGAGACCACGCCAACACCAGAACCTCAGCAGCCCGAAGAACCACGCTTCAAACCGTATCATGAGGTGATCACTGACGAGGCCGTTTCCGACGCCGGTCTGTTCACGGTCGAGAAGGTCGGAGCCGATCTGTACTACGAGATACCCGATAGCCTGCTCGGCCGTGACATGCTGCTGGTCAGTCGCATTGCGCAGGCACCGAGTAACCTCGGCTCCTTCACGAACGCCGGCAGTAAGACCGCCGAACAGGTGGTGAGGTGGGAGAGGAAAGACACGAGAGTCCTGTTGCGAACGGTCTCGTACAACAGTGTTGCCGACGACACGCTCGCGGTCCATCAGTCGGTCCAGGTCAACAACTTCGCACCGATCGTTGCCGCGTTCGACATTGTGACCTTCAAACCTTCCGACAGCTCCCTGGTCATTCAAGTCAACGACCTGTACGAAAGCGACGTTCGTGCCATTTCAGGTCTGTCACCCGCGTCTCGGGACCGGTTCGAGGTTCGCCGTCTTGACGACGACCGTACTTTCATCGACTACGCGCACAGCTATCCGGTGAACGTCGAGGTGCGACACACGCTGACGTTCGAGGCGGGATCACCTCCGTCGACCGCCCACACCGGTACCATCTCGCTCCAGATGCACCAAACCATGGTGCTACTTCCCGAGGAGCCGATGCGGCCGCGGCTCGCAGACCCGCGCGTCGGGTGGTTCACCGTCGACCAAGTCAATTTCGGGCTGGACGAGCAGAAAGCTGCAACGCGCAAGTACCTGCGGCGTTGGCGGCTCGAGCCCAAGGACCCCGAGTCGTACGCGCGAGGTGAGCTGGTAGAGCCGGTAAAACCTATCGTGTACTACCTCGATCCCGGCACACCGGAGAAGTGGCTTCCCTACGTGAAGCAGGGCGTTGAAGATTGGCAGCCGGTGTTCGAGGTAGCTGGGTTCAGCAGCGCGATCATCGCGCGCTATCCCCCGACACCCGAAGAAGACCCAGAGTTCAGTCCGGAGGACGTCCGCTACTCGATGGTTCGTTGGGTCGCCAACCTGACCAGGAATGCGATGGGACCCAGTGTGACCGACCCGCGCTCCGGAGAGATCATCGAGAGCGATATCCTCTGGTACCACAATCACATGCGCTCATACCGCAACCGGCTGATGATCGAGACCGGCGCCGCAAACCCAAGGGCACGCAGTCTCAAACTCGACGATGAGTTCATGGGAGAGGCGATACGGGCGGTGATCGCTCACGAGATCGGGCACGCTCTGGGACTGCCGCACAACATGATGGCGAGTTCCGCCTATCCGGTTGACTCGCTGCGGTCCCCGAGCTTCACGCAGAGGATGGGAGTCGCAGCTACCATAATGGACTACGCGCGCCAGAACTACGTCGCCCAACCGGGAGACGGCGACATCCGCTTCATTCGCAAGCTCGGTCCCTATGACGACTACATCATCAACTGGGGCTACAGGGTAATCCCACAGGCCGCGACTCCGGATGATGAAGAGCCCATTCTGGACCAGTGGATACTGGAGCGCGCTGGAGACCCGCTCTATCGGTTCGGGAACCTCTATCTCGATCCCCGCATTCAGACCGAAGACATCGGTGACGACCCGGTCAGGGCGAGCGGCTACGGAATTCAGAACCTGAGACGCGTCGTTCCGAATTTGGTCGAGTGGACATCCACTGACGGAAAGGACTATAGCGACCTGGAGGAGTTGTACGGTGAACTGATCGGTCAGTGGAACCGGTACACAGGACACGTGCTGACCGTGGTAGGCGGCGTGTTCCAGGACCTGAAGTCCACCGATCAGGATGGGGTCGTCTACTCGGTGGTCCCGCGCGACAAGCAGAAGGAGGCGATGCAGTTTCTGATCGACCAGGTATTCGAGACGCCCACCTGGTTGAACGAGCCCGCTATTCTCACGCGAATCGAAC
>JBDGXD010000567.1:0-2357 GCA_039584755.1 Gemmatimonadota bacterium
CTGCCGGGCGCAATCGACACGCACGTTCACCTGAACGACGTGTTCATGAGTACTGTGAGTGTGCACGACTACTATACAGGCACACGTGCCGCCGCGTTTGGTGGCGTCACCAGCATAATCGACTTCTCCAATCAGGTTCCAGGTGGCTCGTTGTTGAAGACACTGGACGACAAACACACGGAAGCAGAGGGAAAGGCGTTCATCGATTGGGGTGTTCACCCCGTGATAACACGGCCAGACGACGACACACTCGATCAGATCCCGGCGGTGGTCGAGCGCGGCTCACCAACGATCAAGTGCTACATGACGTATCGTTCCGATGGGCTCCTGATCGAGGACGCGGATCTCGAGCGGATAGCGACACGTCTCAAAGATGCCGGCGGGATGTTGATGTTCCACGCCGAAGACAACGGCATGATCGAGCACAACGTCCCCAAATTGATATCTGAGGGCAAGACAGCTTCTATCTATCACGCAAGAAGCAAACCTGAAGAAGTTGAGACTGCAGCAATCCGTCGCATTGTGCAGATGGCACGCAACACCGGCGCGCGCATGTTCATCGTGCACCTTGCGAGTCACGCTGGACTCGATCTGGTCACGGCTGCCCGCAAGGATGGATTGGACCTGTCGGCGGAAACGTGCACGCATTACTTGATGTTCACGGACGAGGTGTTGGAGCGGGACGATGGCATCAAGTGGATCTGCTCGCCCCCGCTACGCGGCGCTGAGACACGCGAAGCGCTGTGGCAGGCAGTGGCCGACGGTCGGATTAGAATGGTCACGTCAGACGACGCCGCCTACTCATGGGAAGCCAAGATGTACGGCGCCGACAGTTTCGACAAATGCCCCAACGGCATACCGGGAATCGAAGCGCGGTTCCACGCACTCTACTCAGAGGGTGTCGTGAAAGGTCGGATAACGCTTCCACGATTCGTGGAGATAGTAGCGACCGTGCCAGCAACGCTGTTTGGAATGACGCCCCGTAAAGGAAGTCTCACTCCCGGTTCCGATGCCGACATCGTGCTGCTCGATCCCAATCAGAGATGGACCATGAGTCAGGACACACTACACATGGCTACCGACTGGTGTGCCTGGGACGGTTTCGAGATTACTGGCAAGATCAAGCGGGTCTACTCCCGAGGGGAGTTGGTAGTCGACGGTGACGAATGTGTCGCGAATCCGGGTCGCGGCCGCTATATCCAACGCACCTTGCCAGCCGAAGCTCCATGAGTGATGTCGAACAGAGATGGGTTCACTCCGGTGCAACGCCGGAGCAAGTAGCCGTCGACCTGGCGGATCTAATTCAGTTTGAAGATGACGGGATGTCGCTGACGGACTTGGAGAACATGATTCGCCAGCAGCTGGAGCCCCACTTCGTGCGGTACGATCTGCCACAGTTTCACTCGTTGTTCAATGCTTTTCTCGAACCCGGGGCGGCGCTCGGTGCCGAAATCGCACTCGAGTGGAACCAAGGTGTAACCAACTGGCAGGTATCGCCCGGCGGTGCCATGCTTGAAGAGTTGTGCTGCAGAGCGCTATGCCAGTTGTTCGGTTTGGCCGATGGCGCCGACGGTACTGTCATGTACTGCGGTACCTACGCCAACCAACAAGCGCTGTACATGGCACTTCACCGCAGCGCTCAAGAGCACGGCTTCGACCTCGGAAAGCAGGGTCTGGCTGGTTTCGAGAACCCCACGAGGTTGGCAATCGTCACTTCAGTAGAAGCACATTTTTCACTGAAACATGCAGTCCGCTTTCTCGGCCTGGGAGAGCAATGCTTGGTACCCGTCGGCGTAGACTCGAATCGCAGAATGGATACGGCGTCGCTTCGCAGCACGGTGTCCGAGATCCAGCAGTCACGAGACGTCGTGTGTGTGGTAGCCACCAGCGGCACTACATCAACGGGATCGGTCGATCCCATATCTGAGATAGCAGAAATCAGCGATGAACTGGGAGCTTGGCTCCACGTTGACGGTGCATATGGGCTGGCCTACAAGCTCGTTCCGGAGCGGGCGCAGCTATACACCGGCGTCGAACGAGCCGACTCAGTCTCATGGGATCCACATAAGCAATTCGGCGTACCGATACCAAGCTCGCTGTTATTTGTGAGGCGGCCGGAGGATTTCGGACGGGTTGCGCTGTTCAGTAGTTACTGGAACAGGGCTGACGCCACTGAACCCAACCCCGGCACCAAATCCGTCCCGTCAACGAGACCGCTAACGGTGCTACCGCTAGTGGCATCTATTCGACATCAGGGGTTAGACAATCTAGTGGAGCGGTTGCGGGCACCGATTGTGGCGATGAGCGATCTACATGAGTACCTGGAACAGCAACCCGATTTCGCGACTTGCCACGTG
>JBDGXD010000568.1:0-3745 GCA_039584755.1 Gemmatimonadota bacterium
GGTCCGGGTCGGCGCCGTTCTCGAGCAGGAACTTCACCGCATCGGGATGCTTGTTCTGCACCGCTAGCATGAGGGGCGTTTGACCCTGCCTCTGGGTGGCGTCGATGTTGCCGCGACCCTCGAGGAGCAAACCCAGTAGCTCGAGGTTCCCCGTTTCAGCCGCCAGGGTGATGAGTGGACCCACCGTCTCCGAGGTCTGCTCCACATTGGCTCCGCGCTCGATCAGGAGCCGAAAGATCTCCACTTGTCCCCCGTAGATGCAGAACATCAAGGGAGTGCGGTCCTGAAAAACGAGGTTCGGGTCGGCTCCGGCATCCAGCAAGGCCTCCACGCGCGGCAGGTCCCCATCATCGATTGCCACGAGCAGCTCGGGGGGCTCGTCTTGGGCTGCGGCACCCCGGGGGATCAAAGCTGCAAGCAGCACGGAAAAGAGCAGCACTCCCATCACATTTCTCATCTCACGCTCTCCAAGTTGCCGACTACACAAGTATGCGTGGCGGCTGTGGGGCTGTCCACTTGAGTCCGAAGTACAGGTTGAAGCCATCGATGTACGCTATCACCCGCTCCACAGCGACCGCCTCCGCCGAGATCTTGCCCGGCGGACATTGACACTGTATGCTCTTGCTATCACCCCGCCGGTGATAGCATCACCGGCCCGACGCCCCGCAAGGGGCGTTTCTTTTACCACTCCCGTCAGTGCGATGCTTCCCCTCTCGCAAGTAGCTCGGTGTGGGCGTGGTTCACCCTCGCCACACCAAAGTCGGGGGTGGCGGGGGGAGGTTGGATCCAGCCGCAGCTGAGCCGCAGGACTACGATGTGATATACTGGAGACACCACCAAACCCGAGTTATGCAATGAGGTGCAGAATAACGCGGCGCGAGCCGGCCGAGCGTACCCGTGTCCATCCGCCCTCGTCCGCGTTCCTCCGCGACCCGCTGAATCAGCAAGCGAACCGTGGTAACCCGAAGGCAGAGACGCAGCAACAACGCAGACCGTAGCTGAGCCGCTGCGCCACGATAGGAAGCAGATGGAGAAGACACGTAACCGAAACTGTGCTATTAGGCGCGAAGAAATGCGTGCGCGGCGGGGCGGATCCCCTTTCCCTCCTTCTCTCCTGACCGTTTACCTGGCAGAGGACCACGCTTACCGCCCTTTGCCGTATCTTGCAACTCCTTTCTACCTACGCATGTTCGCTGTTGGGGGGGAAATCGGCGCTATACTTCCCCACTTCAACGTCGCCGGTATGTTGCCGACCTGACACGGGCCGTCTCCGGATCGGCTGCCTTCCCCGATGTCGAATCCCGTGGCTGAGGCAGGGTCAGCGGGTAGAATGAATCCCGGTGGCGGACCGCTCGGACATTTGACGCCGCTCAGCGCAAGGGGATCCAGCAGGAGCAAGATCTGGTTGGGGACTCCGTCGATGGTCAGCGTCCCCGGTGCGTAGAACAACAGCTGGCCCACCCTCACAGTACCTGCGGCCACGTCGATGTCTCCATGGGCGGCCTCCGTGGCCGCCAAACAGCAGGTGGTTGGTGGGATTCTCCGGGTCGATGCCGTCCCACCACTGCAAAGCGCCCTTTCCAGACAAGCGCATTTCCTCACCGATCTCGTTGGTTCCGGTGCCGGACATCTCGAAGTTGCAGGTTGAGCTCCTGGCGACGTAGTTGAACCGTGCCTTCGATTCGATCGGGGCCTCGCCGGGATTCTCTCGATAGGCGTGAACGTCAGTGCGAAAGTGGAGGTCACAGACAACTTGCTGCTTGAGGGTGGGAGCCCAGATTTGGCCGGCGTCGACGGTGTACGTGAAACTACCCTTCCAGCCCGTGAGCGGGACTGCGTTGCTCTTGTGATTGCGCACCGAGACGACCACGGTGTCGGCGAACGCATCTTGTTCGGACCGTAGCTTGAGCACGATTCTGTCCTCGCTCCAGCTCTTAACGAACGCGGGCTGCCCACCGAGTGTGACCTTGCGGCCGTCAGCCGATTCCGGCCCGAACTTACCTTCCACGGTGAGTTCCTCGCTGGCCTCGTCCATCACCAGGCGCTCTATGGTCGGCACCAGGATCCCGGATGCGGCGTGTGTTTCGTCGAGCCGGAGGAATGCGTTGGTCCCGTCGCCAGGATCGCTGTAGAAATCCAGACCATTCTCTCCCATCCAGATCATCACCTTGTTGAAGCTGAACGGGCGTTGGGGCGGGTTCTCGGGAGCGAAGTCATTCGCGCCCAGAACCCGGTCGAAGAAATAGGCGGCTGCCTCTGAGGCGAACCACTCGCCAACGCTTCCGCTCCAGCCCAGGTATGCGGCTGCGCCCTTTGCGAGCACCGTGTTCTTGAAATCAGTGGGAAGAGAGCCGTAGCCGAAGCTGGTGCAGCCGTCTATGAAAACGAATGCATTGGCGGCAAAGGCCCAGTACTTGTCCACGAATTGGGCCGTGATGACCCAAGTTCCGTAGCCATTCTCCTTGTCGTAGTTCAGGATGATTAGACCGTCTTCGTAGTCCTGCCACTCCTGAGTACCCGCCTCCGAGGCCGTAGCGGAATCAGATGTCGCCAACACAAACGTCCCGGCTCTCGTGAACTGTCCGCCGTGAGCGTTGACATACAAGACGCCGGCATCGCTGATGGTTCGGAAATCGGCCACGGTGCCCGGCAGCACACCGCCCCCGACGATGCTGTATCCATTGGAGGCAAGCCATCCCGTGAGAAGAGGAACCGCCTGATTCCCAGGTATCGCGCTAATCACATAGGCGTTGTCGGCATTGGGGATGCCCTGCGCCGCGGCTGAGCTGACCCTGGCAGGCCACCCCTCTTTGTCGACGGCTTGCGGAGCGGGGGCCGGCTGTGTGTTGTTCGCGCTACGACTGTTGGTGAAGATCACGGGCAATCCGTCCGCGAACTCCGCCCACACCGTTTGGTCCGGTGAAATGCCGGCGGCACCAATGTCGGTCCGTGCCGTCAGGTAAGCCAGCAGCGCCTGATTCTCGGTTGCTTTGCCGAGGTCCGGCAGCGATTGAATGAAAGCACCGACCTCGTGCAGGACCTGAAGCCGAGCTTCCGGGGTGAGGGCCGGAACGACGATGTCGAAGGGATCGCTGGCGGCCCCCGCCAGGCCCGAGACGGAAACCACCAAGGTGTATCCGGTTCCGGGGTTGTCGATCGAGATGTCGTCGAACGTTGCCACTCCACTCACGGCGCTCATCTCGGTAGTGCCGGATAACGCTCCCCCTCCGGCGTTCGTCCCGATGCTGAGGCTGACTGTGTGAGTGGCGTCAGTGACGAGATTGCCGCTGGCGTCTCGAACCTCAACCTGCACGCCTGGAGTGATGGGCTCGCCAGGTTTCGCATTCGTGGGTTGTCTGGTGAAGGCAAGCTGGGCGGCCGGAGGAGGAGATGAATTATCGTCGCGCGGGCTCTCCGGGCCCGTGGAGTCCTGGCCGGTGCAGGCGCTGAGAGCCAGTCCTGCAAGGAGGACCACCGCGAGGTTGAGCCCAAACCCATAGCGCGCGAAGGCCACCTGCTTCGGGGGGTAGATCATCCCGTGTTTCTCCATGGTTGGTTGGATTCGGGTCTGCCTTCTGGGACGGCTGCGAGTGCCTCCCTAAAAGGAACACCGAAAACAGGGCGGGAACGGCTCATTGGTTCCGGAGACGGCGGGCTCGTTTGCGTCCTATCCCTTCGGCCGCCGTCGCGATCGCTCCGGCGTCGCTTCAGGGGGATCGCGGGAAATCCGTGTCCCTCTAGTTTT
>JBDGXD010000569.1:0-3591 GCA_039584755.1 Gemmatimonadota bacterium
GTCCCGATGCTGCCGGATCTTGCCAGAATCCGTGACTCGGGAATCAAGGCACCCCGCCTTTACAGGTTTCTGGCGGCTGGATACCGCGATACGCCGCATCAACGAGCGGTTCTCGAGCGCGTCATCGGAGTTCTCGCCATTGTAGTAATCCCGATCGCTGTGTCTGTGCACACCATCATTGGCTGGATCTTCGCGATGACACTCCGGCCCATGTGGCACAGCACCATCTTCGGGCCGTATTTCGTGGTGGGGGCCATCTACTCTGGTATTGCCGCGATCCTGATCGCGATGGTGATCTTGCGACGTGCGTACCGGCTGGACCAATACTTCAGGGACGTTCATTTCGACTATCTGGGTCGCATGTTGCTGCTATTGGCCTGCCTGTGGTTCTACTTCACCTTCGCGGAACACTTGACGGTCTTCTACGGCGCGGAACCGGCTGAGATGAGGACCTTCTGGTCCAAGATAACCGGGCAATACGCCGTACCATTCTGGATGATGACCTTGGGGTGTTTCGTAATCCCCTTTGCGCTCATGGCACGGAGCGCAACACGCACCCCAAATGGAACACTGATTGCCAGCATCGCGGTGGTAATCGGCATGTGGTTGGAACGGTATAACATCGTAGTACCGACCTCGGTGAATCCGATCTGGGAGATCGAGGCCATCGGTCACTACATGCCATCGTGGATCGAGCTCTCGATCATGGCTGGGGCGTGTGCCGGGTTCGTCTTGCTATACATGGTTTCCACAAAGTTCGTCCCGATCGTCTCGATCTGGGAGATAAAAGAGGGGCGGGCAGTGGTCCACGAGGTAGCAGAACGCGTGGCCAGGTACTCGGCGGCATATACTGGCTCCAAGCAGGTGAAAACATGACGTACACCTCGCTATCGGTAAGGACGGCGCGGCTCGATACGGTGGGGTCGTTGCTGCTCTTGAGCTTGATTGGATCCTCGGTCGTTGTGGCACAGTCTGCTCAATCGTTCACCGGAGACCCGGCTGCCGGTAGCCGGATCTTCCTCGAGCGAGGCTGTGCTGGCTGCCACTCGATATGGGGCAACGGCGGTACTCTCGGCCCAGACTTCGCGCTCGTGGGAGCCGGCCGCAGCCTGCAACAGCTAGCTGGCGTGTTCTGGAACCACACACCGCGGATGATCGAGACTGTGCGGGACCGGGGGGTGGAGTGGCCAACGTTCTCCGAGACGGAGCTTGCTGACATCATCAGCTACGTCTACTACGTGAAACTGTTCGACGAGCCGGGCGATCCAGATTTAGGCGAGCGATGGTTTGCTGACAAGCGCTGCGAGCAGTGCCATATGCTTGGTGGGGAGGGTGGCCGGATTGGCCCACCGCTTGACGACTACCCTTGGCGACGAGATCGCCGACATGCAGGCATACATCAGACGAGTCTCCACGATGCGGGGTCGTGATGTGGTGCTGCTCCAGCCACCAAACCCCAACTCGGGACAGCGCCTGTTCGTCGCAAACGGATGCGTGCGGTGCCATGGGAGCAACGGCCGCGGCACCGCGTATGGCCCGGATCTGCGCGTGGCGACTCAGCAACTACGAGTATCAGAGATCGCCGGGGAACTGTTGAATCACTCGTCACGAATGGCCGCAGCAATGACGGCCAGAGGTGTGGCGTTCCCGCGTTTTCAGGGTACCGAGATGGCTGACGTGATAGCCTTTCTCTACTACCTCCGCTTCTACGATACGGAGGGTGATGCAGGAAAGGGAGAGCTACTCTTCGCGCAGAAAGGCTGCACGGGTTGCCATCCACGGGGCGGCCAGTCTTCCATAGGGCCTGACTTGACTGAGTCGCAAGCAGTGCTGACACCACTTGGACTGGCTACGGCTATGTGGGACCACGCACCAGCCATGTATGACCGGATCCAATTGGCGGACTCGGATTGGCCGCGTTTTGAGGACGACGAAATGAGGGATCTCTCGGTCTACCTGAGAACTCTGGCTGCCAAAGGACGATAGCCGTCGGTCAGTCGTCGCAGGGCTGTGGGACGGCCTGCGTCCCGACTGATTGACGCTTTAGATACTGTCGCGAAACAACGTCCTTTGGGAGGGCCGGAGCATGAGAATCAACTTCTCGACGGGGCTCCAGGGTAGCAATGGAGCCGTAGCCGCAACAGTCTGTCTCCTCGCCATTCTCTGCACACCCCTGGCTCCGATACTCGGACAAGTGGTCCGGTCGCAACCGACGCAAAACGCTTTGGCAGGTGCTCAAGTGTTCGGGTCCGAGGGCTGTGTCAAGTGCCACGCGATCAAAGGTCTCGGGGGCACTGAGGGGCCCGACCTCGCGCGATTTCCGCGCGCCCGAACGTTCTACGACCTTGCGGCCGCGATGTGGAATCACCTCCCGGGCATGGTTCAGCGGATGCGAGAGTTAGGAATCGAGCAGCCTCACCTGACCGGGCGGGAGACAGGTGATCTCATCGCCTTCTTGTATACTCTCGACTACTTCGATCCGGCGGGAGATGGGGGGAAGGGTGAAGAACTCTTTGCTGAGAGGCACTGTATTGTCTGCCACCAGGTTGGTGGTGTCGGTGGTGTGGTCGGCCCGGACCTCGCTTCCCGGGGTCAGTTCGTGGCACCAATCCAAGTGGCAGCGGCGATGTGGAACCATGGGCCTGCCATGAGTGAGGCGATGCAGGCCAGAGGAATCGGACGCCCCCGCTTCACAGGCGACGAGCTCGCCGACCTGATTGCATATCTCGAATCCGACTCGTTGAAGGTGGTGTCGGGACCGCTGTATGTAGTGCCCGGTCTGGTGGGTGACGGGCGCCGGGTGTTCAGCGAGAAAGGTTGCATCGGATGCCATGCTGTGCAGGGGAGCGGCAGCAGGTTTGGGCCGGATCTGGCAGAGCGAGGCGTCCACCGCAGCCTGCTCGCGTTCGCTGCAGCGATGTGGAACAAGGCGCCGGAGATGATTCAGGCGATGAGGCAACGAGGGATCTCGGTGCCGCAGCTCAGGCCCGAAGAGATGGCCGACCTGGTCGGGTACCTCTACTCTGTCAAGTACTTCGCTCAGGCAGGGGATCCGGAGAGGGGACGAAGGCGTGTGTGGGACAAGGGATGTCTGGATTGCCACTCCCTCGACGGTAGGGGCGGAAGCGCGGCAGGGGACATAGCCGAGGCAAGGGGTCTCAGTTCGCCCGCGGCAGTGATCGCTGCGCTGTGGAACCACACTCTGCTGAAGGACGAAGTGGGTGGCTCGGTAATCTCCTGGCCGGTGTTCCAGCGTGCGGAGATGGCTGATTTGGCTGCATTCCTGCAGTCGTTGGAGAGGTCACCCGCTGGCGGTTAGAAGAGACGGCAGGGGGGGCCGCGCATGGACGAGCGGTGCGCTGCCTAGAGTTGTCTCGCCTTGTTGGTCAACGTGGTAGGCCCTAACAGGGGCGCTGGCCTGTCAACCGGCCAAGGGATCCCGTTGCTTGAGGTTGCTCTGGATCTCCGCCACCAGGATCTGGCGGGCGAGCTGGTAGCGTGCGCCGATGGTCCGCGCGATGTTCCACATGACGACGGAACCCATCCGGGGATCGGCGTCACAGCAATACTGCAGGTCGGTCTGCTTGATCC
>JBDGXD010000570.1:0-2350 GCA_039584755.1 Gemmatimonadota bacterium
AGGGGCAATCTTCGACGCCCAGGTATTCAACGATAGTCGCTACACCAATCGGGCATGGGAGGGGGTCGTCCACCGCAAGACCAAGATACACGATTATGGCTGGACGCTGGAGATTGCGATTCCGTTCACCACGTTGCGCTTCAACGCCAATGATCCGGATCAGAGCTGGGGTATCAACTTCCTCCGCAGAGTGCGACGCAAGAATGAGGACGCCTATTGGGCACCGATTGATCGTCAGTATCGGGTACACAAGATGTCACGGGCCGGAACGCTCACCGGATTGCAGAACCTTCATCAAGGTCGCAATCTCACGCTCAAACCATATCTCCGCGCCGGCCGTCAAGTGGGTGAGTTGCGGGTGGACGATTATGGCAGCGACCTGGGCGGCGGATTCGATGTCAAGTACGGCATCACACCGAGGCTGACACTCGATCTCACTGTTCTAACTGACTTCTCCCAGGTTGAAGTAGACCAGGAACAGGTCAACCTAACGCGATTCTCACTCTTCTTTCCCGAAAAGCGCGACTTCTTCATGGAGAACGCGGGGGTATTTGAATTTGGTGACGTAACCGAGAGAAACTACCGCACGGGCTCGTCGCCCCGGGAATTCAGCCTGTTCCACTCCAGAAGGATTGGACTCTCAGGTGACCGTAGGCCAGTCGACATCATCGCAGGGGGCCGACTGACGGGCAGAATGGGTGGCCTGGAGGTTGGTGTACTCGACGTGCAAACTCGTTCCAGTGATCTGGGACCGGCTGAGAACTTCGCGGTGGCCCGCGTGCGCCGCACGATATTCGGCACCAGCGACATCGGTGCCATGTTCATCAATCGAACAGTCACGAGTGGTGGCCTCACCGACATCTACAACAGGAGTTGGGGTTTTGATGCGAATCTGAGGTTGGCACAGTACATGATTGTCAACTCATACATTGCAGCCACCGACCAACCCAACACACCCGGTGACAAGAAGGCTGCGTGGTTGCAGGTTGCCTGGCGAGATCCGGTTTGGGATGCATCCGGGTTCGTCAAGCACGTCGGTGAGTCATTCAACCCCGAAGTCGGATTCGTGCGCCGTCGAGGAATGCGGCAAGCGTTCGCCACGCTGGGAGCTCATCCACAACTGAGCGTTCCCAGCATTATCGAAGTCAATCCCTACATCGACGTCAGCATGCTCTCCGATCTCCGTTGGTCACTCGAAACGAGAACAGCAACGGGAGGATTTGGGATCTCGTTCATAGACGGCGGATCACTGAACATCGAGTACAACAACTGGCTGGAGCGCCTCACCCAACCGGACACCATCGCAGGTGTCGGATTGGAGCCGGGCGAGTATCGCTATGCCAACACAGCGATCACTTATGCGTCGAGTGGGGCGCGGTGGCTGTCTGGTTCAGTGAGACTGAATCATGGTGGGTTCTACGACGGAGACATAACATCGATTGCCGGGACCGGTGTGTTGAGACCTAATCATCATCTACTGATCGATATCTCGATACAGCACAACGATCTCACACTGTCTGGGCAGTCAACAACAGCCGACCTCTTTGCAGCCCGGTTGAGATACGCCTACTCCACACAACTGTTCGCCAGCGGCTTCGTACAGTACAACAACTCCAGTGACGAGCTCGTGACCAACGTGCGACTGAATCTCATTCACGCGCCGTTGAGTGACATCTTCCTCGTCTACAGCGAGCGGCGGAATCTCCGTTTGAATCTGCTGCTAGATCGAGTGATCACGGGAAAGGTAACCAGACTGTTCGCCTTCTGACTCCGCGGCCCAAGCGGGGCCGTGACACTGCAACGTGCCAAACGCTGTACCCATACTCATTGCTGCAACCTCAATACTACTTCCAGCTGGCCCATCTCCACTGGCACCTCGGTTTCTGTGCCATAGGGCCATCTCACCCAAAAGCCCGTTACCACCCCAGCGATGCCCAGGACCTGAGTAGCGCCGTTCAGAGACCAGTAACCGCTGCCCGCCTGAATCTCACACATCGGCCCTATTCCATTCTGGTATGGCAACCGTACCGCTGCGCCGATTGCATGTGGATTCTGATCTGTTCCAACTGTGATCTCGAGCCGCTGCGCCCCTTCCAGCTGCCGCCCCAGCACGTCATCTAGTGTGGCATCGGCATCAGTGAAGGACTCGAGGTGAACATTCGTTCAAGGACCATTCACGAGGCTAATCTGAGACGCAGATCACAGAAAACAGACCCCATTACAGGTGAATTTTCGGGTCCATCCTATGTGCAGAAAATGGGTAGGGAAGCCCTCAAAGGGGAGAGTGAACCAATGACCCGGACTCAAAGGTGGGCCCGGTTGTGGGCCATAGCGGCTGCGCCTAATCTGC
>JBDGXD010000571.1:0-2348 GCA_039584755.1 Gemmatimonadota bacterium
GATCCTGGTTTTTCCACGGAGAACAAACTCACCATGACGGTGAGTCTGCCCGGTGACCTCAGGGAAGCTGGCGCCGCTATCGGGTTCTTTCGGGAATTGGATTCGCGCCTGGCCGCCATCCCCGGGGTGGAGAGCGTCGGACACGGTACGCATATACCTCTGCTCGGTTGGGTCAGCACACCACCCGCTACCATCTGGACCGCGGAGGGTGAGGTCAACGGAAACCACATGGCCAGCTCCATAACTGAATCCTACTTCGCCACTATGGGGATTCTGGTGTTGCAAGGACGTCCCTTCAACGCCGAAGACCGAGAGGGGACGATGCCGGTGGCAATCGTCAGCTCGTCCATGGCCGAGATGTACTGGCCGGGAGAGAGTCCAATCGGAAAGCGGGTACGACTGGACCTGGCGAGTGATTCGGTTTGGCGAACCGTCGTCGGCGTGGCGGCGGACGTCCGTAGCCGGGTAGACGTTGATCCGCTCCCTCAATACTATGTGCCCTTCGCTCAGGCACCGGCTCCCAATGCGTGGTATCAGGTGGTGGTGGCGGGCTTCACCGGGGATCCGGCAGCCATCGCTCCTCAGCTCCGCGGAGTATTGCGGGAGCTCGATCCGGACATCCCCACCACGATTCGACTCATGGACGAAGGGATTAGCTCATCCGGTGTCGTCCGGGACGCCCGTTTCCTGATCACGGTATTGGGTGGGTTTGCAGTCTTTGCAGCGGTTCTAGCAGCGTTGGGAGTCTACGGGGTCCTGGCCTTTGCCGTGCAACAGCGAACCCGAGAGATTGGGATCCGGCTTGCGCTTGGAGCCGAGCAAGGCCGGGTGGTACGAGGAATACTTGGACGGGGCCTGACTATGGGAGCGGCCGGATTGGCATTGGGGAGCCTTGCCGTCTTGGCGAGTGGTCGAGTCATCGCGAGCCTTCTGTTCGAGGTTGACCCCGGCGATCCCTGGACCCTGATAACGATCGGAGCGCTGGTGGCCGCTGCGGTACTCGCAGCCAGCTTCTTCCCGGCTCTGAGAGCCACTTCCGTGAATCCCGTTGACGTGCTTCGGGGGGATTGAGCAGGAGCGGGCTGAGTGGCGCGATTCGAGAACCTGATCGCCGTGGAATTGCTGCGAGCCGTGGTTGCTTGGAATGACCTCGGGTACGGCGATTTCGGCCTGCATTACGTTCGTACCAAGGAGAAACGTGAAGTGGACTTCCTGCTGTCTGAAGGTCGTAAGCCGTTCCTCCTCTTGGAAGTCAAGCTCTCCGACGACACACCGAGCCCGAACCTGCGGCGATTTCAGAACGCTCTGGGAGTACCTGCCGTACAGCTGCTAGCGGAGGGTACCAGATTCAGGCGGCTCGAGAACTCGGGCGGGCCACTGCTGGTGGTTTCCGCATCATGGTGGCTGCCCAATTTACCGTAGCCGGCGTTGGTTGACAGAGTCCACCAGAATAGAAGCGAGTGCGGTGACTCCCGCCCCAGATGGTCTACCGACGCGTGCGTGTTGCTCAGGCCCTACGCTGTCGAGTAGTGTCACTGAGTGACACCGGTGTGAGTCAGTTCACGTACATTTGAGGCACATCCGTAGCCGCCAAGGCGGTTCGGCTCGGCCGTCGGGGCGTTGCCGGAGGGAACCGCGGTTCGGGGTCGTGTTCACAAAGAGCCCCGAGCGCCGCGTGACGCTCGGGGGCTGAGAGCGGAACCGCGCGGCGCGGGGCCGGGCGGTTGGATCAGCTTCGACGACGACGGCTTGTCAGTTCCTCTTGTCACACCGAAGGCCGAGGTACTCGAGTCGCTCGACAACCAGCTCGCCGTTCGCGTTCACGGTCAGGTGCATCGAGCCATCGTTGAACAGTTTGTCGCCATCTTCGGACTTGTATGTCTCGTGGTACTTGTAGCGGTATACTTGTCCCTTGTTGATGTGGAACGACTCGTTGTAGAGTCCGCCGCCGTTCTTCAGCCACCAGACCGTACCGCTTGTCAGGCCGGTGAGGGAGTACTGAGGCCCCCACGGAGTAGTCGGCAGAAACTGAATGTGGTAGCTGTAACCCCCGGATCCGTTGGAGACCTCGTGCATCCGGTAGGGCACTTCACCGTAGCCGTGCCAGCCCTCGCCGACGCAGGTGTTCACACCGTCGGTGTAGACGAAGTCGAGAAAGAGGGAAGCGTAGGTCCACGTCGATGTCGCGCTGAACAGCGGTGTGACATTGGCGTCTGGCGCGACGGGCTCCTGGTCTGTGCAGGCGACCAACAGGAGCGGGAGCAGGGTGAAACGTAGGGTGCGCATAACAACCTCCTAATAGAGAAGGATCTCAGTAGTCGATGGCCTCGTAGTGGGTCAGGCCCGCC
>JBDGXD010000572.1:0-2342 GCA_039584755.1 Gemmatimonadota bacterium
CGTTTCGGTTTCCCGCTTCAAATACGACTTGACACCTGATGATCAGCGATTTGTGATGATCCGGCCGTTGGCCGTAGTCAACCAGCCGAGTTGATCTGTGACGATCACGGACATCCTTCTGCGAGCGCCTCACGATCAGCATCTCTAGATTCTCCGAAACCGCAACCGAGAGCAGACCACTACTCATCAGGGGTGCGCCGCCAACGCAGCGCGTTCACCAACACCGCAGTCCCCATGATCGCGAAGAAGATTCCACTGTACCATCTGCGAAGGCCATCAGCAAACACAAACACGATCACCGCCAAGGCGATAAGGACGATGCCTGAAAACAACGCCACCTTACTCATTCTCTCTCCCTCACAGTAGGCCTGACAACTCGGCGCGATAGCTGCGGTCTACGGTATCGGTAAAGTACGGTCAGCTTCAAGCTTCTGGCAGGGCACCTCTCAATGGTGTTGAACCAGTTCGTTGATACGGCATTCAAGCTCAATCTCGTCGGCCGGGCGCGGGACCTGGCGGTTTGGGCAACCTACATCGACTCTGGTACGGGAGTGGATTCATGACCGAAGAGGACCTTCCACTCACCACCGCGACGCACCCAAACGGTCAAGAGGGCAAAATTCATCTCTGGCCCGGCAACACCGGCTGTATCCGTCGGCACAGTACTCCCCACTTCGTTGATGCAGACGACATCTCGTGCCACCACCGTCGTACGCGATTCAGTGATTGTGACAGCCTGGCTTGCTATCGCCCCGAAAAGCGGACTGTACGCGGCGTAGATCGCATCCCAGCCCATGTCGAGGTTGCCAGCATAGCCCCACACCGTTTCGGGCGAGTTATGGAAGTAGGACATTCCCCGATCGAAATCAGCAGCTCTCCAAGCATCCCAATAGACGGCGTTGATGGCGCTCACTTCAGCGGCGATCTCGGCTTTCTGTTCTTCGGTGAGTTCGGTTATGGCAGGTTGGCAGGCGGTGGCCAGAAAGGCCAGCGATAGAGCGGCAAGTGCAAGACGGCGCATCGGTTCCTCCTAGAGTTTTGGAGGGCGACTCCGAGACTCGGCAAAGCTACAGGGTGGGCAGCGAGGCGGTAAGAGGATCATGCTACCTGTGCAGCTCCTGTTGAGTTGTGAACCTGGCCTCCACCGGCGAGCACGTTCACGCGGGTGGATGGGCACCTGACGGCAACGGAATCGCCTACTCGCGTGACACCGACGGAGGTGACATTTACGTCATCGAGTCACGACGTTAGGAGAGTCAATCAGGCCGAAGGGGTAGGGGATGACCGATGTTCTCGACCGCCGCAAGACCGCCCACCGCTCTGGCCATCCTGTGCAATCCATCAGAAGAGCGTGATCGCACGGGTAGACATGATCATAGCGGCTCAGTTCCTGTAGGGCGCGACAGTCCCGATCATAGTTGTGCGGAACAGATCCCGTTCCTCGAGAAAGACCACGTGGGCGGATTGTTCGAAGCGGATCAGGAGCTTCGCCACCGGATTTTCTAGGACTCCGACATACTCCTCCACCGACTCCAACGGCGCCTTATAATCGTGTCGTCCGGTCAGGAATACCGACGCAACCTCCAGTCGAGGGATGTCGCGTGGCAGGTCAATCCCCATCCACCAGGCAACGTCCGCATTCAGCGGCGAGGCATCATAGAGATCGCGCCAATTCTGCTCGTTGGCTTGGTTCACTGCGGTATACTCCGTGAGGGGACCCGCCTCCTGGGCCAAGGAGGTGTACAATGAAAGATCGTGCAAGTCGCCGTAGCCCAGACTCTCCAGCCAGCCCGCGACGGGTCCAGCCTGTTCCCAGGCCAGGGCAGGATCGGTCTGCCATAGTTGCTTGATTTGGGTGAGTTGGGCGTGCACGTCCGTATTCCCAAGGGCCGTTGCTTGCTCCAGGGCGAAATCGATGGAAATGCCGAGACTCTGGGCCAGGTTGACCGGCTGCCCAATGCCAATGTAGGCGTGGAGCAGCTCAGGATACGCGTCGGCCAGATGGATCCCAAGGATCGCACCCCAGGAGATACCCATGAGAAAGACCTGCTCGGTGTCAAAGCGGGCCCTCATCTGAAGGATCAGGTCATGGGCATCGGAGAACAGTTGGCTGAAGGTAAGGGACTGCTGATCGATCCCGGCACTATAGGATTTCCCGCAACCCCGTTGATCCCAGGTAACCACGGTGAAGTGTTGTTCCAGCGGCTTGAACGCGAACCGTCCGTACTGGATGGCGGGACTTCCTGGGCCTCCGTGCAAGAATACGAGGACCGGATTGGACGTGTCCTGACCCCGGATGAGGACCCATTGCTCCACCCCACCCAGCGTCACAGGCTCCAGGG
>JBDGXD010000573.1:0-2303 GCA_039584755.1 Gemmatimonadota bacterium
ATAGAACTCTCCAGAAGCACGTGAGTCGCGTCGCAGTGGAGGCTAACGAGAGCATCCAAGCGGCGAGAAGCGGAGGGAGGAAGACAGCCAGCAAGACAACGGGGATGCTCGACATGAGGCGGCCACGGCCGCCCCCGCCACCGTGGGTATACCCCTCGAACACAATCGAGTATGTCGGTTGGTCCCGGTAATCAGGAAACCGTTCCTCTTCTTCCCGAGACAGATATGGAATGCTGTAGCTTCCGGGGTCCGTGACCCACTTCCCCAGTGCCCCATGGACCTCCAGTTGTGCCTGTAACGGAAGAACTCTGTGGATGAGGTTGCTCTTGAACGGTAGGACAGCGTTGGTCAGAAAGAGCCACCCGAACATGACAATTCCCCCTGACAAGCCGGCGAGTATCACTTTCTTCTTCATTTCCTTCTCCCCCAATCTCAATCTCCTTCCCCTCCTTCCCTTCTTCCCCCCTCATCTGTGAAGTACTACCCAAGACAGCCTACTCTCACCTGTAAAGCTCCGCTCCCTCAACGCCCAGCTTAACCTCCCACACCTTCCCCGTCCGCGTCGACGTTACGTATATCGCCTCGTGATCGAACTCCCCCTGGCCGAACGCGATACTGGCAGCCCCAGGCATGTTCTCTGCGATGAGTACGACGTCGCGTGTTTTCGGATCGATCCTGAGAATCTGACCGCTGCCGTTGGCGGCTACGTAGATCCGGCCCAACTCGTCCATCGCCAGGCCGTCGTTGGCGGCGCCTTCGCCGGTACGCGCGATCACCTCGGGCACACCTACCGGCATTCCGTTCTCCAACGACATGGCCCATATGCGATCGTCGATCGTCATTGGCCGCAGGCTGCCAAAGATCTGCGCCACATACAGCGTGGAACGGTCGGCCGACAGCGCCAAGCCGTTGGGATGACCAATCGCATCGGTGAGCAGACCGACTCGACCCGTCATGTCGGCAATGAAAATTTCGTCGGTGGCGTCGTCAGATATGAGAAAAGTGGTGTCACTCAGAATCACGAGTGCATTGGGGTCACCGACACCACCGTCTACGATTCGGGTCTTTTCACCCTCCGGTGTAATGCGCCACACGATGCCGTCTACGTTGGCCCCGTGATTGAATCTGTTGGTAGGACCGAAGTCGGCCATCAGGATGTCGCGGTCACCGATCGGGGCGAGCCCCAAATTGCTGTAGAGATCGGCAATCTTCCTGACATCTCCGTCAGTACTGACGTGCCAAAGGGCGCGATTGCCCGCAACGTAGAGGTCTCCCTCGCCGTTGAACGCGATCCCCTCGCAGCGGTTGAACTTGCCGTCGACCAGGACTCTGGCTGTTACGGGAAACTGCGGCTCTTCCGCTCCCTGTCCGGACATGGCGAGCGGGCTGATTGCGAGTAACAGTGTTGTGATTGATATCAGTAGAAGCACGACCCACGGCTTTCGTGACAGCTCGTGGAGTACGCACACTCGAGGACTTCGCATGGGACTCACCGTTGAGGGGACTGGTTGGTCCACACTACGGCATTGGGCGTGCCCGGTTTCCCGGACACCGGAACTCACTCAGCTCGCAGCGCCTCGATCGGATCGACCTTGGTAGCACGCCTCGCCGGGAAATACGCTGCGATTATCCCTGCGATCAGCAGTGCCACCGCTGCGGAGCTGTATGTGATCGGGTCGAACGGACTCACGCCGAACAGAAACTGCGACAGACCGCGTGTCACTCCCAGGGCTATGCCGACTCCAACCACGACACCCACTAGCGCCAGAAGAGTGCCCTGCCTGACTACCATGTTGAGCACATCGCGGGTCTGCGCACCAAGCGCCATCCTGATGCCAAGCTCCTGTGTTCGCTGCGAAACGGTGTAACCCATCACACCGTAGACACCCGCCAACGCCAGGAACAACGCTATGGCCGCCAACACCGCCATGATCTTTGCCATCACCGTATCCCCACCCAGCGCCTCCTCCATCGCTGAATCCAGCGTGGCGATCTGGTATGCCGGCAACTCGGAATCGAGTGCACGGATTTCTCCTCGGACGGCGTCGACCAGGTTCTGTGGAGGAACCGATGTCTCGACTACCCAGGCCATGGTGCGTTGAGCGCCCTGCAGGGCCGGGAAGTACACCATCGGTCTCACAATGCTGGTCGCACCACCGTAGTTCGCGTCAGCAACCACGCCAATTACCTCACGGGGGCCACGGAAGAACTCGAGCTGTTTCCCTATGGGATCCGCGTCCTGCCAGTGTAGCTCAGCCATCGCCTGACTGATCAAGATCACCTGTGGCATACCGACTCGGTCG
>JBDGXD010000574.1:0-2302 GCA_039584755.1 Gemmatimonadota bacterium
ATAGAGGCAGGAACTGCGGCAAACGTGGTGCCGGACTGTGCGCGCCTGAGTGGAACACTGCGTGCTGCGGACAGCGCGACACGGGATCTACTGCATTCACAGTTGCACCAGATTGCACATGCGGTAGCTGGAGCGCACGGACTGGTTGCAGAGCTCGAAGTCCGCGCCGGTACTCCGCCAGTCATCAACGACGGCGAGATTGTAGAGTGGGCCTGCCAAGCCACCAGAACGGTGCTCAGTGAAGCTGCCCTCACTATGCTGCCGTTTCCCAATCTCGGCGGTGAGGATTTCGCGTTCTACCTCGAGCGAGTGCCAGGCTGTTTCTTGCGAATCGGCGGTCGGCTACCTGACCAGGATCCCATCCCAGCGCACACTTCTCAGTTCCTGCCGGATGACGGCGCGGTCTTCATTGGGGCGGCGGTCTTGGCCGAAGTCGCCCGTGTTGCCTCAGACAGAGTGAATCGGAGAAAGGCTCAACAACACGCCTCCAACAGCTAGTTCACTCACGCCTGGCGTCACCGGGTGGTCGGCGCTTGCTCCGCTTGGTCAGCCACCTGATTGCGAGAATCCAAGCTGCCAGGACAAGAGCGCCGAACACGACTCCCCCTCCGACCAAGAACCCAATACTCTCGCCAACTTGCGCGCCCGCCCATCCGCCAAAGAAAGAGGCTGCCCATACCACGATCGGAGTGAGCAGCCAGCCGGCCGAGATGACGAGTCGGTTACGCTCAGAGCGCTTCACTTACGGTTCAACACTGATGCCAGCACCACCTGCCCCGCTAATGCCAAGCAGAAGCAAAGAGCCATCATTGCAGCGCTGAACGGGCCGACACGGAGGATACCGACGATCACGAACAGCACCACGGAACCGATCACGGTTTTCGCGACCACGGCACTCAGGTTGACCGAACCGCTCCTAGACTCGGCGCTGTAGATCCAAGCTCCCAGCCATGCCAACACCGTGGCACCCATCCACCAGACCGGTATGTACCAGAATCCGCTACCACCACCGATCTGGTCCCAGCTCCAGTGATAGACATTGAGCGGCCGCAGGATCACTGTATCGATTACAGTAAACGTCAGGGCGCCCAGGAGTCCCGTCAAAGAAGTACACGCGAATGAGTCGACGTCTCTCGGCTTCACCCACGCGGCAGCCAGGTAGCTGAACAGAGCCCCGCCTGCGAGAACGAAGACAGATTGGAGGATGAGCTCGGCGGCACCGTCGGTTACCCTCGAAACAAGGGCAAAGGCAACCACTCCCACTGACGTCATCAATCCGAGCTTCACACCCCCACCAACGATGATACAAACGCTCGACTGTATAGTGTCGGCCGACTGGTCAGCAGTCGTCATCTACGTTTTCTCCGGTGATGGTCCCTCAAGTGAGATCAAATTACCCGCAGCTCGGTTCCAGTTCAACGGGCTACCCAACGCACATGCCCATGCTGCGTCCGCAGCTCTATGCATCTTGATTCTGCCACAGCTCGCCGAAGCGTGAAGCAAGCCGAGGACCGGTGCCCTCTTCCTCATGTTTGAAGAACACGAAGACCTCATCCCAGGGTTGAGCCCTGGTCGCGTTACACAAGGTCCTCAGGTCTTCGTCTTCGTATGATTCCTGCCTCAATCGCAGGTATCCGAAGTTCGTTGTGGAGATCTGCCTTGCACGAGATTGCTCCATTGTATCGGACCACACCAGATTGGCATTGTGCTCTGCAACGACACTGTAGACCTCATCGTCAAACCAGGAATCGTTCCTGAACTCTAGAGCCGACTGACATGGATCGGGCAACAGTCGCAGAAAGGAAACCAGTCGGTCAACGTCCTTCTTCATGTTGGGTGGCATCTGAAATAGAATGGGTCCGAGCCGGTCGCCGAGTGTTCCAGCTGTTGTGAGGAGATACGAGAGTTCGTCCTCGACTCCCATGAGTCGCTTTAGATGAGTGATCTTGCGAGACGCTTTGATCACGAATACGAAACCGTTCGGTACCTGCTCGGACCATTGTGCCAAGGTCTTCTCATTGGGCATTCTATAGAAGGTGTTGTTGATCTCAACGGCGGCGAAGTGCTCTGCATAGTATTGCAGCATTTCGGACGGATCGATCTTGACCGGGTAGAAGCTACCCTTCCACTCCTTATGTGAGTATCCACTGGTTCCTACGTGCAGTTTCATCGCTCGATGGGTCGTTTCTTCAGTTGCACTCTTCTGGTATTGTATTCCTCCAGGTATCTCTGATGGTCCTCGTCTGTTGGGTACGATTCCCCCGCACCGTACGGGTAGCTGCTCATTCCATGAAACGGCAGC
>JBDGXD010000575.1:0-2299 GCA_039584755.1 Gemmatimonadota bacterium
TGTGTCGGCTGCCGTCACGCGTGTTGCGATTCAGAGCATGGGCGATCTTGCGGATCGGTTGAGCGATTCGCGCGAAGCCGGTCTCCAGATCATCCATTACGGCCCGATTTCGGACGAATATCCGTATGACTGCGGTCAGGTCGTCGGTGGTCCACCATCCGTCGGCATAGGCCTCGCCGGCGCCGATGTGGCCACCGAGCGCCACGGCACGGTAGAAGCGTGGGTCCACTACCTGCACGGTCGCGCTGATGGTGCCGCGACGGCCGAAGCTGTGTGCCTCGTTCGCTTCGCGCACTTGCAGGAAGCCGTCGGTTATGCTGTTTAGTCGCTTGAGCACCAGGTACCTGGCGAGTCTATCGAGAGTCTTCATGCTGGTCTCTTTGACGGGTGTACGAAGAACGGAACGCGTTTGAGCCACAGGCGGGCGGCATGCCAATAGATTCCGCCGATGACGGTAAGTGTCATGAACGGGAACCGCGAGAGCACTCGAGCCAGCGAACCGTGGCCTATCTCTTCGCGCCGCAGCGCGAGAGTGGCGTCGAATAGCTTGCCACGTCTTTCGAAGTTCTCCATGTGGACCACCAGTCGACGCGCCGGAGTCGTGAAGCTCCATTGGTACTCCTGGTCCATGTTCATGAATGGCGAAACGTGAAACTCCTTGGACAGTCGAAAACGCCTGCGGTGCTCCGAGCCCTCGTTGGCGGACGGCTGCAGCACGTAGCAGTGCCTTTCATTCCACGGAGTATTGGTGATCTCAGCGACGATCGTGTCGACGTGACTGTCCTGCGAATCGAAGCAATAGTAGAACGTCACCGGGTTCATCACGTAGCCGAAGTATCGCAGATGCGTAAGCATTCTTATTGGCCCGGTCGGCCGCGTGCCCGCGTGCGTAGCGACGTAGTCGCGCAATGTCTCGTCCAGCGGTTGCTCAGGATCCCCGAAGTAGTCGGCTCGACGGAACCAAGCGGGTGCCGGTCGGCGTACCGACCAGAGCCAGTAGGGGTCGAATAGTCGGTCGAGTTCGGCCAGATCCAAATACATCATGAACAGGCGATAGCGGAAAGCGTGCGCCACGGGTCCACGCCGTCGATGCCGCACCGAACCGATGTAGATCGCGCTGTTCACGGCGACACTCCGAATTCACTTGCCACCGTCAACGCGCTGACCACGCCGTCTTCATGGAAACCGTTGCGCCAGTACGCGCCGCAGTAATGAGTACGATTGTGACTAGAGATCTCAGCGTGACGCTGTTGCGCGCGAATTCCCTCGGGCGTGAACAACGGATGTGTGTAGCTGAAGCTAGCGATGATGTGTTCGTGTGCAATCGTGGCGATGTCGTTGAGCGTAACGCAGAGGGTCTGGGACGCAGTCAGTGACTGCAGCATGTTCATGTTGTACGTCACGCCCACGGGGTCTTCGGGTCGCCCCGAGGTGTGGTAGTTCCATGCCGCCCACGCTGCCGGGCGTCGTGGCAGCACCCGCGTGTCTGTATGCAGCACTACTTGGTTCGCCTGGTACGGGATAGCGCCAAGGATTTCTCGCTCGGCGTCGGACGGGTCGGCCAGCATTCGCAGAGCTTGATCGCTGTGACACGCCAGCACTACTTCGTCAAAACGTTCGTCGTTGACGAGAACGTGGCTGTCGGTCCGGCGAATCCGATGCGCGGGGTCCCTGAGCCGAATCCGATCGGCGAACGGTGCGATCAGGCGATCTACGTATCGTGAGGATCCGCCCGCAACCGTGCGCCACTCGGGACGATCGTCGATCGTCAGCATGCCATGGTTCTTGAAGAAGCGGACAAAGAACTCGGCGGGCATGTCCAGAACACTGGCCGCGGGACTCGACCATATGGCTGCTCCCATTGGCACCAGGTAGTGGTCGACGAACTCGCGCGAGTATCGGGCTGAGTCGATGTACTCTCCCAGAGTGAGTGATGCAGCGCCGTTTTCGATGGCGACCGGCGCTGACTTGTTGAATCGCATGATATCGGCAATCATGCGATAGAAACGGGGTCGCAGCAGGTTGCGTCGCTGGACAAACAGTTGCCGTAGCGTGGACCCGTTGTACTCGAGTTCGGGTTGCTCCAACCGCACGCTGAAGCTCATAGTGCTTGGCTGTGTCGCGACGCCCAGTTGCTCGAGCAACTTGGTGAAATTGGGGTAGTTGCGTTCGTTGTATACGATGAAACCTGTGTCGACGGCCATGTGCTCGCCGTCGAGTTGAACTTCTACCGTGTGGGTGTGGCCACCGATGTAGTCATTTGCCTCGAACACGGTGATCTCGTGATCACGCTGGAGCA
>JBDGXD010000576.1:0-2298 GCA_039584755.1 Gemmatimonadota bacterium
GCACAAGACGTGCAACAGGCAACAGCAGCTGCGGCCGCATCGATCGGGGAGGGAGAGAACCCGACACCGGCCCCGCAGGCTGATACATTCTGCTGCACCAAAAGGTATTTCTGGCCGGCGGCCTTCAACGTGTTGGCGCTCGAGCTGATCCCCAACTACTTCAACTGGAACGTTTCCGACGATACCACGGCCGTGTTATCTACCACGTCGTGGCGGCGCAACATCCAGCGCGGTTTCGAATATGACCCGAACAATCTCACCACCAACATGTTCGCCCATCCGTATCACGGCAACGTGTATTACAACGCCGGTAGGTCGAACGGCTACAACTACTGGGAGTCGTCGACGTTTGCCTTCGCCGGCAGCTTCATCTGGGAGATGTTCGGCGAGAACAACCTTGGAGCCATCAACGACTGGGCCATGACCAGTCTAGGCGGGATCACGATCGGTGAAGCGCTGCATCGTGCTGCGATTCTGGTGCGCAACAACGAGTCGAGAGGAGCGGGTCGGGCTTTCTCTGAGCTGGGCGGCTTTCTGCTCGACCCTGTAGGTGGTTTCAACCGTGCCTGGCGCGGTGAGATGTCGAAGTTCGGCCCCAATCCGGAGGAGCGGTATCCCGAGCGCTATCGCAGCTCGATCACGTTTGGCGGCCGCACCGTGAGTGAGGGACGTCTTTCATCAGCGGACCCTACGACAGGGTACTTCGAGTTCCGAGCCGACTACGGCGATCCGATGCAGGACTACGCCAAGCCGTTCGACAATTTCATGATCAATTTTCAGTACAACGCCGATGATGCCTCACCGATAGGAGTGTTCCAGGTTCATGGCGGTTTGTGGGGTAGACAGCTCAAGCGGTCGGACAATGCATGGCACGTATTCACGGTTGACCAGATCTATGACTACGCGAACAACAACGCCTATGAGATGGGCGACATGGCCTTTGGCGCTACGCTGCGCAGCCGCTGGCGTTTGTCCGACAACCTCAATATCGGGGGAATCGTCCAACCGAACATCGCGATCGTGACGGCGATCAGTTCCGAGTACGCCGGCTTCACCGGCAGGAGTTATGATTTTGGATCGGGGTTCGGTCTGCGACTGGCAGCCGCACTGAGTGGGAAGGGCGTCGACTACCTGACAGTGGGTTACCGCGGTTTCTTCACACATACCATGAATGGGGCAAAGGGCAACCAGATAGTGCACTTCGCGTTTGCACGAGCCAGGTATCGCATCTGGCGGTCCGTTGGCTTGTCAGCTGACTGGATCCTGTATATGAGGGAAAGCTTCTACAAGGACTTCCCCGATATTCACCGGCGGAACCCCGAGTTCAGGCTGGGGCTCTCCTTCTTCGTGATCGATATCAACTAGCGACCCAAGCAACCGATTGTGAGGGATACTGGAGACCCGTTCGGACGATCCGAGCGGGTTTTTCTTTTGCCGAAGTTGTGGTTTGTTGGCGGTCGGCAGGTAGGTGTGGTGATCGGGACGCCAAGGAAGGTGGCAGTATCGCCAGACAACGCCCCTACTCTTCCGACCTGTCGGCAGAGGGGGTGTTCTTGCTTCCTGGAGTGAATTGCTTGCCGTGGCCCGCCGTTGCCATGCTCGAGCCCGTCGGCTATCAGCCGGGCCAGCTGCGCGATCTTGGGTTCCGCCTTGGGGAAACGAGCCACACATCCTACTCTTAGAGTTGACATCGGTGGTGCGGCGAGCCGAGTCCGGCCAAGTCATTCTCCACCAATAGGATAGAAGCTCACAACGGCCGCATCCAAAGTGGAAACTGGGCAAACTCAGCTGACTTCACTCTGAAGTCATTTTGACTCGGCCGTCCGATAAGTGGAAACGCTGTAAAGTCAATTGACTTCGAGCCAAAGTGAACTTCCGCAAGTCGTCCGGTAAGTGGAAACGAGGCGAAGTCAATTGACTTCAAGCCAAAGTGAATTTCCGCAAGCCGTCCGGTAAGTGGAAATGACACAAAGTCAGTTGACTGTGAGCCAAAGTCAGTGTCCAGATGCTGTCCGGTAAGTGGAAACGACGGGAAGTCAATTGACTTCAAGCCAAAGTGAACTTCCGCAAGGTGTCCGGTAAGTGGAAATGACACGAAGTCAGTTGACTTCGAGCCAAAGTGCACTTCCGCAAGCTGTCCGGTAAGTGGAAATGACGCAAAGTCAATTGATTTTGAGCCAAAGTGAATGTCCGCAGGCCCAAAGCAAAGTGGCAATGAAGGAGAGCAAGCTGACTTCGAGGCAAAGGCAATTCATGTATGGCCTGCGGCAAGTGGAAAAGGCATGAAGTCAACTGGAA
>JBDGXD010000577.1:0-2280 GCA_039584755.1 Gemmatimonadota bacterium
GTTTGATAGGCATCGTTGACTTCCTGGAGCGTCATGCCGCCCAGCTCGAGTGTCTGCTCCATGGCGTCGCGCGTCGTTCCGGCCGCCCCGTTGTAGGTCATGCCCAGCGCCATGCCCACGCTCAGCGGTGAGATGAAGACGTTGCTCCCGTCTTCCTCCCGGGCGTTGACCTCGCGGAACAGCTTGAAGGCAAAACGATTGTCGGCGTCGACGAGCTTGCCTTCGGCGACGCTCAACTCACGCGGCAGGCTCTCGATCGGGGCAAAAGAGTCGCCGCAGCTCGCGAGTATGGCGGCGAGCGGGAGCAGCAACAGTGATCGAATTGGCCGGTGCATGGTGCGACCTCCTGCGCTCTCGGGTGTTCACTGGGTGATACCCTTGGAGCCAGAGAAAAGTCACAGAGAACGGGGACTGCCTCTCCTCCAATCATCTTAGAGACGGCGTTGTTGCATGGCTCATGACTGAGCTCAGATTTGAGGAGGGCGTCGCACCAGCCCAGGATCACATTGCTGGCCGGTCCTGCCCTCGGCAAACGTAGCCCGCTGAAATAGCGCGCGCGCTGAATCGAACGCAACCTGTGTGATCCCTGTGTCGCGGTTGCCTGCCCGTTGACACTCCCTTGACGTCCGAACCCCATCCTCGACGCATGACTCACAGGAGCACACGATGCGTCGGGCAGCCATACTCCTCATCTCTATCCTGTTCTCTCTCGCCTGGGCCCGGGTGGTCAGCGCGCAGTCCACCCCCGTCATCACCGTCGATTCGGGGACGCGCCTCCGCGTCACCGGCTGTCTCCCTGCCTGTAACACCCAGCTAAAAGGTGAGCTGCTTTGGTCAGACTCGGACTCACTGGCCCTCGCCGGGAAGGACTACGTCACGACCATGGCCCTGCGGGACGTGCGCAGGCTCGAGGTCGGTACCCCCTACAGGTTCAATGGAAACAAAGCGCTGCTGTGGGGCGGTGGAACCGCCCTGGCAATGGGCCTTCTCGGGACCGCCGACGAGTCGGCCACTGCCGGTGAGATCGTCGGGGTGGCGGCTGTGTGGGGGTTCGGTGCTGCGGTATTCGCCGGCGGTGGCAAGAAGGCACTGCGCGCCGGAGGGGTGGGTGCCCTGATCACGGCACCCATCACGGGAGCACTGTTCGTGATGGCTTACGAGCCCTGTTCCGGCGATTGGCTCTGCTTCGCTGATAGCGAGGGCGCGCTGTTCGCGTGGGGCGCTGCGGCAGGGGCGGTCACCGGCTTCCTCGTCGGCGGTGCCATCGGGGCTTTCACGGGGGGTGAGAACTGGGAGGAGATACCCTGGCACGGTGTGAGCCTGAGCGTAGTGCCGACACGGGAGGGTCTGGCCCTGGGCGCATCCGTGGCATTCTGACTCCCCGACGCTCAGCGCAGCGGATCAGCTCGGTGTCAGAGCAGTTGGAGTGGGGCGCGGGTAATCGCAAATCGACAATCGCAAATCCTTCCCCTCGCTAATCCAGGGGTGCTGAGGTGGGGCGGCTACCAATTGACTCCCAATTGACGGTCCCTCTGCATCTTTAGTATGTGGTCTGTTGGAGGATACCATGCGTCGCTACGCGCTGCTCATCACTGCCCCGGAACCAGGGTGGCATCGTTGGCTGTGCGACGGCGTGAAACTAGCCGACTTGCCGCTGGGCCTGTCGCGGGCACCGGCTCGGATCATCAACTCCAACGGAAAGCGCATCGTCGACATTCAGCTGTTGTCCGGGTTCGCAGGCGTGACCCAGACTGATTCGCTCGCGGTCGAGCCACACCTTGGCTGGGCGGTTGTGGAAGGAGCCCGTCCGGTGGCTTGCTTGGATTACCGCTAGGGTAGGCCGACCCCGCGATGTTTTTCTCGGGCGGCTTGACGGTCTCAACCTCGTAATCGGCCCGCGGCTTGGCGCATCTCACTGTTGCCGTCCACCTCAATGACACATATGCTGATAGCGCCAAAGGCGTTGGACGACGACGCACATCCAACTGACAGGAGGTCTCCTCATGCCCACGTACATTCTCGCCACCAGGCTATCTCCCGACGCTATGGCGAAGAAGTTCGAGCACTACGAGGAGGAGGGACTCTCGTGGCTCGATCACGTCAAGCAGAAGTGCCCCGACGTGAAGTTCCTCGAGCACTACACCATCCTGGGGCCGTGGGACTTCCTCGATGTATTCGAGGCACCTAACGAAGAGGTCGCCGCAAAGGTATCTATGATCACTTCGTCTTGTGGGGCTTCACGCGCAGAACACGACGGCGTCAATCTGTACTTCGCTGTCA
>JBDGXD010000578.1:0-2277 GCA_039584755.1 Gemmatimonadota bacterium
AACCGGCGACATGGACAGTTATTACCTGAACGAGGCGGTCTACCTACTGCAGGATTTCTTGGACTCTACCTCCAATCCTCCTGCAGAAGCCACGTTCGAGTATGGCTGGCGCCGCCCGCACTGTTTCATCGGGAACAGTCCCACGAGGCCGGGTGAGGATTTGAGTTACACGGAGTTCGTCGATGTTGCAGCGGAGCATATGTGGAACAACGCATCACCTGGAGCGGATCGTGGATGGTGGCGCCGCTAACCAGCTGGCTGTGTTGGCTGGTGACTCGCGGGTACCTGGAGTTGGAGGTATGATAGGGGCCCACAGCCAAAGCTGACCGACAGACCGAGAGGAGCAATATGGCCCAGGCAGTACCGCCAGTCGAAGACCGCAGGTCGGATTCTGACCGCATCTGTGTCGTCTGTATGCAGGGATACTACGTGACCCGTGCAGCACAGGACTACCGCGACAAGGATCCCGAACGATCTCCCTGGCACGTGGAAGCGTGCACCAATTGTGGGCACGTACAGATCTTCCGGCGGGATTGGCGGATATCATAACGCCCACGTGTTTTGTCTCTGATATCCGATCTTCAGTAGTCTACTGCCCAACAGAGGGGGGCAGGCGTTGAAGGGACCCTTGTTTGCTGGCAAGGTGGCGTTGATCACCGGCGGTGCGTCGGGAATTGGAAAGGCCACCGCATTGTCGTTTGCCCGCGAGGGTGCCAGTGTGCTTGTGATGGATCGTGATGAACACGGCGGCGCGACCGTAACCGGCGAGATCAATGACAATGGCGGCCGAGCACATCAGGTAACCGGTGACGTCAGCAGTGCGACAGATTGTGAGCGCGCAGTAACGGCCTGTGTCAGCGAGCTAGGGGGGCTCCACGTCCTGTTCAACAACGCCGGGGTTATCGACCGCGCATCGGTGGTGGAGCTGTCCGAGGAGCAGTGGGACCGTACCATGGCGGTCAACGTCAAATCGATCTTTCTCATGTCAAAGTATGCGATACCTGTCATGGCCGAGCGTGGTGGGGGAGCGATAGTCAACACCGGTTCGGGTTGGGGTCTGACCGGAGGTAAGCGGGCCGTCTCGTACTGTGCGTCAAAAGGGGCTGTCGTACAGCTGACCAAAGCGATGGCTCTGGATCATGGCGGACAGAACATTAGGGTAAACTGTATCTGTCCTGGTGATACCGATACGCCGATGCTGCGCAACGAAGCCGAACAATTGGGCGAGCCGATTGACGAGTTTCTTGCAGAATCGGCGGCGAGACCGTTACCGCGGGTCGGCAAGCCTGAGGACATTGCGCGGGCTGTACTCTATCTGGCGAGTGATGCTGCTTCCTTCGTGACCGGGACAACTCTGGTTGTGGATGGCGGTGGTCTCGCGGGCACAGCGTAGGAGAGACTGTTGCAAGGGTTGGAAAACAAGAGAGTCCTGATAACCGGTGGGGCTAGTGGGATCGGGGCGGCGACGACGGCTCGATTCGTGGCCGAAGGCTCCAATGTGGTAGTCTTGGATCGCGACGTTGAATCGCTGGAGCGTATCCACGAGGAACAGCAAGGGTTGGCCGGGACGATCCTGGCCGACGTGTCCGATCGTCAATCTGTCGATCGGGCGTTCCGGGAATTGGATCAGATGTGCCACGGTCTGGACATCCTGATAAACAACGCGGGAATCAGTTTGAGGCACCCGTCGTTCTGCGAGGTCGATCCGGAAGAGTGGCAGCGGGTGATCGACGTCAATCTGACCGGAGTCTTTCTCATTGCACAGCAGGCAGCCAAACGCATGCTTGCGGGGCAGGGTGGGGTGATCCTCAACATGGGCTCCACCAACGCCCTGACGGGATACCGCTACTACTTCGACTACAACGCGTCCAAAGCAGGTGTGGTCGAGCTGAGTCGTTCGATGGCTCTCGAACTCGCACCGACAATTCGTGTGAATACGGTGTGTCCCGGGCTTGTGCTAACACCGATGCAGGAAGCAGAGTACACTCCCGCAATGATGGCGGATCTGAATGGCAAGATCCCGCTTGGCAGGCACGCAGAGCCAGAAGAGGTTGCTGCCCTCTTCGCCTTCCTGGCATCAGATGAAGCGGCATACATGACGGGGCAGTGCTATGTGATCGACGGTGGTGAGACGGCCGGGGGGCTGGCCAGCCGCTAGTCTCAGACCTCCCACCCGTGGACACCAGGGGGCAGCGGGTCGCTAGGGATTCACCGTTACCGTCACCGACGCCGTTGGCAGTGCAACGAACCCCGGGATCGTCACCGAGACCGTTGTCA
>JBDGXD010000579.1:0-2272 GCA_039584755.1 Gemmatimonadota bacterium
AACGTTCGTGTTTTCCAGCAAGTCGTAGTAGAGCTTCTCCAAACGACCGATGGTGCGGATGTCGATGTAGAAAACGGTCGCCCTGGCTTCCTCGTTGCTCTCCCTGAGGTACCGTGCCTGCTTGAGTGATGCCATGCAGCAGACTGCCGAACAGTAGGGCAGGTGGTTCTCGTCTCTCGATCCCGCGCACTGCACGAATGCCAGGTTCATGGCGTTCTTGCCGTCCGACGGGCGCACGATCTTTCCGCCCGTGGGGCCTCTCGGGTCGGCTATCCGCTCCATCATGACGTTGGTGATCACGTTCTCGCACTGCCCGAACCCCAGGTTGTCGAGTTTGGTGGCATCGTAGGGCCTCCAACCAGTCGCGACGATGATGGCACCGACATCGACCTCGATTTCCTCTTCGGTCATGTCGAGATCGATTGCTCCGGGCGGGGCCAGCTCGGTGAGAGTTTGTACGTCAGACTCAGACAGGGCACCGCGGTCGAGCATGTGGAGCGGAGGGTATGCCATGTCATGCGGGTAGTACAGCGCCTTGGTGGTGTCCATACCGAGGTTCAAGTCGCTGGGCCGTTCGGAAGTGAGCTTCTCGGCAATGGAGTCGTCCAGCGAGCAATCCCCGGTCACGTAGCGTGGCCGACGCTTGATTGTCACCGTGAAGTTGCCAGCCTTACCGGAGACGTGTTCCACCGTGGCCAGCGTGTAGGTGGTTATCCTGGGATTGCGCCGCAGCCTGCGGGTGTTGATCTCGAATCCGCAAGTAGGCGGACACATCTTGGGGAAGTACTTGTAGGACCGCATCACGCGCCCTCCAAGAAACGCATCCTGCTCGACCAGGATCACGTGGTAGCCGATTTCGGCGGCTTCCACCGCCGCGGTTATTCCCGCGATCCCTCCTCCTATAACGAGGATCGGTTTTGCCTCACCACTCATGGCACGCTCTCTCGGTGCAGGGTTGCGACACGTCTGTCGTGTTGTCTCGAGGTATGGTGTAGGGGGAAACGCCGTGTCGTCATGCCTGGTGACCCGGAACCCCGACCAGGCTGACTAGTAGTGTGGGAATGGATATGGCTGCGGTGCTTGCCCATAGGTACCCCAAGTGAACTGATTCTTCTGGCGAACCGTCTTGGCCAAGGGCTGTCCGCGATTTTTATCACGTTTTTGCCGTTCTCTTGATTCTATCCCTCGGTGGTCATCCGTCAAGACCTTGTGAGATTTTTGTCACGATTGGCGCATTTCCCCGCTTTCTACCCAGCGCAGGTGGCTCGGCGTGCGACTGTGGCCACAGCGACAGACTCAACCCTCGCTGGGACCGTCTGCTCCGATCGTATATGGGTTTGGCATGTCAGCGACAACCTCGTGGATCATGCTTTGCTGCGCTAGATTAATGTTGAAATGCTGCGGAGGACGACGTTATCAGTCTGGGTGGCACTTTTAGTGTTCGTTGCAGGCGTCTAAGCTCCAACCCGATCGCCGGATACGGTTGCCGGGGAATCGAGCGCGATGAGCCCAAACGGAACAGAACGATCACGCGACAGTCGAGTTCTGCCAGCTGTCTTGAGGAGGCGCCGGCTCGTCTGGAAGGTGAACGGCATCTTTCTCGCGATCCTCGTTTGCGTCGTCGGAATCTCGAGTTACCTGACCAACCTGGACTACGAGCGCGCTGAGCTGGAGTCTGCGCGCGACATGGCCAGAGTCACATCCGAGAGAATTCATCACAGGATCAACGATCTCATGATGCAGGATGAGCCGGAGATCCTTGGGACTGTGGTGAATCGGATGGCTTCGGAGAATCCTGCCTTCCACGACATCCGGCTCATCGCGCACGGTGGGCGGGTGGTGGCGTCGCAACTGGAGGAAACGGGTGCCACCGTGCAACCGGAATCCTGGCCCTGTAATGTGTGCCACGCGAATGCCGACTCGACGCTGAGCTGGACCGGCGGGAGCTTCGACGAATTACTCGAGTTGGCAGACGGCGAAAGGGCCGTGTCAGTAGTGACACCGGTAGTGATTGAGGCAGGGTGCAGCACTGCAACGTGTCACAGCGGGACCGTGGACGGCCAACTACTCGGCGTAATACGGGCGGATTATTCGCTGGCGCGAGTCGACGCTCTCGTGTCTCGCCGTAACCTTCACACGGTGGTTGTGATCCTGATTGCACTGCTACTCGGCACGGCGGTCACTTGGTGGATGACCGACCGGCTCGTGGGCAGCCGTATCCGGGCACTCAGAGAGGGGGCGCAAAGGCTGGCCGAGCACGACTACAGTTTCA
>JBDGXD010000580.1:0-2269 GCA_039584755.1 Gemmatimonadota bacterium
CGCAACGTCATCCGGGAAGATCTCCAGTTCCTGGGCCCCTGACCGATAGACACCGATGAAGGCGCCTTTTGTCTCGAATTCCAACACGAGACGACCGTCTTCGATTCTCACCATCCCCTCGGCCTCGGTTAGTATAGCGTCGGGTGTGTGGAACTTCACTGGGATGCTAATCATCTACGCTGGTGAATCCTTCCGGTTAAGCCATATCAATGGTTAAACATCGCTGGTTTCAGTTCCTCACCAACGTATGACGCCGGTGTTCTGAGCTGCAACATATTCTACGTCCGTGCCATAAGGCCCGGATAGCTCGGCCAGCTTTTCAATGATACGGCGCGCAGTTTCCGGATCTGCGAAACGCGGCCGACCGCGTTGAGGCCGGGGTTTCCCATGCCCCAACGTAATCGGGTACAAGATAATCTCATCAAGTGATCCACCCAAAAAGGTGGGTACTGCCACCACACTTTCCCAGTAGATGCTCTGTCCAGGGAAACCACCACGACTGCGTTCGTTGCGACGATCGAAACCATCAGCTGTGTTTGTCGCACCTTCCAAGTCCTGTTGCACATAGAAGTCGCCTGGAAGAAAGCGGACGGTTTCATTCTGGAAGATGAAGTTGGACAGGCTGTAGAAGATGGGCTTGTTCTTGTAGATCTCGATTCCACGGAGCACGTGAGGTCCATGGCCGACAAAGAGATCGGCGCCGGCATCGATCACCGCGTGGGCGACGGACTCGATGAAGTCGGCAGGGACCTCACGTGAGCCGCCGCTCTCATGGCTGTGGCTGGTTACCATGACCCAATCGGCTTGTCGTCGCGCCTCCTCGACTGCTGCAACGATCTGATCGAGGTCCTGTTGATCTGCTGTGGTTCTTCTGCCTTGCGGATCACCTGTCTGGAAGGTGTTCCCGAGAAGCCGAAGCGTGTTGCCTACCGGGCTCGCCCCATAGCCGAGCTCGCTGCGAACCTGCTTCAGAAGCTCGAGCGTGCTTTCGCTCACCACGTAGGTTACAGAGTACCTGAGAGGACTCAGTCCGGGTCTACCCCGGATGTCCGCTCGTTGGGGCCCCGCTCGGGCCTCGTCCGCAAACGTTGACGCGATGGAAATGAGGGCCACGCGCCCGCCAGCCGTTTCCAGATATGCCGGCGCTCTTGCGCGGGCCAGATTCTCTCCTGCTCCCGCGTGTACCAGTCCTGCATCATCGAGCGCGCGAATTGTCGAGCGCAGACCACCGGCGCCGTAGTCCATGGTGTGGTTGTTTGCCATGCTGACCATGTCAAACCCAGCCCACACGAGCTCACCAGCAAGATGGGGCTCTGCCGCCATCCACGTACCGCCGCTGTGGGCCGACGGGTACCCCTCTGTGTAGTTGTGGAATAGCACTTCGAGATTCGTGAACGCCATGTCGGCGCGCCGAATCACGTCAATCAGGGACAGGTACTCTGGCTCCTCGAACGGCGAAAGACGCTGGGTAATTATCGCGTCTCCGGTCAACGCAAACACCATCTCTCCCGGCGGTGGATCTGATTGCGCATCAGTCCCGAGTGGCAATAATGATGCGAGCACAAGGATTGGAACAGCAGAGCCCAGGATATTGCAGAAACGTTGCATGAGGTCCTCCCACGACTCGAGGGGAGTTGGTCGGGACGCATCTGTTGATGCATGAATCTGGATATGATGCAGTGCGCATGCAACCAAAGTTGCAGTGAACTCCGAATTCGCGAACCGGCGCGGGCACCTCTATCTTTCCGCCGGGTGAGAGCACAGGATACCGAGAGAAATGTCGCTGATTCAACTCAGCTGGCATCTGTTGACGGATGGCGAACCTACCGGAGATGAAATGAGCACCAATAGATCGACTCCAATGTTAGCAGGACTACTGCTCGTACTAGCCGTGCCACTTTGCGGTCAGGCGTTCCCAGAATCGGACAGAGATACAACGTGGTATACCGTAAAGGGCGAACGGCACGGGGCAAGCTTCTTCCAGCAACATCGACATCCGCAGGTTGAGTACGAGGCAGGAGATGTACTCACCTTCGATCGATATCACACAGCCGACGTAATGTACGAGTGGCTGGAGCGGTGGGCTGAACAATACGCCGACATCTTCGAACTTTATGAAGTCGGCCGGAGTTTCGAAGGGCGGCCCATCATGCAGGTCACCATAACAAGCAAAGAAACCGGGAGAGCAGTCGACAAGCCGGCGGCCTACTTCGAAGGTGGGCGCCATAGTGGTGAGGTGACGGGGAGTGAATCCGTCCTATGGCTCATG
>JBDGXD010000581.1:0-2267 GCA_039584755.1 Gemmatimonadota bacterium
ACGCAAATGCTGGGATCTTCGCGGATCACGTGACCTAGTCTTCGCTGGGCTGCCCACTCAGCGCTTCCGCATCAGCCAGCCTGAGGCCACCACGGCATGTGACCCGCCGTCAGACCTCCTTCGCTTTCCCACAGATGGATCGACACGAACCTGCAGGAGCGGCAGCGAAACACCATCCAGCGGTCGTCTTCAGCGCCAGCGCCGAGCGTGTTCCTCAAAGCGCACTTGCCGACAGCCCAGTGCTTGAGTTCTTCTGCTAGACAGATCGGACAGGTCATGGTTTCCCACCTTGTTAGAGACGGTTACCAAAGCTAAGACCCAGCCTCAACAGAACCTCAACAACTCGGCCGCAACCTCAACAGACCGTGTTGCGCCGCTACCACTCTTGCCGACAGGCGTACCGCGCCGCACGTTTGTCTCGTCCTCAGTGTACACCACAGCAGACCCCTCCGACGGCTCACGCCGGATGTTTGGCCAATTGACTGATAATTGACGCCACCCGATTAGACTGGGACACGAATTGTCGACCGGTGGCCTCATGGCCCCGCCGCCAGACAGACGCCGCAGTAGAAGCCGCAATAGACGCCTGCAGGACGACGAGGCTGTCAGCCGCTCGACGACAGCGCTGTTGATCTCGGGAGGTACTATGCGAATCGTCTCTCATCTCGTTACGGCCCTCGTCCATCAAGTCAAGCCTTCATGTACGCTCGTGCTCCTCGCAGGCGTGATGCTATCTGCCTGCGGCGATGGACCGGCAGAAGTCGAAACACCTGTCGGGTCAGTAACGGTGACCCCCACCACAGTAACGTTCAGCGCAGTGGGTGATACTGAGCAGCTCAGCGCCGCCGCAAGCGATGCGAGCGGGAACTCAATGCCCGGTGTGCAGTTCACCTGGACTTCCTCCGATGCCACAGTTGCATCGGTCAGCACGTCCGGAGTGGTGACCTCCGTGGGTAGTGGCATTGCAACAATCTCCGCAACCGCTCAGGGTGTATCTGGCACGGCATCAGTCACAGTCGTCACCCATTGGGATCAAACAGAGATCCCGGCGATTGAACACCAAGCGCTTGTTGCGCTCTACGAAAGTGCCAATGGGGCAAATTGGACAAACAAAGCCGGGTGGCTTGAGACAAACACACCTTGTATTTGGTATGGAGTCCATTGTGCGAGCGGAGCTGTTTTTGGCCTGAACTTCGACGGTAACCGACTGGCTGGTTCGATTCCCTCAGAGTTGGGCAACCTGGGCAACCTGGCGTACTTGATTCTCCAGGGGAACTTGCTGTCAGGAACGATTCCCGTTGAGTTAGGCAACCTCGATGGCCTGATAGTCCTGGAACTCAACGACAACTACCTGTCAGGTCCGATACCTCCGGAGCTGGGTGAGCTGACGAACCTGGAGATTCTGAATCTTCACAACAACCAGTTGTCAGGATCGATCCCCGTTGAGTTGGGCAACCTCACCAACATGCGCGATCTCTATCTCCACGAAAACAACCTCGAGGGCACGATCCCAAGGGAATTGGGCAACTTGATCGACCTCAGGGAGATGTTCTTGAGGCACAACCTGCTGACCGGGTTGGTTCCGATTGAGGTCGCGGTTGTCGCAGGATCGATGAGTCCGGATCACTGCCAGTTTGTCCCTGGCAACGCCGGCCTCTTTTTGCCTGAAACGCCGGAGTATAGGGCCGCAGACATAGACGGTGATGGTTACATCTGTCGTCTGGGCTTCACACCGTAGAACCCGATTTTTGACACCTGCAGCACTCCTCCCGAGCGTCACGCGGCGCTCGGGGGGATCGCTCAGGGTTGATGGGCGCGCATCTTGATCACTTGCTGGCCATGACGACCGATGTGACGTCCCAGCTCATAGAACCGTTCCAGGTTGTCGTTGATCTTCGCGAAAATATAGGTTGGCTCAACGCCTTCAGGTGGACCGTAGAATCTTGCTTTGCCATAGGTGAGGAATAGGCCGTGCCCAACGACGTAGAAACCGACTTCGCCGGCTGATCCGAAGATAGACGGATTCTCACCGTAGTCGGGAAAGTTGTCGGTCGGCCACAGGCCATGGTCCAGTTTCATCTGTTTCAGGACATCGTCATGCACCTGCAATCCCTGGCCGCTCCAGAACTGGTGATAGGTGATGCCCTCGTAGGGCAGGATACTGACGATGGCGGCCGTTGTACGAGGTGCGTTTTCCCAGAGCAGATCGGCGATGAATACTTCGTCACCGATCTGGATCTCTATCATCTCCACGTCGTGGGTCTGAG
>JBDGXD010000582.1:0-2263 GCA_039584755.1 Gemmatimonadota bacterium
CGTGACCATGCCAACCTTTCGAGCCTTTGCTTCTTACACCCTTTCGGCAGTCGGCCGCACTTTATCAACCTGGTTCTCAAACTCCAGCACTTCACCAACCAGCGGAACCATCACCTCTGGCCTGACATCCACACCCGCCGCAGCGACATCGCACGCCGCCTCAAATATCGCGCGGCTCTGCATCTCCGTGATCTCGGGATAGGTGATCCCGAGCCTGCACCCACGGTGGCCCAACATGGGATTGGTTTCCCTGAGGTTCTCCACGGTTCGCGCCAGGTCTGCCTCCGGAACATCCAGTCGCTCTGCCAGGGAGGTGATCTCGGCCGGATCGTTCGGCAGGAACTCGTGGAGAGGGCGATCCAGCAGCCTGATCGTAACCGGATACCCGTCCATGGTGCGGAAAATCCCCGCGAAGTCTTCCCGCTGCATCGGTAGCAGCTTGAACAGCGCGCGCCTTCGTCCCGCTTCGTCCGCGGCCAGTATCATCTCCCGCGTGCAGTCGATCCGCTGGCCCTCGAAGAACATGTGCTCGGTGCGGCACAGGCCGATTCCTTCTGCACCGAAATCTCGCGCACGGGCAGCATCCCCCGGAGTGTCGGCGTTGGCGCGAACCCGTAACAGGCGAATGTCGTCGGCCCAGCTCAGCAGAGTCCTGAAACCCTCGGTCGGCTCGCCTCGGCTCACCGAGGTGTCCGTGTCAGACACCAGCTGTTCCAATTGATCAGCCGGTACTTGGCCGACCGCAGTGCGGCGGTCAATCAAGCCCTCATTGGCCATTTCCACAGCGACTCGTATGGCCGCGAACACCTGTTTCATGGATGCGTGAGCGCGAGGCCCGCGTCCACCATGAACGCCGTCTTCGGTACCTCCTCAGACTTGTGGTGGTTGTCCGGTGTGTCAGTGGGGTACTCACCGGAGAAACACGCATGACAGAACCGTCCCTCACCGGAGTCACACGCTTCCAGCATACCCTCGCGTGACAGATAACCCAGCGTATCCACTCCCAGCTGTTCACGGATCTCAGCTACGCTGTGATTCGCCGCAATCAGCTCCTCATAGGTGGGGGTGTCGATGCCATAATAGCACGGACCGGTTATTGGAGGTGATGCCAGGCGCATGTGTACCTCGTGGGCTCCGGCTTGTCTGATCATGCTCACCAGTCCCTTCGAGGTAGTGCCGCGAACCAGTGAGTCGTCGACAACCACGATGCTCTTGCCTGCGATCACTTCCCGCACCGGGTTGAACTTGATCCTGACCTTCTCGGTACGGGAAGATCTTCCCGGGTTGATGAAGGTTCGGCCAACATAGTGATTGCGGATGAGACCGTGTTCCAGCTTGAGGCCACTCTGCTCCGAGAAGCCCAATGCCATGGCGTTCGCTGAATCGGGCACCGAGAACACGCAGTCAGCTCCCGGGGCTGGATGCTCCCTTGCCAGCTGTCGGCCAAGCTCACGTCGAGCCAGGTCGACGGAGGTGCCAAACACAACGCTGTCCGGTCGAGAGAAGTAGATCAGCTCGAACACACAGCGATGCGGGTCTTTCTGCGGCAGGCGGGGCAGGTCGATCACCGCTCCATCTTCGATCTTGAGCCACTCTCCCGGCTGCAGCTCGCGGACGGGTCGGGCACCGATGATGTCCAGGGCGCACGTCTCGGACGCAAGCACCCAGCCGCCATTCAGCTCCGCCAGGACGAGTGGTCTGAATCCACGTGGATCCACGATGCCATACATGGTCCGGCCGACTGCGAGAACCAGGGTATAGGCGCCCTCAACTTGGTCCAGGGCGTCTCGGATCTGCTCGTCGGGATTGTGTCCTTTGGACCGGGCAATCAGATGAACCAGCACCTCCGAATCTGAGGTCGATTGGAAGATCGAACCCCGCCGAATCAGCTCCTCACGGAGAGGTACTGCATTGGTCAGATTGCCGTTGTGGGATAGTGCGAGCGGGCCGGTATGGTAATGCACCAGGCTGGGTTGTGCGTTGATCAGAGCGGAACTGCCGGCCGTGGAGTAGCGCGTGTGCCCGATCGCCATGTCACCCGCGAGTTCGCCCAACACCTTAGGCGGGAACACGTCCTGTACCAGGCCCATCCCGCGATGTCCGCGCGCGACCCCGTCTCGGTCCAAGGCCACGATTCCAGCCGATTCCTGGCCCCGGTGTTGTAGGGCGTATAGACCTAAATACGCCAACTCCGCGGCATTGTTGAGGCCTGCCACGCCTATGACACCACACATATCTAGTTGGCCTCCAATGCCGACGCAGG
>JBDGXD010000583.1:0-2263 GCA_039584755.1 Gemmatimonadota bacterium
AGAGCATCACTTTCAGTCGCCGGTAATGAGCTGGTCGGCTACCAGATGTCAGAGCCGCCGGATACACCGATGCCGGAGGCCGTGACACCGCCTGCGCCACCCGCTGAGATACATTCGGTCGAGGAGCTATACCTCGTTGGCCAACGACTCGAGCAGTTTCACAATCCTTCTCTGGACGCAACGGATTACTACGAAGAGGCATTGCGGCGAGATCCCGCCCACTCACGATCCAGCATCGCGCTTGGCATCGGTCGACTGAAAGAAGGCAGACTCGAGGATGCAGCGGCACTATTGCAGACCGCACTCCAGCGACTCACGGCGGCGTATACCAGCCCCAAAGACGGAGAAGCGTTTTACTACTTTGGACTCACACAGCAGTTGCTGCACAGGTACGATGACGCATACAACGCATTCTATCGCGCCACCTGGAGCGCCGCATTCCACGCTGCTGCCTACTATCGCTTGGCGCAGATCGACTGTGTCCGGGGTGACTTCAACACGGCGCTCGACCACTTGAATCGATCGATTGAGACGAACGCCAAAAACTCGAATGCGCTGAACCTACGTGCTGCCGTCTTACGCGGGCTTGGACGGTACAAAGATGCAGCTGCCCAGGCGCAGTTGGCACTGGATGACAGCCCACTCAGTATCTGGACACTGCACGAGCTGCTTAGGGCACAAATCGGCATGAGGTCAGTACGGGAAGCCAGCCGGACTGAGCAGCGACTCGTTGCGCGGCGGCTCGCCAAGTTCAGCCTGGATGAGCACGCGAAGCCGTGGCATGAGGCCCAAGCGTGGCTCGACGCACAGCCGTTCCTCGAGACTGCATCTGAGTACGCCACCGCAGGATTATGGGATGAGGCACTCAGCGTGCTTGCCGTGCTAACCGACGGCCGCCTGGAAACAACTGCAACGACCTACCCACTGGCCTATTACTGGATCGGGTTCCTGCTCGGTCAACTTGAGGCCCACGACGCGGCGGCTGCAGCCTACGCCGAAGCGAGGAGCAAGAAGGCTGAATACTGCTTCCCCTCAAGACTCGAGACCGCCACCGTACTCCGGGAAGCACTGCGACACAATCCTTCCGATCCGCTGGCACGCTATTGCCTCGGCAACCTGCTGTATGACTGGCAACCCGAAGCCGCTGTGAGCGAGTGGCAAACCGCTGACTCGATTGGGACCACGATTCCGACCGTGTATCGCAACCTCTCCCGGGCGTATGTCGAACAGGACCAGGATATCCGCAAGGCAACGACGACAATGCTACAGGCGGTTGAACTCGACCAAACTGATCCTAGACTGTACTACGAACTCGACCTTTTACTCCAAGCAGGTGGCGTGTTGCCCGTCGAGCGCCTGAGGATACTCGAGGGAAGGAGCCAGACGATTGCCGGGCACAATGATGCCCTTGGACGGCAAGTCGTCCTGTTGACTCAACTGCAGCGCTACGACGAAGCAATAGAGTTGATGAAAACGCATCATTTCCGCCGTTGGGAAGGTCTGGGCAACATCCACGCGACCTACGTGGACGCGCTGCTACTGCGCGCAGCGGAGAAGCTGGGCGCCGGGCAGTTCGAAGCAGCCCTTAGCGACTACGAGAGCGCGCTCGAGTATCCGGCCAACCTAGAGGTGGCAGAGTCGTATAGTGGCGGCCGCTCGGCCGAGGTCTACTACCTCATGGGCGAAGCGTACAGTGTGGTCAATGACTCGGCAGAGGCCAAGCGTCATTACGAGCTTGCCGCAACCGCAGCGCGTGGCGCTGGCGGTTCAGCACTCGATTACTATCAAGGCATGGCTCTGCGCAAGCTGGGGCAGAACCGTGAAGCCGACCGGCTGATTGACGCGCTCATCAACCATGCGCGTGAAAGACTGAGCTTGCTGCAATCCGGTTCGTCACTCGAGTTCTTCGCGAAATTTGGCACACGGCGCTCGCTGAGCGAGCAGACTGCCGACGCTTACTACCTGTTGGGACTTGGCTATCTAGGTCGCGGCGACCGCGCCAGTGCGCGGGCCATGTTCTACCAGGCACTGGAGCAGAACCCGAGCCACTTGTGGGCTAGAGCTCGCATTGTAGAGAACTAGACCTCACCTACCCTTGGCCAAAGGCTGTTTCGTGTGCATGTTACTCGGTGTTCAGATCGTTGCTTGGGATCCTGTGGTTGCGCTTTGCCGGCAGAGCTACGAACTGCCCGACACATGGCACCTCCCGAACCCGAATCAGAAACACAATGCCACAGACTGAGTTCAGCTACTCGAAGGAACC
>JBDGXD010000584.1:0-2259 GCA_039584755.1 Gemmatimonadota bacterium
GAGACCGTGGTGAGTCAAATATGAAAGTAGGGTTGGTGCTTCCTGGTGGCGTCGATCGGAGCGGGAAGTACCGGGTCATTCCATGTGTTCTCTGGCTGATCGAGCGGCTGGCTCGAGTACACGATCTCCATGTCTTCGCGCTGCATCAGGAGCCGGAGCCCGGACGCTGGGATCTGCTTGGTGCCCCGGTACAGAACATCGGTCGCCACGCCAGGGTCCGGCGCTTGACTACAGCGCTGTTGACCGAACACCGAAAGGCACCGTTCGACGTACTGCACGTGTTGTGGGCGAATTGGAGTGCGGCTGTGGTTGGCGTCATAGGAAAGGTATTGCGGCGTCCGGTGTTGCTGCATCTCGCGGGAGGAGAAATCGTCAGCATTCCGTCGATAGGCTACGGTGGTCGTCTCAACCCGGCCCGCCGAGCGTTGTTCCGGCTTGCAGTGCAGACGGCGTCACGTGTCACCGCGGCCAGTAACCAACTGGTCGCTCAGGGAGCGGCGCTCGGCATCGCCGTGGAGCGTCTCCCTCTGGGAGTGGCAGTCGACCGTTGGCCGCCGTCGCCGCCCCGCCAGAGACGTGCAGACAGCACACTCACGTTGTTACATGTAGCCAGCCTCAATCGCGTGAAGGATCAGGCAACGCTATTGCGGGCCGTGGCGCAGGTCCTCGATCGGGGCCATCACTTCCACCTGGACATAGTCGGAGAAGACACGTTGGATGGTGAGATTCAGCGACTCGCGACGACTCTCCGTCTCGGCCAATCGGTGCGGTTTCATGGATTCCTGCCTCACGATCAGCTACGCCCGTTCTTCGATCGGGCCCACCTGCTGCTCCTGACTTCACTGTTTGAAGCGGGCGGGCTCGTGGTTTTGGAGGCCGCAGCCGCAGGTGTGCCGACGGTTGGAACCTCGGTTGGCCACGTGACTGACCTTGCGCCCGATGGCGCCGTCGCTGTCCCGGAGGGCGACAGCAGCGCACTGGCGCACACGATTGTCGATCTCATTGAGGATGACGAGCGGAGGGTGCAGTTGGCTCGCGCGGCGCAACGGTTTGCCCTCGAGCAAGACGCCGACTGGACTGCGAACCGGGTCAGCGAGATATATGCCGAGATGGTATCCCGGTCGCGCCGGGTCGAATCATGAGCGGTCTTTGGGGTAACCTCGTTTCTGATGTAGGCGGCGCGGTGCAACTGCGGCGCTGGGCCGTGGCGGTGCTGGCTGGAAGGCCTGCCACGGAGCCGGGCCCACTGTCCCAGAAGTCGTGGGAGTTGTTCCTCGAGGCGGAGCGTTGCGCGGTGCCGCTCATGCGTAAGATCGAGGAATGCGGGCTGAGTGACACGCTTTCGCCCGAGTGCCAGGTCCGGCTCGAGGAACGGGCGGCGGTAGAGTCCCAACGCATCGAGTCAGCTCGCCGACAGCTCGCGGTGGCAGCTGATGTTGCGGCTGAGCTGGGTTGCAGGGTGGTGGCCCTCAAGGGTGGTGTCGCGGCGATCGATCCGGCTCACGCCGTGGATTTGGTCGACGTCGATGTGTTGGTGGAGCCGCGCTATGCAAGGGATTTCGTCGCGGCACTTGACCGCCTAGGATACCGACCCGGAGGAAGCACGCTCGTGCACCTCGCAGCTCGCTGGAGTGATGAACCACTGCCTGTCGAGGTACACACGACTGTGGATCCCTCCGGAAGGCCCCTGCCAGGTGATTTCTGGAACCGGCTGCGACGATCTGAGCAGTTCGACGGCGTCCATCTGCTCGATCCACCAGACCATCTTTGGCACATCCTGACGCACGTAGTGGTATCCCACCCTTACCGACAAGGGCATCTGCGCGAGCTCCTGTTGATTGGCAGCGCGGTTGCGATGAGCGGTCAGGAACTGAGTGAAATCCATGGCCGAATCTCGACGGCCCCCGATGGGGCAACGATGGAAGCAGTGATCCAAGCTGCCCAGGAGCTGCAGAACGGGAGCGCCGGGGAGGACACACTCATTCGGATACCTGCACTTGGCTATGCGGTCCGGAGGTATTTGAGTCATTCTTTCGGCCTGCCCTCAGTGATCGGCCACGCACACGTGTGGAGTCTGGGTCTTCTGATGGGACCTGGTCTCAGGCGGCTCCTGTGGAGCCGGATATGGTACACAACTCAAGATCCGTCTTACGTACCTTGGCTTCGGGGGTTGGAACGAAGGTCCCCGACTGCCGGTCGCCTCGTGCGGGGGGCAGGCCGTCTGATCCGATTCGCGCTCGCCGTCTCGCTGGCGCTGCC
>JBDGXD010000585.1:0-2257 GCA_039584755.1 Gemmatimonadota bacterium
ATCCATATCGACACCGAGGTAGCGGCTGTCCAGTCGCCCGACAGTGAGCCGTTGATCTCGCAGCAATTCCTTCCAGAAGCGGCGGGAACTGATGCGTAGGTTGGCAGACACAACGTAATCGGTCGTGAGGCCGATGTACCGTGCTACCCTTTGTGCAATCTCAGCTCTCTCCGTGTCACCAAGTTGGTCGCCTTTGAGCAATGCCAGCACGTAGTCACCCATCGCAAACGATTCAACTTCGTTCAGGAAATCGCGTATCGGGCGTGACTGCAGGTCGGACCCCAACTGCTGGTGATACCACGAAGTGGCAGCCAGGTGTGGCAAGGACGTGGCGTACGAAACATCGTCGCCCGCTTCCACATTCAATCCGGTCATCGAGACCAGAATGACTCCGTTCAAGTAGATCTGATGCGAGCCGGCCAGGTAGCCGGCCAATCCTGATGCTCTGGTCGTGCCGTAACTCTCTCCGATCAGGAACTTGGGAGACAGCCAGCGGTCGTTGCGCAGAATGTAGAGACGGATCAACTCTCCCACGGACTGGATGTCACTCATTGTTCCGTGGTACTTGTGGAGATCCTGTCCCTCCACCATCCGACTGTATCCGGTGGCGATCGGGTCGATGTAGACGATGTCGGCCACGTCCAGAATCGAATGCGGGTTGTCTTCCAGGTTCCCAGGCGGCTGCAGCGCGAAGCCATCGTCATCGTATACGACCCGTCGAGGACCGGTGTAGCCCATGTGCATCCAAACGGAAGCCGTACCGGGTCCACCATTGAACGAAAAGACTAACGGCCGAGTACTCTTGTCTTCCACGCCGTCGCGCGTGTAGGCCATGTAGAACATCTTCGCAGCGAGTTCACCCTTGTCTCTTATCGGGAGCCAACCAGCCTCGACAGTATAGTCCACCGTCTGCTCGCCGATACGAGCCGAGTGTTGCGTGATCACCGGTTCGTCGGGCAACAGATCGGCCTCTTTGCCCGCGGCGTTTGCGTTTGCGCGCGGAGCGGCCTGGGGCTGCTGTGCGGCCATCGGCAAGGAACCGGCTGCAAAGGCGAGAATCAGAAGTATCAGGAGAACGCATTTGGTCCTCATAGGTCTCCTCCGGGTTGTTCGAGTTGGGCGTGGGACGAGCGAGCGATCCTGCGGAGCCCCATCTGTACGATGGTCTGTGGCCGAAAAGGCCATCCCACGGCTGGCAGAAACTACGGCTCCGTAGGGCGATCCGATAGTCGAACCCCTCTGCAGAACGGCTAGATCGGGCCCAGGCCAGTCGCCCTTGGACGGGGACCGGCTGGTCCCGGGTCAAGATAAGAAATTTGTGACATTATATAAGAAATACTTGACATAGTGTCCTATATTTTGTACATTGATCTATCATCAAGCCGGAAACTGGGAGGCTACAATGCAAATATGGTTGCCGATTGGTCTGTTGGCCGTGGTTGGGCTTGGAGTGGTGGCAGTAGCGTTGCTAGTGCGGTCACTGCCCAAGCGCGGGGAGCTCTCGGCTGAGGACCGCGCCGAGATTGCCGCGACACCTATGCCACCGCTGCAGAAGCGTGCCTGGTGGGGCTTGTTCGTTACCGGGGCGACCTTGGTCACAATATCCGTGATTCTGATTGACCGGGGAGCGGCCGCCTATTGGGACGACGATTCCCTGCGCCTGACGGTCGTCGGGATATTCATAGCTGGGCTTTTCGCCTATACAGGCACGCTGCTAATGCCGCTGATCAAGGGAAAGATGCAGCAGCTCGACGAGAGAGACAGAATGGCGCTGAGTAAGGCCGGAGCCGTTCAGTCCGGCATCGTGCTCATTGCTCTTGCCGGCTGGTTGATAGTCCTAACCGAGCGGTTTCGCGAACAGGGGGCCATACCGGTCGTCTACCTCTACTTGATCTTCGGATCGATCGTGTTGGTGAACCTGATGGGGCAGTCGCTCGGCATCCTGTTCGGATACTGGATGGGGTCGTCCAATGGCGAAGGCTGAGATCACCAATCAGATCCGGCGGCTGCGCTTCGAGCACGACGAGATGACGCAGCAGGCCCTGGCCGATCGTGTTGGGTGTACCCGGCAGACCATCGTGTTGTTGGAGCAGGGCAGGTATGCGCCGTCGCTCGCCCTGGCGTTTCGGATCGCGCAGCACTTTGGACTCACGGTAGACGAAGTGTTCGAGTTTAGGGGGTGAGGGGAGGCAGGGATGACAGGAGGGGCAGGCTGGTCATCACATCCCTCTGCCCCCATTTCCATGGCGTCTGGAGG
>JBDGXD010000586.1:0-2252 GCA_039584755.1 Gemmatimonadota bacterium
CGTCGTGCCTGAGCGTTTCAGTCAGCAGGCCGGCAAACGCCTCACCGCTCTTGGTCCGGAAGTCGACCTTCATGTCTCTGACGGATCCAGCACTGTCGACACCCCGCTGGAATGTGCGAATGTCGTCAGGACATTCATAAAGCCGGCGAGCTTCCAGCTCCAGAAACTCCGCGCGCGTGTAGCCAAAGAGATCGATCGCAGCGTCGTTGACTGCGGCCACCGACCCGTCCCGGGACGAGAGGTAGATTGCGTCGCGGGTGAGCTCGAATAGGCTGCGGAACTTGTCCTCGCTCTCCCTCAGGGCTTGCCGAGTGAGTCTGCGTTCCTTTATGTCCCGGGCGATCACCAGCACAAACTGCTTATCGCCGAACAGCTTGCGATTTATCGCCACCTCTACGGGAAATGACGTCCCGTTACGGCGACGATGACACCCATCGCTGAATACCTTGGGTCGGGAAGAACCGCGAGTATCGGTGACGTGCTCGGGAACGCCGTTGGGGCTCTCGAGGGGGAACTCCAAGTCCACATCGTTGATGCTGAGGGTGAGAAGCTTGTCCCGCTTATATCCCAGCCACCGGCACGCGGTCTCGTTGGCGTCCACAAAGCGACCGGTATCGGGATCGGTGATGAAGATCGCCTCGCCCGCTTGATCCATGATGGCTCTGAATCGGTCGAGTTCCAGCCGCCCCCCCCCGCCCCGTTCTAGGTCACTCTTGAGCCTCTCGAGTTCGCCCGAGACCCGATCGAAATCGGCTTTCAGCGCCTCCCGCTCCTCCAGCAGTCCTTCTTGAGCTCCCTTCCAGTTTGTCACATCCCGGGCAATTATCGTCGCCGATACAACCTTCCCTTCCCGTGCATTGGGAGCGACTCGGCATTGATACCAGGCCCCCGGGTCGAACGGCTCTACACCCTGACATTCAAAACCCTGCGGCTCTCCGCTTGAAAACACCAGATCCAACGATTCCCGTACCACATCGTGCTGCTCGCTCCCCGTGTAAATGAACAAAGACGTCCCCGCAGCACCATCCGGCTGTCCCTCCAAAACCCGGTTCAGGTACAAGATCGTGCCATCCTGTTTCACGATGAAGACGATGTCCCCCGCGTCCCCCACGGATCCCCTGTCCGCGCTCACCTCACCCTGTTCTGGACCGGGATGTTCGTCTCCTTCCGGTACCCGGCTCTCAAACCGTGCATCGGTACCGCGGGCTGGCAATCCGGAAACCCAGCTACCCTTGCTCTTTTCGTCCACTCCCCTCTCCCTCATCCTTTAGCCCGAACCGCAATGTGCCCAGGGAAAAGTGTTGTCCGTTCTCTCATCTGACCAGTACCCCAGTTATCCACATTTGCAGATGCAAATGCCGTACCCTATCTCAACAGCTTTAAGTCAGTGTAACACATTGATTTCGACCCTCTCGCTTAACCAATAACCTCAGGCTTCGGTCCCGTCCTGATGCGGAAAGACGCCGGTCGTCTCCACCCCTCAAAGAATCACCCTCCCCTTGGTACAGGGCCAGTTTTCCCAGAATCTCAGATAGTAGGAATAGGGTCGATTCTGCGGCACCTTGCGCCACGGGTGATCCAAGTAGTCCATTGGCGCCAGAACAAGCACGCCCTTCATGAAGCTGTTATGGCTTTCCACTTGCACCTGCTGAGCACAAAACGCACAGGTGTAGCGTTTCTCACCTGGATGCACCCACCAGATGTAGGGTGCCCGAGCGCACTCCGGCCACTCCTCACACCCGTGAGCCGTGGGCCGGAACTGAACAGGATCGTGGCCAACCGACTGCCAGAACCCGCAGAATCTGCAGGCCCGGTATTTCAGCGCCGGATCGGACGCACGTGGGCCGTAGAATCCGGTGCGACCACACTGAGGGCACGGCTGCGGGTCGGCCCGCTCCACAAAGAGCCGGTACGAGTCGCTCTCCCAGTCCTCTAGACTGTATGCCAGAATCCCAACGTTGCCGAGGCTCGTCTCAGTCACGATCATCCCTCAAGAAGCCTTGCTGGCGGCCGAATAACTCAGACCACACTCCACCTGCCCGGGGCAGCGGAATGCCACGTGATAACTATGGAGTAGAAGCGGCTAGTCCCGCTGAGAGGAAAGTCACAAAAAACAGCAGCAACGGGCGGTCGGTGGTGGGAGTAAGGATCCGACCGGGTCAGCAAGGACGGCTGTCAGCCTGAGCTAGCGCGGGTGCCCCAGTCCGTTCTTCGCAGCGATCGCCAACGGCATCAGGAAGGCCACAATGCTG
>JBDGXD010000587.1:0-2247 GCA_039584755.1 Gemmatimonadota bacterium
GTCCCGTGAGCGTGCCTGTGACGTGCTGACGGGACTCATGGAATACGTGGATGTGGTCGTGGCAAACGAGGCAGACGCGGCGGACGTATTTGGCATCACTGCGGCGGGCACCGACGTTGAGCAGGGTCAGCTAGATCTCGCAGCCTACGAGGACGTGGCAAAGCAGTTGGTGAAGCGCTTCGACCTGCGTATAGCCGCGATAACGCTGCGTGAGAGTCACTCTGCTTCGGAGAACACCTGGTCAGCCTGTCTCTGGGATGGAGAGGAGTTCGTTCGCAGCCGCGCGTACCACATTCAGTTGATCGACCGAGTTGGAGGGGGAGACGCTTTTTCTGCCGGGTTGATCTTCGGTCTGCTCACAGGTAGGAGCAACCGGGACGCGTTGGAGTTCGGGGTCGCGGCCTCGTGCCTCAAGCAGACGGTGATGGGCGATTTCAATTCGGTTTCCGTGAGGGAAGTGGAGGCCTTGGCAGGTGGGAGTGTGACGGGACGAATCAAGCGATGAAATCGGACGGGTTGACTGCGCTCGCATGTGCAGTGCTCGATGGTGAGGCTGCTCGAGCGCGTGAACTCACCGAGACCGCACTAGCCGCCGGAACTCCACCCGAGCGGATTCTCTCGACAGATTTGGTCCCAGCAATGGACGTGGCAGGCTTGCGCTTCGAGCAACGTGAGTTCTTTCTTCCCGACCTGTTGCTTTCTGCGCGTGCAATGCACGAGGCTCTCAGCTTGCTGACTCCGCTTTTAGCGAAGCGCGACATCGAACCAGTCGGCAGGGTAGTGATTGGCACGGTAGCTGGTGATCTGCACGACATCGGCAAGAACATCGTTGCAGCCATGCTCGAGGGCGGAGGGTTCGCCGTATACGATCTTGGCTACGACGTGACACCGGAAGCGTTTGCCACGGAAGTTCGCAAGCGCTCAGGCGACATCGTCGCATTGTCAGCCTTGCTCACCACCAGCAAACCCGTCATGCAAGCAGTGATTGCGGAACTGGATCGCACCGGATTGCGCGATCGGGTGAGGGTGCTTGTGGGAGGAGCGCCTCTTACTGAAGGGTTTGCGGCCGAGATCGGAGCGGACGGATATGCCGCGACCGGTAGTTCTGCGGTGAGAGTGGCGCGCGACCTCATGACCACGGATCCGGTGGATCCGGGCCGAGGCAGCACCGTGTCGGGTTCGAACGAGGGTGTCGCGTCTGCCGCATCGCAGTCGGCTGCGACGAGCCCAATGCCGGGACCGCGTTCGTCCGACACGGCTCGTCGTTCGCCTGTGACACCAAGCCCACGCGAGCTGGTCAAGCAGACACTCGAGTTCCGCGGGCCAACCTACCTACCGCGGCAAATGTGGTTATTGCCCTGGGCGCAGCAACACCACCCCCAGGAGGTAGCCCAGCTCGAGCGCGACTTTCCGCCAGATATCATCACGATTCCGATCTTCTGCAGCGAGCCGGTACCCGGTCAAGGCAATGCTCATTCTGTCGGTACGTTTGTGGATGCCTGGGGCTGCACATTTCACAATGTGCAGGAAGGGATCATTGGCGAGGTCAAGCAGCCACTCATAGATGACTGGTCCAACACGCAGCATGTCGATTTTCCACGAGAGCGACTGGCTGTTGACGCGGATCAGGTCGCTGGATTTTGTCGCCGCAGCGATAGGTACGTGCTGGCCGGCACCTGCCCACGGCCATTCGAGCGCCTGCAGTTTCTCCGCGGTACCGAGAATCTCTACTTGGACCTGGGCCGGCCATCAGGGGAGCTACGCGCCTTTCTGCAGCGATTGCACGCGTTCTACGTCGAGGAACTCACGTTGTGGGCGCAGACCGAGGTAGATGGCTTGTCGTTCATGGATGATTGGGGCAGTCAGCATGCGGTGCTGATTTCGCCCGAACTTTGGCGCGAACTATTCAAGCCACTGTACGCCGAGTATATCGCCATAGCTCACGCTCACGGCAAACACGCCTTCATGCATTCGGATGGATACATAGCTGACTTCATTCCTGACTTGATCGAGATCGGACTGGATGCGCTGAATAGTCAGGTGTTCTGCATGGACGTCGAGGATTTGGGTGAGCGTTTTGGAGGGAAGCTCACATTCTGGGGTGAGTTGGATCGACAACAGTTGTTGCCGAACGCCACGACTGCTGAGATCGAGGCCGCCGCCAGGAGGCTCGAAACGGCCTTCCACCACGATGGTGGTTTCATTGCGCAATGCGAGTTCGGACCTGGTGCACGACCTGAGAACGTG
>JBDGXD010000588.1:0-2247 GCA_039584755.1 Gemmatimonadota bacterium
AACGACAGACCCCGGGCGGGAGCCCGGGGTCTCTTGTGCCGGGCCGCCAAGCCAGACCGCAGCGTTCATAGCCCTTATCCGACTGGGCCCGGCGCTGGGCAGCACCTCCATCCTGGTCGCCCTGGGCCCCGTTGGAACAACTTGGACTAAATTCGCGCAACCTGAGCCCCCTCCCAAATGACGCGAAAGGATACGGCCTGCCAAGCAAGACCTCGCCAGACTTGCGTAATGTGTAAGCTGTAAGTACAATACGCATGGCAGAACACTTGTGCCGCAAACCGGAGGCATGATGACGGAGATCAACCTGTCACGAATTTGGGAACAGATTCGGGAAGAACTGGGAAGCAAGGGAATCGACCTGGATGTGGGGTGCTGTGAGTCCGACCTGGGCTCACCGCTCAAAGTCGTGTGTATGGCAGGAGGGCTGTCAGACAGTCTCAAGGAAATGGGGAGGACGGCTCGACAGCAGGTCTTGATGGTACGCATCGACGAAGACTCTGCCAAGAAGCTCGACGCCTGGATCGAAACCGGCGCTTTCAAGAGCCGTTCCCAGGCTGCCGCCCTGTTTATTCGGGAAGGCCTCAAGGTTCATGCGCGTGAACTCGCCGAGTTGGCGGAAGCGCTCGCGGGGGTGGAGAACGCCAAAGACAAGCTGCGCGAGAAGGCACGCGAGGTGTTCGATTCTGGCGAGACACCCTTCATGGACGAGTCACCGGCCTAGCCCACCCCAGCGGTAACGCCTACCTTGCATCCGTGTCGGGACCCGCATCTTGCGGGCCTGCAAGGGTGCGAATGAACGAGCTCTTCGAGCGTCTCAAGGCTGCCGTCGCAGACCGCTACACCATTCAGCAGGAAATTGGCCGTGGTGGAATGGCGGTTGTGTACCTGGCGCGCGATCTCAAACACGATCGCGACGTCGCAGTGAAGTGCCTGCTGCCAGATCTGGCGGCAACGCTTGGATCCGATCGCTTTCTACATGAGATACGAGTAACCGCAAATCTGCAACACCCGCACATCTTGCCATTGTACGACTCTGGTGAAGCCGACGATCTGCTGTACTACGTAATGCCCTACATAGATGGTGAGTCGCTCCGGCAACGTCTCAATCGTGACCGCCGTCTCGCAATTGCAGAAGTCGTCCGCATCACGAATCAGGTTGCCTCGGCTCTGGACTACGCCCACCGCCATGGGATACTCCACCGAGACATAAAACCGGAGAATATTCTGATTTCCGAGGGCCACGCCATAGTAGCTGATTTCGGAATCGCCAAGGCAGTGAGTACGGCTGGAGGAGAGCACCTCACCCGCAGTGGATTCCCTCTGGGCACGCCGGGTTACATGAGCCCTGAGCAAGCGGCCAGCTTGACGACCTTGGACCCGAGAACCGATGTGTACAGCCTCGCCTGCGTGATATACGAAATGCTGGTTGGCGACACGCCAGGCGAGTGGCCCACCGAGGAAGCGGTGCGTTTGGGACGCTTCGTCGACGCGGTTCCGGAGCACCGCGAGCCACTGGACACACTCCCCGGAAGACTGGAGCAGGTGTTGGTGAAGGGCCTCGCGATGCGGCGTAAGGACCGGTTCGCCAAGCCGCTGCAATTCACGGCAGCATTACAGGCTGTATCCCAGAGCAGCGAGAAGCTCAGTGAAGCGGACATGCAGAGAATCATGATGCGCGCCGCGGAGCTCGACGCCGACCATCGCAGCGAGGAAACCCAACTCTCCATCGGTGCCGTTGAACAGGTCGCCGCCGAAGTCGGCATTGTTCCCGAACGCGTGCGAGAAGCGGCGCGGGAGTTAGCCCGGGATTCCGGCTCGTCAGCGCCGACCGCAGCAGACTACCTCGGCGTGCCGACGAGTCTGTTGGTCGAGCACACCATCGATGGCGAGATCGCGGACTCGGATTATCCCCTGCTAGTGAAGGAGATTCACTCGGTGCTGGGTATCGTCGGCCACACTTCGACGCTGGGACGGTCCCTCACGTGGAGCCCGGCCGAGTCGGGGGCCGTGGGTCGGAGTGTTCAGATCAGAGTCGTGTCAGAGGCCGGGCGGACATGGATTCGCATCAGAGAGAGACTGGATCTGGTGGGCGACAACAGGATACTGCCCTATCTGGGTGCCATGGGAGGGGGCATTGTCCTCGCCCTCCTCGCAGGCGCCATGGGATTCGCCGACTCAGCTCTCATCTTGATCCCAGGCGCTCTGGGAGGTGTCTTGGGATTCAACCTCACTGCCAGGTCCCTGTAC
>JBDGXD010000589.1:0-2245 GCA_039584755.1 Gemmatimonadota bacterium
TGATCCCCGAGATTGGGGAAGCTGAAGCAGTACCATCCGAGGTCTACCGCAACCGGAGTGAGCGGTTCGGACAAGAGCGCGACTGGGGGAAGAGACGGCTGCGGCGACTGATCAATGGCCGACTGCTCGCGTTTCTTGCAGCTGGCAGCTTGATAGTGGCGGGTGGTGCACGTGAGGATCCCCGCTGGCCCATCGTGTTGGCCGGCATCGCGTTCTTTCTGGTTTTCGTAGCACTGGTCGTGGCACACCGGCGAGTCACCGCCCTTGTCAACTACACGAGTGAACTCAAGCGAGTCAACGATGAGATGTTGGCCAGATTGGTACGCAACTGGGATGGATTTGTCGAACCGCCGGTACGCCAGCCAAGTGTCGACCATCCCTACGCTGAAGACTTGGGCCTGCTTGGTCCGGCTTCAGTGTTCAAGCTGATCTGCACCGCCGCTACACCGCTTGGCCAGGGAACTCTGCGAGACTGGCTGCTCGAGCCGGCCGATCCGCTGGTGGTGCTCGATCGTCAAGCGGCTGTTGCGGAACTCAAGGAACAGATCGATCTGCGTGATGACCTGGTGGCTCGTGGGCGGCTGATGGGGAAAGTCAGGCGCAGTGTGCTGGATCGGTTCGTACAGTGGAGTCAGGGCGAGCGCTGGATCCTCGAGAGACACTGGCTGATCGGATTGGCCTGGTTGCTCCCGATTTCCACTGTCGTGCTGGTGATACTACAGGTGACCGGAGTCATACCGTACTATCTGTGGCTATTCACCGTACTGGGTTGCGCGGTTGTCGCGCGGCGCACCGGCGGTGTCGTACGGCAGGCGTTCGATTCTGCCTCGTCGGGTCAAGCCTCACTCAGGCGGCTCTCCGGTCAGTTTGAGATCGTGTCTGCGGCATCATTCCGATCTCCATCTCTGGTGACCATCGCGCGGCGCCTCAATGCCGATGGTGTTCCGGCGTTCAGGCAAATGCGACGGCTGGAGCGCATACTGGTGTGCTCCGAGTTGCGGCTTTCTGATTTGCTACACGGACTAGTGCAACTGCTCTCTCTGTGGGATCTGCACGTGTTGTTCCGCCTCGAGCGTTGGCGCGAGGCAAATCGCCATTATGTGACTGGATGGTTCTCTGCTTATGGTGAGTTCGAGGCACTTTCTTCGCTGGCCGGTCTGGCACACAGCCATCCGGAGTGGGCGTTTCCCGAGTTTGTGTCGGACGGTGAAAGAAAGTTGGATGGCAAGGACTTGGGACACCCGCTACTGCCGCCGCATGAGTGTGTCACCAATGCGGTGCAACTCGGTCCGCCCGGGGAGTTCTTGCTGCTGACGGGATCCAACATGTCGGGCAAGAGCACGTTGCTGCGGGCAATCGGAGTGAACGTTGTCCTTGCTCAGGCTGGTGGCCCCGTGTGCGCGACGAAATTGCAGTTGCCGCCCACACGTTTGTTCACGGCGATGTACGTGCACGATTCGCTCGAGGATGGAATCTCGCAGTTCATGGCCGCACTCAACAGATTGAAACTGGTGGTGGACGCGGCACGCGATGCCGAGGCCGACAACGTGACCTTCACGTATCTGCTGGATGAAATCCTGCAAGGAACAAACGCCGCAGAACGGCAGACTGCAGTGCGCCGGATCGAGCGACACATGCTTGCCAAGGGGGCAATCGGTGCCATCAGCACGCACGATCTCACGCTTGCCGATACAGCTGATCTCAGAGTCGCCGCCAGGCCGATGCACTTCCAGGAAACGATCGAGCAGACGGCGACCGGTCCCAGCCTTTCCTTCGACTACGAGCTGAGACCCGGTTTGGCAACCTCAACCAACGCACTGCGGCTGATGGATATCGTCGGATTGTGACCGATGGTGTGAGACTCCTTTGATGCAGCCCTTCACGCGACTGCGCAGAAGTCCCCTATCTCGTTGAACGCGGCGGCACTCAGGTACTGGCGGATCTCCTGGCGCGCAGCCGGCGATGCCACCGCCGCCAGGCAATACGCGCCGTTGTACTCGGCAATCGCGGCCCGATCGATCACCTTGGCGCCGTGAATGGTCTGTCCGAGTTTCCTAGGATCGAGGTCTACAAACGCTGCGACGGTATGGCCTTGGTCCTGTAGCTCCAGGGCAAAGGCCTTTCCCACGGGGCCGGCGCCACAGATCACCACCGGTCGGTCGCCGATCCTACCGGAAAGAAAGTGCACCTTGCACCTGCGAAATGCGTCCTCGGAATACCGAGGATGGGTGCGCGACAGTCGGTT
>JBDGXD010000590.1:0-2240 GCA_039584755.1 Gemmatimonadota bacterium
ATACCACTTCGGGATACACCAGTCAACGCAGTGAGACTGCTAAAACGATGGTCTACGAGTGCGGCGACGACTATAGCTTCGTCACCCGTATCCAACAGGACACCGCTTGGGTGTTCCTGCCGGAACAGACCGTCGCCCTGCTTCAGGTGACTGCCGAATCGGGTGCGAAGTACAAGTTGGACGATATAGTAGTCGCGATTGAGGGAGAGGAAGCGCGACTGCAGCGGGGCCAAAACGCGGTCCGGGAGTGTGTCAACAACCGACGACGCGCCATCTGGGAACATGCCAAGCTGGACGGTGCCGACTTCAGGGCGGTGGGCAACGAGCCCGGCTGGCACCTGGAGATCCATCACGACAGGATCATACTGGTCGCCGACTACGGTGCGACTACGTATGAGTTCGATACACCCCATCCGATCGAGGACCGCACCGCCCGTGAGACCACGTACCGAACGACCAACGACTCACATAGCCTGACACTACTACTCGAAGGCCGCCGTTGTACGGACACCATGAGCGGCGAGGAATTCGAAGTCACAGTGACGGTTACGCTAAACGGTAGGATGCTCAAAGGATGTGGCAGGCCACTTCACTGAAACAGGCGAACACTTGAGCTTTCGACATTCGATATTCGGTCTTAACTCTGTCTTCACTTTCCTTTCACCCATTGAATGCCATCCGTAGCTGGATATCTGCGATGTCGTGTGGGTGACGATCACGCAACCTGATCGGGGTCCCTACCATGTCTGATGACGCCAGCCGTTTTGCCGAGACAGACGTTGAGGCGCTCTGCGTACTCGGCGAGCACGGGCGTGTGCAGTACGCGAATCCGGCGTTCGGCCAGATCGCCGGGTGTGGTCCATCAGCTGTCAAAGACCGACCGTTCGCGGACTTTGCACACCCCGAAGACCAACCGGCCGTGAGAACGCAACTGGACGAAGCCTGCTCCACCCCCTCACCCCTGACGTTCACGTTTCGTGTGGGGCCGGCCGGAGGACCCTACAACCGAGTCGAATGCACCTTACACCCCGCTGATGACAGCAAGGGGATCTTTGCTGTTCTGCGCGAGGCTAGGGCGGCCGTGATGAGCGAAGTCTGTCGGGTCGCGATGGAGTCGTCTCCATCTGCGACAGTTGTGGTGGACGCCGCCGGTCGTGTCGTGATGGTCAATCGGGAGGCCGAACATCTTTTCGGCTATCGGGACGCAGAGTTGGTCGGGCATTCGATAGAGATTTTGGTGCCGGAAGTTTCTAGGGCGAACCACGTTACGTACCGCGAGGCGTTCAGTGAAGATCCGAGTGCACGCCCTATGGGATTTCAGCGAGATCTATCGGCACGGCGGCGAGATGGCAGCATCTTCCCTGTGGAGATCGGGCTCAATCCCATTCATACCTCGAACGGCATTTTCTTCGTGAGTGCCATAGTGGACTTGTCGGAACGGAAACTCGCCGAGCAACAAATCGTCAAGCAGGCGAAGATGCTCGAGCGCGCCTTTGGGGGACTCTTGGAAATGGCCTCGACCGACAGCCTGACTTCGCTGTGGAACCGTCGCGCGTTTCTCGAGCAACTCACCATTCAGCTCGACCAGGCGGTACGCAGTGGACAACCGATTTCGGTTCTGCTGGTCGATGTGGATCACTTCAAGTCTTACAATGACAGTTACGGCCACCTTGCTGGTGACGAGGTGTTGAAAGGTGTCGCCGGGGTGTTGCGCGCCAAAGCTCGACAGAGCGACTACGTGGCCCGAATCGGTGGCGAAGAGTTCGGGGTGATACTTCCTGAAACTGACCGTAGTGGCTCGGTCCAGTTGGCGGAACGCTTCCGAATCGCCATCGATGACGAGAGTTGGCCGCGACGGGAGATCACTGCGAGCTTCGGCGCGAGCACCGTGGCATTTGCTCGGACCGTGCCGCGCCCCGAGGCACCGGGATTCTCCGAAGTGCTCGCGGCGGCGGACCAGGCTCTCTACTACTCCAAGGAACACGGCCGCAATTGCGTCACGCACTTCAGCGACCTCACCGCGATGGGCTAATCCTTCAGCCGAGTGGATCATGCCCAAATGATGCCTTGGATCCCGCCGGGCTCTCGGTGATGCGCGCTGTTGCAGGGGGCGTCACCCAGCCGGCGCTACCCCATGGTGAATTACCAACCTTTCGTATCCGGTCCGCCCTTGAAGGGACCGACAATGTCGTTCGTGATCCAGCCGCCGTAGAATCCTCCCGGCTGTGGACGCACCAATT
>JBDGXD010000591.1:0-2229 GCA_039584755.1 Gemmatimonadota bacterium
CATCGAGTAAATTCCACCGCGATTGACCAGTTCGGTGGTCCGCTCCGGAACTTCTGTCATCCAAACTGCCATGTCCGCCGTGAAGCCACGATTCAGCGATTGCAGCACGTCTGCGAGGGTGAAGGGCTGAAACAACAACGCGAGACCGCAGGCTACCAGAACGGACGCGAGTAGGGTCGGGATTATCGGCTTTCTGCGGAAAGAACCAACCAGGACTATGAAGGGGGGGATCAGCAAGAACACGTTGAAGTTGAACATCCCACTGAGTGAGCTCTGAAACACATCCAGGCCTGCAAAGTCGCCTGTCGCACTGGCCGGCGGGTGTACAAATCCTAGAATGAGAAACGCAATGGCAGCGAGTGTGGTTGATGGAAACGTGGTTACCATCATCGACCTGATGTGGTCGAACAAATCAACGTCGGTCGCGAGTGCCGCGAGATTCGTCGTGTCCGACAGCGGCGACATCTTGTCACCGAAATAGGCGCCGCCAATCACTGCCCCCGCAGTGATACCGAGGTTCGCACCCAACGCACCTGCAATCCCGATTATCACAACCCCGACCGTACCGGCTGAGCCCCACGATGTCCCAGTCAACAGGGAGAACACCGCAGGTACTAGCAACGCGAAGAGGTAGATGAACTTGGGGCTGATCAAATCAATGCCGTAGTAGACCAGCATTGGAATCGTACCGCTCACCATCCAACTCGAGATGATGATGCCGATGGCAAAGAGAATGAAGAACGCTGGGAGGGCAGTCGCTAGCTTCTGGACAATGGACTGCTGAATCTCTGGCCATTTGAAGCCAAGTACGAACAGCTCGGTGACTGCGAAAGCTGCGGCGAGAACAAACACCACCTCCAACGGGAAGGCGGGCAATCCCAGAAGATGCGGACGTAGGATCAGGCCATAAATAACCAGTATCGCAAGGAACAGGATGGGCAGGACCGCATGACGAAAGGAAGTGGCCTTTGTGCCTGTAGGTTCGCTCATTCAGGAATCTATCCTTGCGTCACGCCATAACTAATTCGACTGAGTCAACGCAGTGCTCCGGTGATCTTGAACACGTAGGCAAGATCGCTCGGCATCTGGGACGGTGACATCCTCGGAGTGGTTATAACCAGGCCGTCACCGCGAACCTGCCAGTCAATTGGACCGTCATATCCCAACAGCTCCACCGCAACGCCGTCCGTGTTGTCCAGGTTGCTGATTTCGATTTCCCCATCCTGCCATTCGAAGGAGATGACGAAGAGATCTGACCCCTTCCGAGTATAGCGCAGGGCGGTCGCATCACCCATGTTGCTTTGCCGTTCGAGTCGACCCGTCCATGAGCGTGTCGAGTAGATCGACTCTCCGTTGATTTGAAGCCACGATCCGATGTCCCGCAGTCGCTGTTGCATGATGACAGGAATCCGGCCATCGGCAGTGGGACCCACGTTGAGCAGCAGGTTGCCGCCGCGGCTTACGACGTCGATCAACTCATGGACGAGTTCCTTTGAGGTGCGGTAGTGATTGATATTCTCGGCTCGATTGAAACTGTAGGAGCGACCCATGCCACGACTCTCCTCCCAGGGATGGCTCGTTCCGACGGCGTCAGCGTCCTGGTACTCGCTGGAGTAGTAATCGCCGTGACGACCGGGCATGCCCTTGGCCCAGCGGTCGTTTACGACCACTTCATCCTTGTTCGGTGCGTTGTTGTACAACCACGCCAAGAACTCCTTTGTCTTCCAGTAGTTCTCGTCTTCGTCCCACTCACCCGCATCGGAGAAGATCACTGCAGGTTGGTATTCCATCACGAGGTCGTGCAGTTGTGGGATGACGTGTTCGTCCACGTATCGACTCAACGGTATGCCATAGCGGTCCATATATTCCTGCTTGATGTAACGCCCACTTGGCGTTCGGCTGGTTGTGTTTGTTTCCCACTCGATGAGAGAATAATACAATCCCATCCGCAGCCCTTTCTGCCTGACAGCCTCCGTCAGATCTCCCACGAGATCGCGCTGCGGACCGATCTCCATGCTGTTCCAGTCTTTCTTGAACGGACTGTCGGTAGGCCATAAGCAGAAGCCGTCGTGGTGTTTGCTCGTGAGTACTACGTAACGGGCACCTGCTTCGGCAAACAGAGCCGCCCATAGATCAGGATCGAACAGCTCGGCCCTGAACATTGGTGCGAAGTCACGGTACTCGAAGTCTGCACCATAGGTTCGTTCGTGAAAGTCTTCATCACCTTTC
>JBDGXD010000592.1:0-2205 GCA_039584755.1 Gemmatimonadota bacterium
CATCAGCCATCTGTCCGTGGACATCAGCCATTTGTCGGTGGACATCAGGCATTTGTCCGTCGACAACAGACGAATGTCCGTCGACAACAGACGAATGTCCGTCCACAACAACGAATGTCCATCGACAACAGACGAATGTCCGTCGACAACAGGCGATTGTCCGTGGGCATCACCCTGTTGTCCGTGGCCCCACACCCATTGTCCCCAGCCGATCGGCCGTTGGACGTGGTCCCATTCAGGTAAGGCGTGCCGAAATTCAGTTTGGCCATGCCGAAATGGCAGCCCGCCTGCGCTTGCGCGTGACGCAAAGGTGAGGCGAGAGCGGGCCGCTGATTGACGCTGAACTAGAGCGGATCTCCGCTGATCCGTTGTCTGAAAGAGAACGACCCCGTTGACCAATGACATCGGGGTCAAATGCGGAGCCAACCGCGTTCATCCGCCCGTTTCCGCTTCCATCCGCGGCCCGTCTTTGCTCCTTGACGCAGCCCGCTCCTGCTTTTCGTGCTCCCACTTGCGCTTGACCAGCAGCGGAACGAGGGCTGCCACGACTGCGACCAGGCTTATCGGCGGTATACCACCGTGCCAATCTCCTGGTGCCAGCCACCCCTTGAAGCCGAGGAACACCAAGTGCACCACCACGAAGGCCAGGGCCGCGTAGCCGAGTCGTTGGTTCCGCTTCCAGCGCGCGCCACCTATTGCCTTGGGCATCATCGGCAGCGTAGTGACCGCCGGACCCAACAGGCAGAACAGCGCCAGGACACCGACGCTCAATGCTATCTCGCCCTGGAGATTGAGCCTACCGACCTCGTCGAAATACTTGCCGTAGTAGGCCGGTGAGAGCAGTGCAAGTGAGAAGAACGCGTGCACCCCCGCCAGAAAGAACCCCATCAAGCCACAGAACTTGATCACTACGAGGCGCAGTGCTTTGTCGTGGTCGTGCCAGCGGATGACCTTTCCGATCAGGTACGAGCTGGCCACGAGAATCACGGCCGCCAGCGAGGTGGCCTTGTTGAGAATGAAGAGCGGAAAGTGCCGCCACTCCACGTCGCCGGCGAGGTGATAACGGACCACCGCATAGACCAGCGAGCCCCCGAAAACCACGAGAAACCACTTTGCGGTCGTCGGCTGCCACAGTCTGTCGGGCGGCAGTCTTGAGTGTTCGTTACTCACGTGGGACCCCGAGTTCGCCTCGTCCGGCGTGACACTTCATACCCATGCCCTTCCCTTCGGTATAGAGTCTTGTGAGACCTAACCGACATCGCGAAGGGTGCGGCGAAGTCCGCAGGCTCGAGCAGAGCGCGAGCGCTCACCTTACTGTGTAGCCCCGGCCCTCCAGGCATACTGCGGCGGCGTTCTTGAATGTGTCCACGGCCTGCTGGTTCTGCGCCTCGGCCTGCTCTGCTCCCTGCTGGGCCGCTTGAGACTGCGCCCGCTTTCGGGCCCGCCGGCCACCCATTGCCCCAGCGGCAGCTCCGATGGCCGCACCGGTGCCCGCGTCGCCGGCTATCGCACCGACGGCCACACCAGCAAGCGCACCTCTCGCCGCCCCTCTGACTGCCGCTCCCTGAGTCGCCTCCGACGCCTGTTGTTGCGCAGCCTGCGCGGCAGAATCCGTGTTAACTTCGCCCACTTGGAGCTTGAGCCCGGTCTGCGCCTCGGCCCACTGCGTGCATGCAGCCTCATCGGCTTTCTGTTGCTCCGGACTCTGGCCTCCCGCGGGGTATATGACCATCCCGATCTGGGCCAACGTGGGGGCAGGGGGCTCCTCTTCAGGTGTCGTCGCCACCTGGGCAGCGGTGTACGAAGTCACCGCGATCACAGCTACCGCCACCAGCATTGTTTTGAACATCGGTCTCTTACTCATCCCCCGACTCCTCATGTGAATCAGAAGGCAATTGACTGATGAGCGTGGCGGGCCCGCCACTGCCCATTCTCCCGTACGAACACGATGGTGACACCGATCCCGACTGGCTCGGAGGTCCAACCCGCCTTGTCCGTGTATGTACCCTCACCGACCGCCATGACCATGGCTACGTCGGGACTGAGTATGCGGACTCGTAGCTCGTCGACCGTTTGCTGCTGGCTCGCCAATCCGGCGTAGGTGTTCTTGAAGGAGGTACGGATCACATCGAGCCCGGCCAGCATCACGTCACCGGTGATGAAAGTCATCTCGCCCTCACCTTCGGCCATCGCGAGCACTCGATC
>JBDGXD010000593.1:0-2346 GCA_039584755.1 Gemmatimonadota bacterium
TTTCCCAACGCGTCCTGCCCTACTGAGCTGCACAGTGCCGTTGGCGCGCCCAGCCCGGCCGACACGTACGCACTGTTGCCACCATTGCCCCCCATTGAAAGACGCGGGGGAACATCGGTGAGAACCACGTTACTGGCGTGGAATCCGTCACCACCTGAACTAGTCAGTGACTCCTGACTCAGGATGAGCAGGTCGGCTGTGGTACTTCCGACTATGACGAACATGGCGTCAATTGCTCCATTGCACGTACGCACAGACCTGTGAGATCAGCATCGCGAGTGAGAACTCGATCTGGTTGCTGACATCATACGACTGACTACAATATTCGATGACTGTTGATTTCAGGAGGGTCGCGCCTTGCATCACATCACCATGTTAGGATCCGGCCTCATCGGAATGTTCTACACCATGACCCTGCACGGCTTGCGTAGCCGCGATCGAGTAAGCGTCGTGTACTCCCGTACCCAACAGCGTGCCCGACAGTTTGCCCAGGATTGGAACATTCGCGATTGGACCACCGATATGGAAGAGGCCATCAACCACCCCGATACGGACGTTGTCGTAATCGGCCTGCCCAACAATTTGCATGAAGTCGCCGTGCTCGCCGCAGCGAAAGCCGGCAAAGCCGTCCTCTGCACCAAACCCCTGGGCCGCAACGCGAGTGAGGCCAAACGCATGCTCGATGCGGTGGATGAGGCGGGCGTTTTCGCCGGTTACCTGGAAGACTTGGCTTACACGCCCAAGACGCTCAAGGCCGTCAGGTCAACCCGAAACGGCGCTCTGGGCAAGGTGCTGTGGGCTCGCTCGCGCGAGACTCATCCGGGCCCACATAGCGACTGGTTCTGGAACAAAGAGATCTCCGGCGGCGGTGCCATTGTGGATTTGGGCTGCCACTGCGTTGAAATCAGCCGCAACTTCATAGGCAAAGATGTGCGCCCGCTGGAGGTGATGTGCTGGGCTGACACCCAGGTTCACCCCATCGAGGCGGAAGACAGCGCGGTAGGCTTGGTCAAATACGCCAGCGGGGCTATCGGTCAGTTCGAGGTGAGCTGGACGTTCCGTGGCGGCATGGACCTGCGCGACGAAGTGTCGGGCACTGAAGGGACCATCTGGCTCAACCACTGGCTACGTACGGGTCATGAGATGTTCACCGCGGAAGGTGAAAGAGGCTACGTAGCGGAAAAAGCCGAGAGCGAAACCGGCTGGCTCTTCCCCGTGGGCGATGAGGCGGGCGGGCTCGGCTACGTTGAGATGTTCACCTATATGCTCGATGCGCTGGACGAAGGCCGACAGCCAATGGAAACCTTCTACGATGGCTACGTTGTCAACGCGATTATGGATGCCGCATACCGTTCAGCCGAATCGAAACAGTGGGAGACAGTGACGTTGGACGTTTGGCGCGGCTCCGATGAGATGGATGCCGGCGTGCAAATGGCCGAGTACGATGCTGATCACTTCCTGATCAAGCAGGAGAAGATGCCCGACGGCAAGACCAAGCTGATACTGAAGCAAAAGAAGAGCGGCAACATTGTGCAAAAAGTGATTTAGTCCACTATGACCCTTACCCCTCGCGAACGGGTCTTGATGGCCATCCGCCACGAGGAACCGGATAGGGTTCCCCTGTCTCTGTGGGGAAGCTGGTACGGGATTACGGACAAGTTGTATTTGAATGTGCTGGACACCCTGGGTTGGGAACCGGTTCCACCGTTTCGGCCCGCCCGCCTTCACTCGGTCAACTACTATGATGATCGGCTGCTGGAACTGCTGCAGGTAGATGTGCGTCATGTCGATCCCGGCGCCATCGCCGCGTACAGCATCCCCCGAGCGGACGATACAGATGCGTTTGGCCTCAGATGGGAGACACGCGGCCCCTACCGCTCACCCGGTTACCACCCTCTGCAACAGGCAACCGTTGAGCAGATCTGCGAATATCCTCTGCCCAGTCCCGCTGAACTGATCGATGCTAGCGACATATCACAACGCATCGAGACCATCCGGGCCATGGGTCAGGAATACGCTGTTGTCGGGCGGGCTGTGGCTTCTTACGGGTTCTTTGAGATGTCGCAGGCGCTGCGTCGGCCGGAGCAGTTTCTCATGGACCTGGTTTTGGCCCCGGACTTGGTCAACAGCTTGATCAGCCGGCTGTATGATTGCTACGCTGGACTGACCGAGCGTTTCCTGGATGTGGCCGGCGAATACCTAGACGCGATTGAACTGCCGGGCGATGACTTTGCCGGAAACACCGGGCCCCTCATCTCACCCGACATGTTCGACCAGTTTTTCAAGGAGCCCTACCACAGGCTCATCAACTTGATCAAGAAACACAGCCCACGTGTAGCAGTGGTC
>JBDGXD010000594.1:0-2192 GCA_039584755.1 Gemmatimonadota bacterium
ATGTTGGCCAGTGTCTGTTCCATGATGTCTTTGTTTGCTACGACCCAGGGACCGGTACCCGAATACTCTGGACCCCACAGGAAGCGGATAGTGCGCTTCGGTTGGGGGATGCGACCCTCGTCTATCAGAGTGTTCAGGGTGCGAGCCACCTCGAGCACTGCGGCGCTACCCGACTTGTTGTCATTGGCACCTTGCTTGACGTAACCCTCGAAGAGGTGGGCGGAGAGGATTACCTCGCCTGCATTTGGATCGGTACCCGGGATGTGGGCAACCGGATCCTGCATCTCATAGGGCTGCATCGTAGCTTCTACCACTGCCTGCACAGTGATCTGCTGACCTGCCAGTAGTCGTCGCTTGAGATCCTGGGATTCGCGCGGCGGTATGAAGAAACCGAACTTGGACTGCTGGCCGCCGCCTCCGCGTGACCCGACGCCACTCCACGGTATCTGTAGCGGGTCGAAGAAGGGCCGGTTGTTGGCTATCGATACGACTCCGGCAGCACCGCGCTCGAGGCATGCAAGCCGGTGCACGCCTCCGATAGATCCTTCAGTGACCACTATCTTGCCGGCGACATCCAACCTGTCGAGTTCCTCTGCCGTTCCCCTGCCCACCCATACCAACTCAGTCGTGACATCGGCGTTGGTACTACCGCTGGCGAGCATTGCTCGCATGTCCTGATACGAGGCGAGCTTCTGGCGCATGGGACTCACCTCCCACAGCTCACCCTTTATCCCATCCCAAACCTCTCTGCCGGGGAAGCGGACTACCTCTGCCCCGGGAAGACCATATTCGATCAACTTGTCATACAGATACTGCACTTCGTAGAAGTTTCCGCTGTACTCGTCGGCTAGCCGATTCTTGTTGTAGCCGCCCATCTCCATGATGGAGTTCCACGCGGTCTCACCCGAAGTCTCTCCTATGATCTCGTCCATCACGTCGGGTGAAAGCAGGGTCCATTGGTACCACGGTGTCATCTGGGCCAGACCCTGAGAACTGACGAGAAATGCGAACGCTGCTGCGAGGGGAATCACCCGTCTGAGCATATGAAGCTCCTGTTAGGTCGAATTCTGTCGCTACTGTTACTGCGGTTTGCCGGCTGCTGACCGCCGCAAGCTCCTAGCGGAGGGCCGAGGGCGCTAGCCAACAGCAAGGCAACACTCAATATATCGGGCCGAACCAAACCCATTGTGAAGATCTGTTCATACGCAGCTCACCCTTTCGCGGAGACGCTAAATTTGTGGTACGTGGAAACCGACTGTTCAGGGGTATCGATGGAAGAGCTCATCTACTTTGACAATGCAGCTACCAGCTTCCCGAAACCGGATGTCGTGCACGACACGGTGCGGGAATTCTATATCAAGAACGGTGTAAACCCCGGTCGTACGGGTTGCGATCTTGCCCTTCACGCCGAGGAGATGATTCACGGAACGCGTACACGACTCTCGAACTTCTTCAATAAGAGCCTCGTGGACTCCGGCATACAAAAGGATCCCAACCGCCTCGTGTACACTCTGAATGCCACGATGAGTCTCAATCTCATCATCAATGGCCTGGTTGGCTCTGGAGACCATGTGGTCACCACCAAGCTCGAGCACAACTCCGTCATCCGACCGGTGAACCACAAGGTGAGGGACGGAGCCGAGGCTACCTTCGTGGATCCAGATGAAGAGGGCTATCTCGATCCGGAGGACATTCGCAAGGCGATCAAGTCCAACACCGCGCTTGTGATTGTCAATCACGCATCGAACGTGACCGGTGTAGTGCAGGATCTGGAAGCGATTGGCAAGGTCTGCAAGGAAGAAGGAGTTCTACTAGCGGTAGACTCGGCTCAGACTGCAGGTGTGCTGCAGATCGACATGGCCAAGTGCAACATCAGCTTTCTCTCGTTCACCGGTCACAAGGGACTGTTTGCACCTACTGGTACCGGTGGTATTTGTGTCGCTGACGACGCCGAGATCAGGGGCACCATCTACGGCGGCACTGGCGTCCGCAGTGCACATCCGTACCACCTAGAGGAGTATCCCTACCGACTCGAGGCAGGCACCCTCAACCTGGCGGGCATCGCCGGGCTGTCGGCCGGTCTGGATTGGATAGAAGGGAAGGGTGTGAAGAACATTCACAGCCATGAGCTCACCCTGTTGGGCATGCTGCAAGACGGTCTCTCGGAGATCGAAGGAATCACTATTTGGGGA
>JBDGXD010000595.1:0-2189 GCA_039584755.1 Gemmatimonadota bacterium
GACGGCCATAACGGGCATCCAGCCACAGCCGAACAAGGCGATCGTTGGCAAGAACGCCTTTGCACACGAAGCCGGTATTCACCAAGCGGGCATGATCCGGCATCACACCACATATGAGATCATGCGTCCGGAGTCGGTGGGGGTGCCGGAGTCACGGCTCGTGTTGGGAAAGCACTCCGGTCGCCACGCCGTGGCCAAGCGGTGCGGGGATCTCGGATTTGTGTTGGACACCGCGGAACTACAACGGGTTTACCGACAAATGATCGATGTCGCGGATCGCAACAAGTACGTACTCGACGAAGATCTGATAGCGATAGTCGTGGATGGCAGAAAGGCCGAACATGCGGCTTGATATCGCTGTGCTTCCCGGTGACGGCGTCGGACCAGAGGTCGTGGCGGCCGGGCTCACAGTACTCGAAGCCACTGTACAACGATTTGGTCACCGGCTAGTGGTCACCAGACATCCAATAGGTTGGGCCGCTGCCACGTCGTGCGGCGATCCACTGCCGGCGGAGACACGCGACGCGTGCCTCGATGCGCAGGCGGTCCTCTTGGGTGCCGTCGGTCACCCTGAAGGAGACAACGCGCATCCAACGCTCCGACCGGAGGCCGGATTGCTTCGTCTTCGGAGAGAACTCGGGTGCTATGCCAACCTACGGCCGGTCACGGTCTCCAAACACTTGGCGGACAGATCGCCACTGCGCGGAGAGATAGTCCGCGATACCGACTTGGTCTTCGTGCGCGAGTTGGCAGGCGGAATCTACTACGGCGCCTCAGAAGAAGATGCTGGATCCGGACGAGCCGCCAACACCATGGAATACACGGCTGCGGAGGTTCGTCGGATTGCAAAGGTTGCCTTCGAATTGGCCGCGAGCCGGCGTGGTGAAGTTGTGTCGATCGACAAAGCCAACGTGCTCGCCGTCTCGCGACTCTGGCGATCGGTCGTGGACGAAGTTGCCAAGTCGTATCCCAAAGTCACTTGTCGCCACATGCTCGTGGACCGCGCAGCGATGGAACTCGTGTTCCGTCCGAGTGCATTTGACGTGCTCCTGACCCCGAATCTGTTCGGGGACATCCTGAGTGACGAGGCTGCGTCTCTTGCGGGGTCTATTGGCCTGCTGAGTTCGGCGAGTATAGGCGGGCACACAGATCTTTACGAACCGGTTCACGGTTCGGCTCCCGACATTGCCGGAACCGACTGGGTGAATCCGATTGGAATGATCGCATCGATCGCGCTGATGCTGCGGCACAGCTACGGGTTGAGACAAGAGGCGGAGACCGTAGAAGGGGCTGTGGAGGTCGTGTTGGCAGCGGGTTACCGCACAGCAGACATCCGCAGCGACTCAGGGAAATGTGTCGGCACACAGGAGTTCGCGCGATTGACGGCGGACGCCTGCGCCACAGTGGCCACAGGTGACTCAGATGACATACATACTGCCGTCTCCGCGTTCTCTCGTCCGAACGAGGATGACTGATGGCGCGCACAATGTTCGGAAAGATCTGGGATCGGCACGTGGTTCTCGAAGAGCCTCAGGGACAGACGCTTCTCTACGTCGACCTGCATCTGGTACATGAAGTCACGTCACCTCAGGCGTTCGCGGGGCTGCGGTCCGCCGGGCGAGTCGTGCGCAGACCCGAAGCAACGGTGGCCACGGTAGACCACATCATTCCTACCACGGACCGTAGTTTGCCGATCACCCACAAGGAAGCTGCAGCCCAAGTGAAGGCACTCGATCGCAACGCACGAACCTTTGGTGTGAAACTGCACGATCGGCAGTCACCGAGTAACGGAATCGTGCATGTGATCGGGCCCGAGCACGGCTACACGCAGCCGGGAATGATCATTGTCTGCGGTGACAGCCATACGGCCACGCACGGTGCATTCGGATCATTCGCGTTCGGGATCGGGACGAGCGAAGTAGAGCACGTGCTGGCAACGCAGTGCATCCGCCAACACCACCCGAAGACGATGGAGCTGCGTGTGGAGGGGTCGTTGCCAAGTGGGGTGACTCCAAAGGACCTGATACTCTTCATCATCGGAGAGATTGGAGTGTCCGGAGCGGCCGGGCACGTGATTGAGTACACAGGTGACTGCATACGGGGCCTGACGATGGAAGGCCGCATGACTGTGTGCAACATGTCGATTGAAGCGGGTGCGCGAGCGGGGATGATCGCACCTGACGACATCA
>JBDGXD010000596.1:0-4036 GCA_039584755.1 Gemmatimonadota bacterium
CCCGCGGCCGAGTCTTGCCGGGGCTCCACCGGAGGTTGACGTGCACGCGCCGATGGCACGCCACGACTCCGCATCTCTCCACCGGGCTCCCCTCGCACACCTGCCACTAGGGGTCTCAGGCACCCCTGACATCGGCGAAGGCGGTTACCCATGAAGAGCATCACGAGGATCCTCGTGCTGTCCATCATCATCCTGCTACTTGGATCGGTCACGCAGTGCACGAACGATGGGTCCGTGGGCCCGGACGAGTTGGAATCGGTAGGGATACTCCAGTCGAATGCGGCACCTCGCAACGCGCACTGGCTGTCCGACTATTTCCCACTCAACCCCCACCAGTTCGGGATCAGGACCTACTACTGGTATGACGAGGAGGAGCGCTTCGTCGCCTTCATCAGCGGCACGGAGACCGTGCCGTACCTGAGCGGGTCGATCGAGGCCACGAAGTTGTTCATCGAAGACGAAGAGATCGGGCTCTACGTCGACGGGCGAGAGTTGTGGCTGGGAGTCACAACTGACGACTATTACGTGTCCGTGGACTGTGCCCTGACCGCGTTCCCGTTCCCCGTGGGCGGCAAGGTGTGGGATGGGATGTTTATCGATCTAATCGGACTACCGGCCTTTTTCGTTAATAAGGATGATCCCTCCGACTGTAGCCCCATGCCCGAGAACGATAGGCTCACCCTCTTCAAGATCGATGACGTCGACATCTTCGGACAGAAATACGCCAACGCGCTGATCCTGTGGAGTCTGGAGCCGGAGGAGTACCAACCACTGGATTTCGGGGGATTCGAGGATGAGTGGGGGATCACGCTTCCCACGAGCGCCGAAACCCGGGGTAACGCAGTAGACGGCTTCGCCATCTTCGCCTTTCGTAACGGACTCGTGGGTCTGGGGGAGACGAGCGTAGACGACGGAGAGCTCGATGACCTGGCGCTTTTGGTCTCCAGGGCTCCGGGGGGTGAGTATGCCTACGTGGGGCATTTCGCTCCGTTCGTATCGGTGGTGGACGTGCAAACGATGACGCAGGTCGCACAGATTCCTGTTGCAGCGTCTAGCGCGCCCAACATCGCAATCGCCCCCAATGGACAGTTCGCTTATGTGGTTGAGCGCGGTCCTGCAGGGCTGAGCAAGGTCGACTTGTCTACCAACTCCGTTGTCGAAAACGTGGCTCTGATTCCGGGTTCGGGTCCGCTAGATGTGGCTCTGACCCCGAGCGGGCATCGGATCTTCGTCACGAACTTCGCCGGGCATTTCGTGACGGCGGTCGATGCCAATACGCTGACCGTCCTGGCCACCATCCCTCTCACCGACGCCGACGATTTCGTGAACGGGATCGCCATGGGTCCCGGCGGACGCCAGGTGTTCGTGTCGAGTCAAGGTTCTGGACGGATACATGTGATTGACACCCAGAGTCTCGAGCTGGTGGCGACCATTGAAACAGGAATGCCAGGCGTAGGTGAATTGGCATTGACACAGAATGGCCGGTTCGTTCTTGGCACATCGGCAAATGCGGCGACGGTGGTAGTGATCGACACGCGGCAGCTTGCCATGACGGCCACGATTCCCGTGGCTGACGGCCCGAATGGTGTCGCCATCCCATCGAACGGGAAGGAAGCCTACGTGGTCCATGCTGCCTCTGACTTGGTAACCGTGATCGACACGCGGACCTTGTCGGTGGTCGCAACCATCGATGTTCCCGGAGGTCCACGGCGGATCGGTGTCAGCACGAACGGCCACCTAGCCATGGTCACGAACAACTTCTCAGGAGAGGCCACCCTGATCGACGTGGTCAATCGCACCGTGTTGGCAACGGAGTTCATAGGAGGCCAGCCCTGGGGCGTGACATTCTTGAACGGCCCGCAGAGAAACTAGAATAGGGTGGTGCAAAACAGCCCCGAGCGTCTCGTGGCGTTCGGGGCTTCGGATAGAGTACAGAGTACAGGGTGCAGAGTGCAGGGTGCAGAGTACAGAGTACAGAGTACAGAGTGCAGAGTACAGAGTGCAGAGTACCGGGTAGATCAGTGTTCATCCGCTTGTTTCCGCGTCCATCCGCGGCTTCACTGTTGCGTCTCTGCGACTCTTGCCGCGAGTGGTTGCGCACCACATGTTGTGCGCGCCCTCAGAGTTGTACCACAAATCCCCTCCGACGGCTCGCGCCGTGGCGGTCAATTGATCGCTAGATGCGACGATAATACCACCCAGGACCCCGCAATCTGGATCACCTATACCGAGGCTTCTCGCGGTACATCCCTTGCACCGCGCGATCAGAGAAACACAAGTTACTGTCTAGTCGGACACAGGCGAGTGGGAGGGGTTAGAGATTGGAGTGTTCGAGAACCAACAGCCTGTTCTTCAGGAGGTGCTGTGCAGATCACGGTTAACGGGCGTTCCCATACAGTGGACGTGGATCCCCAGAAGCCTCTCCTATGGGTCTTGCGAGAGGACCTCGGCCTCAGCGGAGCAAAGTACGGCTGTGGCATGGGTCTCTGCGGAACCTGCAAGGTTCTGCTTGACGGAGCGGTTACGTCGTCGTGTTCAATTCCGGCGACATCTGCGGATGGTGGGCAAGTCGTCACCATAGAGGGTCTCAACGATGTACTCGGGAAAGCAATCAAGAAGGCGTGGATCCTCGAGCAGGTGAGCCAATGTGGTTACTGCCAGCCGGGTCAGATTGTCTCGGCATATGCCCTTCTTTCCAATAATCCCGATCCTTCTGACCAAGACGTTGCTGAGAACATGACCACACTCTGTCGCTGTGGTACTTATCAGAGGATCCGGTCGGCGATTCGATCCTGCACCCAACATGCGACGCAATCGGAGTGACCTATGGAGCTTCAAGTGGATCGTCGGACGCTCATAAAGGCCACTCTGTCAGGTGTTGCCGGGTTGACCCTCGGAGTGACTATGGGTGGCGGATGCGGTCGGTGGCGAAGGTTTAGGCTTGAGCCGTTCATGTGGCTCAATATCTCACCGGACAATGAGATCACGATCATAGTAGTGAAGAATGAGATGGGGCAGGGTGTGTCGACAACATTGCCGATGATTGTTGCAGAGGAGCTGGAAGCAGATTGGGAGCGAATACGAGTCGAATTTCGACCCGAGATACAAGACCATGTCATGTCGCTCGATGGCGACTACGGAACCGCCGACAGCATGTGCATGAGGGTTGGATTTGAGCCGATGAGGAGGGTTGGAGCCGCGGCCAAGTGGATGTTGATTGCAGCATGTGGTCAGATGTGGGGAGTCGACTCCGCCAGTCTGACAGCACTCAACAGCACGATTTCACATCCAACCAAGGGCACCGTCACATATGGGGAGCTGGCTGCTGCAGCGAGTGCCTTTCCGATACCGAGAGCCCCAAAGCTGAAGGATCCAGCGGAGTTCAGAATCATCGGTCAGTCATTACAGCGACTTGATGCACCTGCTCATATCGAAGGTGGCTCGACTTTTGGCATTGACGTTGTAGTTCCCAACATGGTGTATGCGGCGGTTCTCCAATCTCCGGTCTTTGGAGGGGAAGTAAGCGACCTCAGGTCCCTGAGTGTAGAGGACACTAAAGCCGAAGCCGTCGTCCCGATACCGAACGGCGTGGCCGTGGTCGCCGGGAGTTGGTGGGATGCGAAACGAGCGCTCGATTCGCTCGACGTTCAGTTCACGAACCCCAGCGGTATGGAGGACTTGGACTCTGAGGGTATTAGCAGAAGATTGGCAAAGGAGATGGATAATCCAGGAATCAGGGGACAGTCAGTAGGTAACGCTCAGTCGGCGATGAGACGTGCTGCCATCAAAATAGATGGCGCATTCGAGGTTCCGTACCTGGACCATGCGGCTCTGGAACCAATGAACTGCACTGCTCATGTGATGGCCGATAGTTGCGAGATCTGGGTGCCAACTCAGTGGGCTGCGCGTGTGTTGCGTGCTGCACAAGAGATCACACATCTTCCCGCCTCAGAGATTACGATCCATCCCACCTATCTCGGAGGAGGTTTTGGGCGAAAGTGGATGGCTGATTTTTGTGTTCATGCAATCCTGGCAT
>JBDGXD010000597.1:0-2173 GCA_039584755.1 Gemmatimonadota bacterium
GTCTCCCGGCAACACGGTCTGGGCCGAGTCGAGAAACTGCATCAACCGTTCCCTTTCGCGGACCACCTTCTCGCTCTCGTCATGTTGGAGCCACGAGTCGTCATCGTCGTGCCAATAGCAGAACCGTCCCACGCGCACATCGCAGCGGCTCCCTCCCGTTCTCGAGCTATACGGCAGAGCGCTGCGGTGGATCCGCTCGAAGCGAGACTGAGCGGCTCGCACTCCTTTTGCGATCGCTTGCGAGTCGGGCTGAGCTGCCTGTTGGACGATTGCCGGCACGGTGATCGGAACGGTCAGGGACGCAGTTCCGCTGAGTGCCTCCGTCACGGCGCGTAGCGCGATCACGACGGTGCAGGGAGAAGGCAGGCTGACGGGCATTGACCAAGTGTAGGTGAGGACGACCGCTGGTGTCCAGCGGCCTACTATCCCACGTATACCATCTTCTCTATCTTTCGCGCCATGAAAGACATAATCAAGAACTGGTCCGGGGAATCAGTAGTAGTCTCGTTCGACCAACCAACGGGCACGTGGATGTTCATTGCAATTCACAGCTCCGTGTTGGGCCGGCCCACCGGTGGTTGTCGCATGCGCGTGTACGAGACGCCGGAGGACGGGTTGATCGACGCAATGCGTCTGGCCGAGGGCATGACATACAAGTGGGCGGCGATCGGTTACGAATTGGGAGGGGGGAAATCGGTGCTTGCCATACCCGGTCCGATGGACCCGCCGGTGAAGGAAGGTCTGCTACGGCGTTTCGGGCGACTGATAGAGTCACTCAATGGTAGCTACGCCGCTGGGGAGGACCTCGGCACCACACCCGAGGACATGGCCTTGATGGCCGAAGAGACCCGCTGGGTACATGGATCGCGCAGTGAGGCCAAACGCGCTGTGGATCCCGGTCCCTACACGGCACGCGGCGTATTCGTAGGCATAAAAGCCGCCGTGCGGTTCGTGTTCAGCACGGACGACTTGAGTGGCCGCACTGTGCTGTTACAGGGCGTGGGTGACGTGGGTGAGCCATTGGCTCGTATGCTGCGCGAGGCCGGAGCCGAGATCATGGTCTGTGACCTCGATGAGGCGTTGGCTCGCCGCGTGGCAGCGGAACTCGATGGCGAGGCGGTAGAACCCCACCTGGCATATGCGCGAACCTGCGACGTGTTTGCACCATGTGCGGTGGGAGCGACGCTCAATCGTGAGACGATTCCTCAACTGCACTGTCGCATCGTCGCCGGCGCGGCCAACAACCAGCTCGAGCGGGTGGAGGACGCAACTCTGTTGCACGAACGCGGGATCCTGTATGTGCCGGACTACGTGATCAATGCCGGCGGAGCGATCGCCTTACCCGCACTCGACTCGGGGAACGTGACGGAGGAGGAAGTCAGGAATCGGATCGGACGCATCGAAGACACACTGGGCGAGATATTCAGCGAGGCGAGTGAAAACGACGAATCGCCGGTGCTGGCGGCGAAGAAGTTGGTGGAGCGAGTGCTCCAAAAGAGAATGTAGAACCGCAGAATGTAGAATGTAGAATGTAGAATGTAGAACAGCTAAGGATTACCTCTGCGTTCTACATTCTACATTCTGAGTTCTGCATTCCCGCTAGAATCCCGGAATCATATTGAACTGCACGTACCATCCCTTGTCGGGTCGCTGGAACGGCTTCACCAGGTCTAGGCCAAGGATGAAGTAGTTGAACATGTTGAACCGGAAAGTCGCGCCGGCGCTCCATACGGCCCTGCGGTCGCCACCCAGGAAAAATGCTCGCTCGTCGAAATCGGGTGTGTCGAACCGGTAGTTGTCACTGCCCCAAGCGATTCCACCGTCCACAAAGAAGCCCATCTCGAGCGGTAGGAACCCAAAGAACCCGTCGCCCAAACCTAGCAGGCCCAACGGGGGGAACCGCACTTCCAGGTTGGCGACGATCATCTTGGACCCCAACAGCTGTTCGTAGGGATCGCAAGTGATGGTGCCAGACGTCGTGGTCCTCCCGTTCGAGGCGCACTCGAAACTGCTGAACGAGTTGATGTCATACCCTCTAACTATGCCGGGGAACCCCATCGATAACGGCTGCAGCCTGTAATCCTCTGCGTCCCTGCCGTACCGGCCGTAATGCAGCAGTCGGCCGGCGATCGTGAACGGCCGCATGGGCATGATGTACTTACGGAAGTCGACC
>JBDGXD010000598.1:0-2168 GCA_039584755.1 Gemmatimonadota bacterium
AAATCAAAGCCAAGCACCTGGTATATGGATCTCAATCTCCTCTTCAAGTATTGGGGTGAGGCAGGTGGTGCGAAGCAGCGAGCGTTCCACCACACTGCGCCCGTCTCCAGCATCTTTGCCTTTCACGAGGCACTTCGACTGGCACTGGAGGAGGGATTGGAGACGCGGTGGGAGCGTCACCGCCAGGCGCACACGGTTCTCGTGGAGGGTTTGAAGAGCATTGGCCTCACGTTGTTCACGCCGGACTCTCACCGTCTGCCGATGTTGAATGTCATCAACATTCCTGAAGGTGTAGAAGACGCCCGCGTGCGCGGTGCATTGTTGGAGCGAGGGATCGAGATCGCGGGTGGCTTCGGGCCGCTGATGGGGAAGACCTGGCGAGTGGGCCTGATGGGGACAAACGCAGATCCGGCCCGGATCGAGCGGTTGCTCGGAGGTCTCAAAGAGGTTCTATGATCTCCGGCGGCAACTGGGTGGTACGGTTTGCCACGCCGCTGCTCTTTTCGTCCTAACGGCCCCCAGTACTCCGCAATCCCACAACGGCCAGCCAGTCTCCCTCCGGACTGGTGGCGAGCCTCGAAATGCCGTCGATCCCCGCGTCCGCGAGATCCGCAGTCTCTTCCCAGCCGGCGTCGCTGGTCGGGTTCCACCGGAACAGTTTGGAACCTTGCGCGGTAAGGGCCGTTCCGTCAGGAAGCCATGCGTAGAACTCGTTGCCCTCCAGCAACTGAATCATCGGTCTCACCGCTCCCGTATCCAGATCCACTTGCTTGATCCACAATTGCGGCACTCGATGGGTGAAGCTGATAGCGTTTTGATTGGGAATCTTGTGCACTGACCGCCCCACATTGTAGGCAATGATGGTAGCCCGACCCGACCGTGTGTCGGCAAGTCGCAGGGTTGAGAGCGGAGTGGTTGAGTCAGGCAACACGAAAAGACCGAGAGTGTGGTCGTCTCCCCAAGCATAGTATCCAACGGGCTTGACCTGAGTGAGTATCACCCGTTGACTACCACCATCCATCCCGAACTGCCACAGCCGCTGAGTGGAGTCAGACTCCACGCGGACCACCGAAAACGCGTCACCGGACGGAACCACCGCGGCTGAGTACTCGCTTTCCGGATTGGTTTTCGTAACCTGGCGCGTAGCACCTGTTCTGACATAGTAACGATAGATATCGGTCTGTGCCTCTCGGTTCGAGGTGTAGAGAATGCCACGACCGTCCGGTGTGAACGAGGGTTGATTGTCGTACCCGTCACGGTCGGTTATGTTGGCCGCCTTCCCGAATTCGAGTACGCCGTTTCTCTCACGTATGGAGAGGAGAAAGATGTCGAAACCGGGTGCTCCCTGGCCCGATGTTCCAGTGGGCATGAGCAGGGCAACGGCGATGACGGCGAACACGGACCGATGGAGGAGGGACATGGCGATTTCCCGTTGTTTGGGTATGTTGCGCGAAGGGACAAGTTTGCGCAGAACAATCTGACCGTCAAGCTCGTTGCACGGTACGCGAGGAGAGACCAATGCGAAGGACCAGTTTGGCTGTGACTGTTGCGAGTGTGCTGGCCTGTGGTTCTGAGACCGAAAGGGCAGTGCAGTTTGCAGAGGAACTGGAGATCGACATGGCAGTCATGACGGAATCGCCATCGGGCTTGGCCTTTCAGGACTTGGTGCTAGGGGAGGGAGAAGAAGCGGTAGCTGGTAAGATCGTGGTTGTGCACTACACCGGCTGGCTCGCCGATGGATCGATGTTCGATAGTAGCGTCAACAACGGACGGCCAGAGTCCTTCACTCTGGGAAATGGTGAAATGATAGATGGATGGGATGAGGGTATTCTCGGAATGAGGGTCGGCGGTAAGCGTAAGCTCGTTCTCCCGCCGGACCTCGCCTACGGAAGGCGTGGCTTCCCACCGGTCATACCTCGTAACGCAACTCTGGTTTTCGACGTAGAGCTACTCGATGTCAGGTGAGACGGATTCGAGGCGAGAATCATCCCACATGCCTGGAGGAGTCTGGTGAAGACGGTAATCCTAGGTGCAGGAAGAGTAGGCAGCGCGATCGTGGCCGACCTGGCACCCGATCCCGACTTCGACGTCACTGTAGCCGACGCTTCGCCGGCAGCCTTGGAGCGAGCCGAGGCGGCTGGTGCTGCTCGCACGGTTAAGGCCAATCT
>JBDGXD010000599.1:0-4016 GCA_039584755.1 Gemmatimonadota bacterium
CGCCAACAACTGACCGGCAGCTTGCGAACCATCAAGGAGAGAATCTCGCTTGAGCACTATTTCATACATTGATGAGACGCAAGAGGGCTTCGTCTACACAGAGACCCATCTGGCGGATCGCGCTGGGTTACTCGCGCCCTCCGCAATCAAGGAGATCGTCGCTCGGCTCGTTCGCACGGACCGGCCCGCCGTACTCGAATTGGGTGCGGGTCGTGATTCACACGTTCCTGATGGCCTCCACCCCTCCAAGGTTGTAGGGCTGGGAGTAGATGAGATTGCGCTGAACCAGAATACTTCGCTGGATGAATACCTGATCCATGACTTGAGCCAGATCCCGGCGCTACCACTGAACGATGAGACAATGGATGCAGTTCTATGCGCGGCGCCAATTGAGGCTGTTGCTCAGATGGACGACGTGTTTGCCGAAGTTGCCAGAATTCTCAGGGCCGGTGGTGTCTTTATCGTGGTTCTGTCAAATTGCTACGTGAAGCTATGGCGCCAGTCAACCGCTGAGGCCCGCCTGAAACGAGTCCGGGATACCTTCTATGTTGTGGAAGAGTTTGCTCGACCGCGAGTGTTGGTGCGAGAGCGAAGCCACGAGCTGAGTGCTACCGATGGTACCGCGTACGCGGTATATGCAGACAAGCTGGGGAAACCAGGAGACGGACCTCAGTCTCCCCAAGGAGCGTCGGTGCGCTGCCCATACAGCAAAGAGGAGATCATTGAGAGAAAGGGCTCTGTAGGGGACACGCTGCGCTGCCCCTATTGCGACGAGCGGTTGAAGAAGTGGAGCGTACCCCAAACGCCCTTTACTGAGTGGCCCAGTGAGTATCAGTTCGTGTGTCTCAATGATGATTGTGTACAGTTCGCGTTGGGTTGGGAGACAATGGCGGCACAGGAAGTCCCCGGATCTTGCCGCTTTATGTACGAACCCGTGATCAATGGGTGCTATACGATATCGGTCCTCGGCCGTAATGATCTCAGAGACGGTATTGTTGACGACAAGTGACGATACGGCACTGATACAGTCCCACTGCGTTCCTTCACTTTCGTTTGTTGAGCTGGCATACTCCATTGTGCCAGCGGATCTACAGTTCGGAGTAACACATGCATGACAAATCTCGTGGCCAATGCCGTCGCACAGGCACAGCGCTCGATCGCCGTTCCTTTCTCAAAGGCGCAACCGTGGGAGCTGCGGCTCTCGCTCTACCCGAGCTGCTCGTCGCCGAACCGTACGCACCGTACCGGCAGGTAACAGCTGCCGGGCGGCCAGTCCGCATTCAGGGCCAAGTCAGGTCTAGCGGTCGCGGTCTTTCCAGTGTTCCCGTTACCGACGGCTTCAATGTCGTAGATACCGGATCGGATGGACAGTTCGAATTGACCAGCACTACTGATCGCGAGTTCGTATCGATCTCACTGCCAGCGGGATACGAAGTTCCCTTGAACGCGACGGGCACAGCGCGCCTGTACAAACCGATCCAAGCTCGCGCCAATGGAGAGATGACCGCGGAGTTCGACTTGGACGAGCTGGACCAGAGCGACGAACACCACACACTGTTGCTGTTGGCGGACATCCAAACTCAAGATAGCGATGAGATGACTTGGTATCACGAGCAGACCACCCCCGACATCCAGAGCGTCGTGCGATCTCTCGAGGGCAGGTCCGTAGTCGGTGTGTCCTGTGGCGACATCATGTACGATCACCTCGAGCTTTATCCGGAGTACGAGCGTGCCGTAGCCAATATCGGCATTCCCTTCTTTCAGGTAGTTGGTAATCACGACATGGACTACAGTGCCAGAACGGATGAGGACTCAACTGCAACATTCTCCGAACACTTTGGACCGCGCTACTACTCCTTCAACCGTGGTGAAGTTCACTACGTGGTGCTGGATGACGTGTTCTGGTATGGGGCAGGCTACCTCGGTTACGTTGACGCAGATCAGCTCCATTGGCTCGCAGCAGATCTAGAGTGGAACACGGAAGAACAGTGATCGTTGCTGCTCATATCCCCGTCTTGGGTTCGCGCCACGTTCGAGTTGGGGACCGAAATCCGAGCAGTTCGATGGCCGTCACAAACCGCCAAGCGCTATACCAGCTCCTCGAGCCTGTTGAGGTTCATATACTGACAGGCCACACACATGAAAGCGAACACGTTTTCGAGCATGGTGTACACGAACACGTAAATGGTGCCGTCTGCGGTGCCTGGTGGAGCGGTCCCATTTGCGGTGACGGCACGCCCTCCGGCTACAGCGTCTACGACATACGTGGAGCGGAAGTGACGTGGCGCTACAAGAGCACCGGTCATGGGCTCGATCATCAACTGCGCGTCTACCCCCGTGGGTCTGATCCCAACGCACCGGATGAAATCGTTGCCAACGTTTGGGGTTGGGATCCAACCTGGGAGGTAGTGTGGTACGAAGATGGTGAACGGCGGGGAGCGATGTCTCGCAGAGTGGGCCTTGACCCACTCAGCCACGAGCTACACTCGGGACCAGACTTGCCAACACGACGCCCCTGGGTCGAACCGTATCCTACCAACCATCTGTTCTATTCACCGACGGCGCGGGATACTGCCAGGATCCACGTTGAGGCAACGGACCGGTTTGGGCGGGAGTTCGCCGTAGAGATACAGAGCTAGCTAGCGCAGCGCGTTACTCGTCGCTTAGCCAGCAACTGCCAAGAGTGGCAGGCACCAGGCAGGAGCACACAAAGTAGCCCTACTCTCGATATCCATCTCCCAGCATCTGCGTCGCAAAGACCACGATGACTCCAAATGGACGTCCTACTTCTGGTTGATCCACTTCGCCAATATGCGAGCAACCGTGGGGTGGTTGAGGTAACCGTAGGACTTGTGCGGATTCGACCCCTTTGAGCCGACCCAGAACGTGTAAATGCGGGGCAGGTCCTTGATGCGCCGGACGAGTTGGCGTTCCCGCATTTCATGGAAGTCATCAGCCACGGTACCGTCGTGAGTCACGAAGTCTTGATGCGCAGCAACGTTGATCCAATCCACAATGTTAGAGGGATAGAGTCCATCATCTGGCTCATAAGCGTCGTACAGATCGGTACGAATCGAGCGTGCCCCGAGTGGACAGCCAAGCGTGAGCCATAGGCTGATCTTGCGATCTCGTACGGTTCGATGCTCGTCCATGCGCGAGAGCTTCCACAACACGTCGTAGGATACGACGCAGCCCATACTGTGGGATATCAGGGCAATGTCATCACCCCGCGCCAACGCCCGCTTGAGCCGCCCCTGCAGTCGGGCTCTGATATTCGAAGCCCACATCCTACTGTTGAGGTAGGCTCCGAAATCCGGGAACAGGCGATTGATGGCGTACTTAGTCAGCCCGGTGAACGAGCCCACCGGACCAAGCACTCGGGCCACCTCCTTCAAGAAACGGGGATTCTTGAATTCACTCACGAGCTGTTTAAAGTCACGCTCGGTGTGCTTGCCATTGGCCCGCAGCAACAGCTGTTCGAGATGAGATTCGTCACGTTGATGCGGCTCGAACCATTTGTCCTTACGCCAGACCAGGGACTTCCTGAGTTCGGGATTGGCCTGGACCATCAGCTCATTCATGAGGTCGCCATAGTAGGCAACCGTGAATTTCACGGCGGAACCGACAAACACCTCTGCCGCACTCGGATCGACCATCTCGAGACGTGCACTCAGTGCCCGCCGCACCAAGCGCTTGAGAACCGCAGGTTCCGGTTTTGCGTTTCTCCCGTGAACAAAGAAGAGGTGCTTCTGCGGTTTCATTCCACAATCTCCCTGAGCAGTTCCCGCCTACGCATGACGAGTCTCAGCGGCGTGTGTAGCGCTGAATCTACTGCAGCACAGGTATCTTTCTAGCCCTTTTCACCAATTGACAGATGGATCCACGAGCAACCGCCCACGTCACCAAGTCGATCCCGAGTGGTTTGCGACCATTGTGGATCGTGATTGTGGGATTGATCGGTACGAGCTGCAGCAGCAGTGAGGCAAGGGAAGCAGCAGTGAGGAGTTTCAGTTGAC
>JBDGXD010000600.1:0-3139 GCA_039584755.1 Gemmatimonadota bacterium
GTCCGAGTGGAGGTGGCCGAGGAAGACCTTGTCGAGGTAGTCGTACGGGATCTTGAGCGCCGAGATTCGCTCGGCCGATCCGGTGCCGATGTCGAACAGGAACTTGTCGCCGTTACCGAGTTCCACCAGCCAACACGCCGCTGCCTGTTTCGGCCGAGCATTGGGCATCCCGGTACCGCACGCGATCACACGCATCTCATCGGGTGCGAGCGGCTCCGTCCCCGGGTAATAGACCTCGCGGTCCGCGACGGCGCCCGTGGGGGATGCCACCTGCTGACCCTGCGGCAGCAACGTACCCGGCTCGATTCCGACGTACGTGTTGGCATCGGCCGCATACAGCGACGGCACCATGGTGCGCTCGATGCCGGCTGCTTGATCGGAGCGGCCGACCTGATAGCTCACCACGGCGATGGCAAGCACGATTGCGAGAACGCCGATTCGTTTGAAGCTGCTCATGTGAACCTCACGTGTTGATGTGTCTCTTCAGTATTTGTAAGCCGGCCGTCTTCGGTCAGCAGTCGTTTCTCAGTCGTTTCTTATGTCCGCGTTCATCCGCAACGCTCGGCGTTCATCCGTGGCCCTATCACCCACCCGCCTCAGCAGCTGCGTCCGACCCACCAACGGGAATGTCCAGACCGACGAACAAGATCCAGTTGCGAATGGGATCACCCGGATTCTCCTTGAGCGTATCAAGCAAGCCGTAGTAGAACTTCGCGTTGAGCCGCATACTCCTCATCTGGGCTTGCGGCTTGAAGGCAAAGTCGAGGCTGGCGACCAAGCCGGCATCCCAGCTGTTCAGGCTGTCCTTCACACTCTGCTTCAGTCGCAGCGCCCCCTGGTCAACGTCGCTGATCAGCTCGTCGTCGGCGCCGGTCAAGTACCCCAACTGTCCACCCACTCCGAAACCGACGGGACCCGCAACGTACTTGAGGATCAACGGCAGCGTGAGGTAGTTGGCCGACCTGGTGACCGTACCGTTAGCGATGGCGTCGTCAATCGGCGGATCGCCCGTGGGCTGGAACGGATTTCCCGCGGTTCCCGGCGTGATCTTGGAGGCACCGGCCGGCGTCTTAACGGTGAGTTCGGGCTGGAGCCGCCAGTGGGAACCTAATTTGACCTCGCCGTACGCCCCGAACGCCCAGCTCATACGAGTGCTGGCCTCGCTCACCCCAGTTAGACTGGAGAACGTGAGGTCGAGCGCAGTCATGCAGACTACTCTCAACAAGTTCCTTCTCATCGTTCCTCTCCCTTTCTGTGCCATCGGCCCGCACATGCCGTAGGTGCCGCGGCTGTCAGCTCTCCACGTCGTCGAGCAAAAGCTGGAGATAGGGCGAAAGCCCGCGAACCTCTGCGCCCGACGCCTGAAGTGTCGCAACGAGCCGGATCCCGGCGGCATCTGCCGAAACCAGTTCGGCGAGATCCAAGACGAAAGGACTATCGATTCCATCGCATGCTTTGGATAGTTCTTCCACCACCCCGTCTTGCAGTCGCCCAGACACAAATGCGACGGTCGTTGAGCCCTCTCTCTCGATGTCGATGCGTACCATTGCGGTTTGGGCATATGGCAATCACGGTGCCAGCCGCAACGCAACCCGATCGCTCCGGGTTAAGTGATTGCCTTGCATCCAGTTGCTTGCGTTGGGCACGCTCGATCATGCGCCGGCAACGGGGCTGTGGACGCCGATATATCATCATCTACGCCCACATTTCGGCAGTCGGTGTTGACATTTCGGCACCCGGAGGGTTACGCTCGCGGCCGGCCATCTTGCAGGGTCGAGGCTCACAAACTTGCTCGGCCCCTGAACGGTCAACTGCACCGGGGGACAGCCTGATGACGGCAACGCGAGAAACGAGCACCGATCCCGTTCGCCAGCAGGAGCTGGAGACGCTGTACCGCACCGCGCCACTCGGCATGGGCCTGGTAGACCGTGACCTGCGCTATGTGCGAGTAAACGAGCGGCTGGCTCAGTTTGCCGGTATGTCTCCAGAAGAGATGCTCGGGCGCACGACTCGCGAGGTAGTTCCTGAGATAGCCCCCAAGACCGAGCCCATCTACCGGCAGGTCCTCGACACCGGCAGGCCGGTCCTCGATGTGGAGATCAGCGGCGCAACACGCGCCGCGCCGGACCGCGAGCGGTACTGGCGAGCCAGTTATTCGCCGCTCATGTCCGACGGCGGCAGCGTGGTAGGCGTCTCGATAACGGTACAAGACGTCACCGAAAGCAAACGGGATCGTCTGGCCCTGGAGCAGCAGCTGCGGTTCCAACGATTGCTGACCGAGCTGACTGCCAAGTTCGCCCTGATGCGGTTCGACGAGATCGACGGCGCAATAGAGAGCGCATTCGCTCGCATCGGTGAGCTGTTGGACATTCACCGTATTGCACTGGTCCGACCGGTGAACGAACTAACGGAGCTGGAGATCACGCACGCTTTCGCTCAGAGGGCCGAGCACCTTCCCCCGAAGCACGTAAAGATCGACCAACATCCGTGGATTGCTGGTGCCCTCAGCGAAGGAAGAACCCTCCGCGTCCACAGTATTGAAGATGTTCCCGCGGATGCTGCGGTCGAGCGCGAGTACATGCTGGAACAGGGATTCAAGGCAACCCTCTTCATTCCGATGCTAGCGGGCGACAGCGTGGTCGGGGCGATCTCCTACTCGGACATGAATAGCGAACGGGAGTGGACCGATGATCTTGTCGAGCAGCTCAGTGTCATCTCGCAGTTGTTCGGTGAGGCTCTGCTCCGGAAGGAAACCGGCCAGATCCTGGCCGCGAGCCAAGAACAGTTTCGCGCCTTCATGGACAACAATCCGGCCGGCGCCTACGTCAAAGGAGAAGACCTACGGCACATATATGCCAACAGGTTGCTACTGGACCAGTATGGTATCTCTCTGGATGAGTTCGTCGGCAGCAAGAGCAGCGATTTCCTGGGCGAGGAGGTAGCTCAGAAGGTACAAGCCGCGGACGCGGCAATCCTTTCAGGCGACGCCCGAGTCGCGGAGGCCGAGATCTGCGTTGACATAGACGGAGAGACTCGCTGGTTTCGCGACACCAAGTTCGCCTTGGCAGGTCCGGCCGGTGAGCCCAGAGTGGGCGGCATTGCACTCGAGATAACGGAACGCAAACGGGCGCAGCTCACT
>JBDGXD010000601.1:0-2157 GCA_039584755.1 Gemmatimonadota bacterium
GGCGGTGGCCGCACTGACGTTGGTGTTGGAACCCCTGGTAAGAGGTGGCGCGGGTCATAGCGATGCCTCCTCGCAGATCGACGATCTCGACTTCACTGACATCGAAGAATCCGAATCCCCCAAGGTTCAGGCCCTGTTGGCCCTGAAAGAGATCGAGTTTGATCGGGCAACAGGAAAGCTGTCGGACAAGGATTACAGCGCGTTGAAGCTGCGGTATGCTAAAGTTGCGCTCACTGCAATCAAGGTAGAAGATGAAGCTGCAGCAGGGGCACAGGGAGCGAAGGACGATGCAGCTGAGGCGGCAATTCAGCGAGCCCGCGAAGGTACTGTCAAAGTATGTCCAACCTGCGGCCCCCGTCCCGAGGTTGACTCGGCATTCTGTTCCAGTTGTGGTAAACCCCTCGTGAGTCCGGGCGGAACCACCCACTGCAGTTCCTGCAGTGAGGCGATTCCTGCCGGCGGTAAATTCTGCGCGAATTGTGGTGCGGCGGTCGGAGCTTTGGTGGGCGACTGAGCTCAGTGGGGCAGGAGCAAGCCCGCCAAATCATTGACTGCCACTCTCACATTTCCCGACCCGTTTCCCCGTGACCACAAACACGCTACCCACCTGCGCCTCATCACCGACTTGGTAGTGACCAACCGTTAGTATCTCGACCAGGCATCGCTACCGCATGATGTTGCCGGTGTGTGATCCACATCACGTCGTTAACACGGGAACACCACAGGCGTCTAGCCATGCAGAAGGAAGCGAACCTATCAAAGGAGGGGACAATGCTTAGCAAACGCGGAGCCGCTTTCCTACTGGTCGGTGCTCTCGGTTTCACAGCGTGTGAACAGAGCCTGGGACCCGAAGGCAATGCGTCACTGGAAGACCGTGAAGAGATCATCTCACTGTTGGAGGAGTCCGGCTTCTTCGCGGACGATTTCGGAATCGACGGAGCCAATGACGGCGCGCAGAGTGCCGCCCCGGCTCTGGCAGCAGCCGAGATGGCCGAGGTCGTGGTACCCAGGATCTGGGGTAGGCGTCGTGGCTTTCCGGTCCGACGTCTGATCACCGTGGACGTAGATCCTCAGGAGGGAATAGCCACGGTCACCAAGGAACTCGTCTTCGAGGGCAAGTTCCTACTGGATATCACAGCGGACGATCAGTTCAATCCGACTCAGAAGGACCTCAACGAGAAGTTGGTGCAACATGCCACTTTCAGACGCGTTCCGGTCGAGGCGGCCGATGCGAAGGGTCGTCGCTGGAGGCTGGTGAGCGTCTCCCCGGCGGAGTGGATGATGACTGCCGAAGATGAGCGCAGCGTGAACATCATCAAGGTCGAGGTGTGGGTGAACGAGGAGCTGCGACTCGAAATCACAGATCCGAGCGAAATGCTCGACGTTGAGGGCCATCTCCCGCAACTCCATCCCGAGGATGCGGTAACGGTGAAGGCATGGGTCGAGAACAGCATCGACAACGGGAACGAACCAGACACGTTCGTATTCCTGCACCTGTTCCACGCTACGCCGAACAGTAGGGCTTGGGTCCGGCTGCTCATGGATAGAGTCGTGACCGACATTGATACCTACTACGAGCTCAGCTGGAATGCGCGCCATACCGGTCGCTCGCGAATAGCGGTTGACGCGATTGACGCGGAGACTTTCACAACCGAGTCAGCCGATGACTATCGGGCGAATATCTGGGGAGTGCCCTATCGGATAGTGCCTGTTGCAGACGCACCGTAACCGGCATTCTGTCTAAAGCAGGACCACGCCATGGCCGGGGCGGAGAGATCTGCCCCGGCCTTTCTCGTCGTGACTGTAGGATGGTCCCCGCATCGCAGTCGGTGGAGGCTGGTCCGCCTGCGTGTGGCTGTCTGGGGTATCACACTAGAACTCGAACTGCTCCATTCTTCGCAAACCGATCCTGAGCGGTAGGACGACGGCCAACGTGCAGATTGCCGCGACTGCTGCGAACGCTCCGATCATCCATGCGCTCACATGCACTGGTTCACCCTGGAATGCAGCACGCAAGTAGCTGGAGACGGGAATGGCCTCGATTACGATCACGACCCCCAACAGGGCAATGGTCGTCATCATGAATACCAATCCCCCATATGATGTGGCAATCTGTGCGGCGTTCTCTGTTTCGAACTGAGGGTAAAGAGCGCCGAA
>JBDGXD010000602.1:0-2146 GCA_039584755.1 Gemmatimonadota bacterium
CACACTTCGTAGCGACTCCCCAATCCGCTCGCGCAAGGTTGCAGAGAGCTTGTCTACGGCTGCAATCAGTTCGCCGGGGCCGTCTGCAGTCTCACGCGCCGCGACCAGCGCGTCCCCCGTGCCCGCCGCAATCAAGCGAGCTGAGACGACGAATCCTTCCCCTACAGAGCGTATGTCGCCGGCGACGTAGGCCTTCAAACCTTCGCGCGCGGCAACCTCCCGGGCGAGGTCCACAGTCAGCGGCGCCAAGCGGTCACGTTGCATCCGCTCGAGTACGTCGCCAACCTGTCCCGGCTCCAGGACAGAGACGATCGGCGACTGAGCCAGGTCTATCCGCAGCAGCTCCGTTATCGTCTCGCCCATCCGAGAATCGTTGGTCGCGTTCTCGAAGTCGGTGAGGAGGAGCCGCTCCTGCTGGTCCAGCACTCCCGACGCGACTAGCGTACCCACCGGCCCGATCCCGAGCACCCGCATCGTCATGTAGACACCGGTCCCGACCGCGAGCGCCGCGAAGGCCATCCCAGTGCCGGCCAGGGCTTTGCTCCACCTGAAGTGCCGCTCCACTCCGGTCGGTGTCGGGACGCGACTCCTGGAGGTCTGCTCCAATGCCCGCTTTCGCTCATGAAACCCTGTAAGCAGCAAGACCGGGAGGGCGACCACCAACACCGCTACAGTGGCGAAGAACACCCAATCCGGCAGTCCGAGCTGCATGACCAAGACGTAGACGATCGCTAGAGCACCTACAGCAGCAAGTGCAAAGAGCGCAGCGACTCTGACTGGATGGGCTCGCCTCGCTACCGCTTCGTAGTCGATCGCCGAGACCGGTAAAGTGCCCGTAGGCGTGATCCCCCCGCTCGGCGTTGCCAGAGCCTCTAACTGCGGCAGCAACTCTTCGGCAGTCTGCCACCTGTCGGCGGGTTTCTTTTCCAAGCACTTCATCACCAACTGTGCAAGCGCCGGCGGCACTGTCTCTCGATGTTTCGCTACAGGCTCCACCGCCTGCGTGACATGCGCCGCCAACACTTCCTGCTGTGTCGCACCCGTGAACGGCGGCCTGCCCGTCAACAGTTCGTATGCCACGGCCCCCACGGCGTAGATGTCGGCCCGGTGGTCGATGTGCTTATCGGCAGCGGCCTGTTCAGGCGACATGTAGGCTGGTGTGCCGAGTGCGATGCCCTCGGTGGTGAGTTTCTGTGCACCTGTAGCTTCGCCAACGGCCTTCGCAACGCCGAAGTCGGTGACCAACGCATGACGGTCGGACAACAGCACGTTGTCAGGCTTGATGTCTCGATGGACCACATTGTGCTTGTGTGCGTGGGTCAGAGCATCGACGACATCTCGAAGGATGCGGACAGCCTCGGCGATGGGTAGCTCGCCTTCCCTCGCCAACTTCTCGCGAAGCGACTGCCCTCCTTCATAAGGCATGACGTAGTACAAGAATCCGTCAGCTTCTCCGGAGTCGTAGAGCGGCAGGATGTGAGGGTGGTGCAGGTTTGCCGCAATCTTGATCTCTTGGTGGAAACGGCTCGACCCGAGCGCAGCGGCCAGCTCCGGCCGGAGCACCTTGAGAGCCACCTGACGCTCGTGCTTGAGATCGTGCGCCAGATAGACGGTAGCCATACCGCCACTACCCACTTCCCGCTCAATCGCGTAGCGGTCGGCTAGTGCAGTCTTCAATCGGTCCAGTAAGTCAGCCACAAGCTGCCTCCTCGGTACCGAATTCAACTGTTATGAATACGCCTGTTTCCGGGAGACGTCCAGAGTGGACGCGGGAAAGCGAGAAAAGTGCAACATTTTGGGTGCGCGTGAAGTTTGGCCCACTACTGGCGCACAAGCATAAAGGATGAGCGGCCATTCGCTACCGCCCATCGCCTAAGTTGTTGTGTTTTATCGACTTATCTAGTCGGGACGGTGGGATTTGATGCGGAGCAGAGCGAGCATCGTCGTGGGCGAGCGCAGCTCCACCCACGACCCCCTGTTGCGGAGCATACCGAGGATGGCCTAAGGCCACCGCAGGTACACCCCATTTCGACGTGGGGTCCGCAGATAATGGGCAGGCCATTCGCACAAGGCGTACAAATCCTGTGGGGCGGCTCACTCATCGCCGACACTTGGCGAAACCGGTGGAACGGAACGGACTTGAGCG
>JBDGXD010000603.1:0-2140 GCA_039584755.1 Gemmatimonadota bacterium
CCTGATATTCTGAGTGCTGAGCGTATTCAAGTGCAAGTTGCTGATCAGACCGACTGCTTGTACGCCGGGAACTTGACCAAAGCGCTCGAACAGAGTGCGAACGAACACTCGGCCTTCTTCCTCTGAATAGCGGTTCGCCGGGGCAGCCATCGTCAGTATTGCTGCGGGCTCTTGCCCGAATCCTGGATCAGTCGCCTGAGTTGCAGCGAAGCTTCTAAGAAACAAACCGGCACCGACCAGCAGCATGAAAGAAATCGCAACCTGGGCAGTTACCAGCGTATTTCTGAGTGTCAGGCGCCCTGCACGCCCGCCACCGGCAGTCTCATCCCTGAGCGTAGAGGCGACGTCCGCTCGTGTTGCTTGCAGCGCAGGTGCCAAACCGAACAGTACCCCGGCCGCAAGAGAGACGAGGAGGCTATAACCGAGCACCGTCGCATCCAGACTCAAGTCGAGATCTACCGGGATCGGCAGGGGCAGGTCTGCAGCGAGCAACGCCCGCAACAGAGTGACACCAAGTACCACACCACCAACCCCACCGAGCAAACCGAGCAGGACAGTTTCGGTCAGTAGTTGCCCAATCAGCATACGACGGGTCGCGCCGAGGGCAAGTCGCACTGCGATCTCCTTACGCCGGTCAGTAGCTCGGGCGAGAAGGAACCCAGCTAGATTGGCGCAGGCGATGAGTAGGACCAAGCCGGTCACGATGGTGAGCAACCATGCGGCAGCTCGAACGAAACGATCGAACGGCGGATAGATGATCACATCTTCAGTTGGAACCAGGTCGATCTGATAGTCGGGATCCCAGAAATCGGATTGCTCCTGCTTCAGGTCGGTTGCTACGGCCGCAACCGAGACCTCAGCTTGTTGTAACGTCACTCCAGGTTTCAGTCGGGCCCGCACAAACTGTGAGTGATTGCCCCGTAATGATAGCGCGTCTTCCGTGCTTGCCTGAACTTCATTCAGCATCAGCATGGGCAGGAAAAAAGCAGGAACGATTCCTCGGAGCTTTCCAGCGTAATCCTCCGGTGCCACGCCAACGATGGTGTAGAGTCGACCCGACAACCGGACCTGCTTGCCGATTATGTCCGGGTCGGCGCCAAAGGCGCGGACCCAGTGGGAGTGTCCCAGCACGGCTACGGGATGAGCCCCCCGTGCGACATCGTCCTCCGGCAGCAGTGTGCGCCCCAGTCTTGGATTGGCACCTATCATTGAGAAGTAGGTTCCCGTTACCATCTCAACAGGGAGCATCTCTATGGTGCCGTCACGGTCGGCCTGTACCAGAGCGAGTTGGACTGCGGAGATCTCCGAGAAGACCTCCTCCGTTGCGTCGCGAACGTCCTCGTAATCGGGATAGGAGAAGATATCGTACTTGGAATCCTGACTCGACAGATAGAAATCGACCAGTGTCTCTGGGTCTTGCAGCAGTGGCTTCTGCAACAAGATCGCGTTGACGAGGCTGAACACAGCCGTGTTTGCACCGATACCGATGGCGAGCGACAGGACTGCGGTTGCGGTGAACCCGGGACTCTGCAACATCCGGCGCACTGAATAGACGACGTTCCTCCACAGTCGATACGCGGGTGGGTCGCTGCGAGTCCACATCTGTTCCATCCGTTGTCCGGCGGTGCGCTGCAAGGTTGTTGCCTGAGCCATCAGTTCTCCCGCTGCACTGGCGTCGCCAAACGAGTCGAGCAATTCCTCGGCGGTACGACCCGCAGCCAATCCATCCTCAAAGTGGGCCACTAGCTCACGGACAATGTCCAACCGCTTATCGCCCGTCTGCTCACTCCGATCGGCGGTCGTGATGATAGTCTGACAGAGGACAACAGGTAGTCCTGATGCTGCCGCCAAGCTGGCGACACTCGAGATGTCGCTACCCCTGAAGTGAGGACTAAGCCTATCATTCACGAGGTCAGCTCCCGCGGTGATCCGACTCGGTCAATCCCAGGCCCTCCAAGGCTCCCACGAGTCCGCTCCACTGTTTGCGGTAGAACCGCAATCGCGCGGTGCCCTTGCGTGTGAGGGTGTAGTACTTTCTCTGTCGTCCGGATTGAGCCTCTCGCCACTTGCTCCGAATCAAGCCCTTGCTCTCGAGATTGTAGAGCAGTGGATACAGTGTGGATTGCCCCATGGCCAAGAT
>JBDGXD010000604.1:0-2139 GCA_039584755.1 Gemmatimonadota bacterium
TGATGGTCGCACCGATCGTGACGCCGTACTACGAACGGCTCGACTTCCTGGTCGTTCCACCGATGCAGACGATCCTGAAGGTTCTCTTGCTGCGCAGTGTCCTGTTGCTGCTCGTATCGCTGCCGGTGATCGTCGGTTGGCGGGAGTCACGGGGCAGACTGATCGTCGCGTTGGGTATCGGGCACTTCGTCGCGGTCGGCTTGGCCGGACTGATCCAGGCGCCGTTCTTCCCGGCGGTTCTCCGTTGGACTCACGGCATCGAGATCCTGGCCGATTCGATCTGCTATGCGGCGGCACTGGCCTGGCTGTTCTTCCCACGCCGGAGTCGCGCCGGTGAGGAGCGACCCGTGCTACGGGAGCGCCTAGCCTGACCGGCCCTGGGCTGAGTTACGGAAGAAGATGCTTGCGCGAGCTGATGCATGTCGCTACGGCGAATGGGGCGCCGCCCGCAATCGGACCGCCGCCTCTCTCCCTGCTCTATTCTACCCTCCGAATGACATCGTCTGGCGAATCCTCGTCCGCACCGGCTTGCCGTCGAACTCCGCCGGTTTGTAGACGGCACCGAGAAACACCTGCTTGGCGGATTCGTTGAGACCCTCGTGGGGAGACTCAATGATCTCTACAGACTCGGGTTCCACTTTGCCCTCAACATCCACGATGAACTGGATGACGAGCGAGCCTTCGATAGAAACGGCATCGAGCGAATCCGGTGCCTCCATCTCGGGGTTGGATACCAACTCCGGCATCACGCCAGGATTGGCTGTAAACACCGCGCCTGCGTCGACCAGGCTCCACGCGACCGTCGTGTGACTGTTGTTCTTCGCGGCGATGAGCGCGGTGAATCCACCGGGTGCCTCGACGTTGGGATCGGCACCACCTTCCAGCAGGGTATTGACGCACTCAGCGTGTCCCCCTTCGGCAGCGGCCATGAGAACCGTACGTCCATCCGGCGTTGCCTCCTCGGCCGAGGCACCATTGTCGAGAAGATAGCCGACCATCGCTGCCTGGCCGGAGGCTGCCGCCATGATTAGCGGCGTCATACCGATGTCCGCGCGAGCGCTCACCTCAGCTCCACCGTTGATCAGGGCTTGGGCAGCTTCGAGATGCCCGCGCAGCGCAGCCATCATGAGGGGCGTCCAGTCTTCGGTGTTCGGGGCGTTGACGTCCGCCCCGGCCTCGATGAGGAGTATCACTACCTCGGTCTGTCCGGTTGCCGCCGCGAACATGAGGACCGAGTTGCCGGCACTATCAGCAGCGTTCACGCTTTGCCCGGTACCGATGAACAACCTCACCAGGTCAGCGTCACCACGCGCGGCTGCCTGCAACAGCGCTTCAGTCTCTTGCGCGTGGGACGGCGACGCTGCACCCAGTATGAGTACAAGATGGACCAGTGCTAGCATTATCGTTCTCAACGTCTTCATGTGTGATTCCTTGTTGTTGGTATCCTTCCGCGCGCTACCCTTCTCACAAGACCGGCCACGGTGGTGCGGAAGCCGCGGATAATTCTTGGCACCTAATACTAACCCAACAAAAGATACAATCGTGGACAACCTGTGCCGTTCGCCCCTGGCGGATGCGTGGTCTGGGAGCTTGAGCCCATCTCGCTCATGAGCGTAGACCCAGTGCCGCGCGAGTGAACGCCTCGCGCCTCGTTCGGTTGCCCAACTCTTTCAGCATCCCTTGTGTAGCCCTGTGATCACCCGTGTTACGCAAGACATTCCACTAACACACCACATTCAAGTTGACCGAAGGGACGTCGCAAAGCCCACCCGAACCGCTGGACACCTACACTTCGGAGAACCATACTTGCCACTGGGGGAGGGATTCCTATCCCGTATCAGACACTGCTTCAACGCTGCCCGCGTGCGATATCGAGAAACTGACTCGAATAAGAGGATTCTGCAATGAAATTTGGCCACTTTGACGATGTGGCAAGAGAGTACGTCATCACCGATCCAAAAACACCCTATCCATGGATCAACTATCTGGGCAACGAGGATTTCTTTAGTCTGATCTCCAATACGGCCGGTGGCTACACATTCTACAAGGACGCCAAGTTCCGTCGACTGACCCGATACCGATATAACAATGTACCGTGGGATGACGGCGGCAAGTATTTCTATATCCAGGATGGAGCTT
>JBDGXD010000605.1:0-2122 GCA_039584755.1 Gemmatimonadota bacterium
TGCTCCAGCTTGAACAAACTGAGTCAACTGGCGATCAATCGACCGCCACGGCTCGAGCCGTCGGAGGGGATTGTGAGATGCGCTCTGAGGGACGGCGGAACATGTGGGCCAGTACACCAAACGGCAAGAGTCGCAGGGGCGCAACAGTGAAGCCGCTGATGGACGCTGAAACAAGCGGATTGACGCAGAGCTACTCTGTACTCTGCACCCTGTACTCTGCACTCTGCACACTCAAGCCCCGAACGCCGCGCGACGCTCGGGGCTGTTGTTGTGGATCGCATCAGCTGGACAGCGTCTACCCACCTAGCGATTCGATGATACACTGCGCCGCATCGATGAGAGGAAGCCCGTCCACCGGGTTCAGTTGATCGGCTCTCATTGCGACCTCGACCTAGGGTTTGAACTGGCAGGTCATCTGCCCATTGCCGGACGGGGTACGGGTGAACTTGCTGTCGGTTGTAATGCTGTAGCCGTTCAGGCTCAGGGAGCAACGGAAGCCCTTGATCGTCTGGCTCTTGGGAACCGGTGGGAGGTCCTCGAATTTGCAGCTCAACGTACCGTTCCCGCTGGGTGTCCGTACAGCGCTCACCTGAGCTGCGGTGAATGGTCCAAAGTAGCAGAAGCCGTTCGGTTGGCCCTCGCCCGGGTTGTGTACGGTAGCGCCCCCACCATGAGAACTGGCTGCGCTAGCCTCCGACAGGCTGATGACCCCATCTTCTGTGTCACCCAATGCCGTTGGCTGGTCGCTGCACGCAGTGGCCAACGCGGTCATCGCGAGCGCACATCCTGCAATTCGTAGCAGTCGCATGAGTCCCTCCGTGTGTAGGTTGCATTTCTCCGGCAGCCCATGCGGTCTCGTCGTCTGGCTGGCGTCTTATTGCGGTGTCTCCTTCGGCGTCACGCTACGGCGTCTACTACGGCATCTCACAACGGCGTCGGTCGGGCGGCGGGGCCGTGAGGCCACCGGCCACAATCTTGCTCCAGGATAAATAGACTGAGTCACCTAGCGATCAATTGACCGCCGCGGCGCGAGCCGTCGGAGGGGTTGTGAGAACTGCTCTGAGGGACGGAGGAACATGTGGGCCGGTACACGAGACGGCAAGAGTCGCCGGCGCCCGGTCTGCCCAGCACCCTCCCCGGCCACCCCTCCCCACCCCGGAACGGTGCTCGCGCGGGTAGGTAGGAGTTTTGTCAGGCCGAGGCAGTTGTAGCGGCGGCCCTCGCGCCGTTCATATATTCGATCTTCTAGCAAGGCGTCGACCATGTTCGTGAGGCAGGTGTGAGAGATGTCTGTGGGCCAAGGTAAGCGACGTGAACGAGTCCGACTGTTCTGGGGCACACTGTGTCTGGTGCTGGTTGTTCTCCTGTGGTTCTGGGTCGTTCTCCTTGCCAACCGAGTCGTTCCAGGATCGCTCCGGTTGACAGACACACTGCTCGTCGTGGTCCTGACGGCAACCTACTGCGGTGTGTGGGCCTTCGTTGTGTCTCTGAGCCGCACCCCCCGACAGATGCTGTTGAGAGCAGTTGGTACCAGCTTCACGCTGGTGATCATCATAGCTCTCCTCGAGCTGCCGGCGGCGTTGCGCATGATTCACTGGACGCTCGTCTTCAGGACCCTCGCGGGAGAGGGCCGTGACTATGAGTCGGCATTCGTGCTTGACGACGAGCTGAGCTTCCGTCGCATTCCGAATCTCGAGTGGTCCGGCCGTCCCCATAGCGATATAGAGAGAGGATATGGCCTTTCGAGATCGCTGAGCGAACCGATCACCTTCACATACGACATGTGGGGCTATCGCAATGCGACGGAGCTGGAGCAAGTCGATGTCGCACTGCTAGGAGATTCTTACGTCGAGGGGTGGTACGTATCGGATCAGCAAACGGTTGCGGTACAGCTGGAATCCAGATTGGAAAGATCGGTGGCAAATCTTGGCGTTGCCGGCTATGGGACGTTACAGGAGCTTCGTGTACTCAAAGCTGACGCATTGCCAAGGCAGCCTCGTGTGATAGTCTGGTTCTTCTTCGAGGGGAACGACCTGTATGACGACCAGGAGTTCGAGAACTTCTTGCTAGCCGACGCACCGAGTTCAGAGGATACGACTCCACATCCGGAAGGACTCACGCG
>JBDGXD010000606.1:0-2107 GCA_039584755.1 Gemmatimonadota bacterium
GATCGAACAACTTGCGCTGCTCGGCGAGGAACGGCTCGCGAGAATCGATGGCCTGATGCAGCCGACGACACGTCTCCGCGGGTATCTGCAGGCTGTCGCGCCGCGGGTCGACATCCTAATTGTGCCGCTGGACGAGCCGGACACGATCGGAGACCATGTCCAGTTGCTGGCCACCCGGGCTGCGGAGCTACCGGGCCTCATCTGTCTCGGTCTTGACGGAGGTCGCCGAGATCTACGACGTCGCCTGACTGCACTTGGCGTCGCTCTTACCGGCGACGCATCCCACGCGGAAGTCGCCAGCGAGCGCGCCTGCACGTTTCTCTAGCGCCGAGTGTTGGGGTTGGCTGACGGAGTCGTTCGAATACGCGGTCGCACCCGCAGCTCAACTCCCCCGCCCGGTTTGACAATCGACTCGATCAAAGTGATGGAAACAGGCTTCATTTTGGACAACCACAGAAACAAGTGAATCCCGGATCCAGCGTAACTGCTTGAATCTCCTAGTGTTACACCCGCGGCCCGGCACTTGCCAGCATGACACTTAGAGAACGTCATCAAACCAACGCTCGACCCAAGTGGTCCCGAGGCGTAACGCTCGCGGGGAGAGGGAGAAGAAGACATGGGCAAAGACAGAGCAACTACATTGGCTGGCCGGCGGTATGCGGCGGCGCATGAGGCGCACTACGCGACGAAGGACTTGCATGAAGCGCTCGAGCTTTACAAGGGCGTCATGGCTGTGCACCCGGACACGCAGGAGGCCGAGTACTCCCGAACGCAGATGTACAACATCGTGAAAAGCGTGGTTCCGGAGCAGGAGCTACTGGCTGCTAACGTAGATATGACGCTTGCTTGCCTCACACCACTCGCGCCGGAGCAGCCCAGCTAACGCGAGGCTGCAAGATCCCCTCGGGGAGAAGACCTGATGTATGCCTCGCTCGTATACCCGCGCTGCCCCGTCACGTACTGGGTTGCAGCACGCGATGCGGCTCATCGCCGCACCGGCAGTCATGCGGCGGCCCGGTAGTCGAATGCCCAGCCGCAGCCCTCCCAACTGAGCGGCGTGGACCGATGATCACTCTCCGCAGGAACACGGAGCGCCGCCACATCAACAGCGGGAAGTACGACAGCTGGCTCAGCTTCTACCACCAGAAGCCTCCGCACTCGCCCAGCGACGCCTTTGGGATCCTCACCGCTTTCAGCGAAATACGGATCCCACCGGGCGGAGTCTCTGCGCCTCATCCAAGTGAGGAAGCAGGGATCGTCACCTACGCATACAAGGGCGCGCTTGCGCAGGAAGACTCGACTGGGGATTCAGGTGTGGTTCACGCGGGCGAGTTCCAGCACACGACCGTTGGTCGCGGAATCCGCCACAAGGAGACGAATCCGTCGCTGACCGACTGGGCGCACGTCTTCCGGATCTACCTGCATCCCTCGCAGCTCGGCCTCGATTGTGTTCACGAACAGAAGCGCTTCCCGGGAGCGCAGCGCCACAACCTGCTGTGTGTCGTTGCGTCCCCGGACGGGCGGAAGGGATCGCTGCGCATCCTTCAGGACGCCCTCGTCTATTCGAGCATTATCGACCCTGGACACCACCTCATCCACGAGCTGTTGCCGGGGCGGAGCGCCTGGGTTCATGTCATCTACGGGGAGGCAACTCTGCATGACATCATTCTGACCCAGGGTGACGGCGCGGGCGTCACGATCGAGCCCTCGGTCTCTGTAACGGCACAAGAGAACACCGAGATGCTGCTCGTCGACTTGGGCCCGACGCCGGGGTCATTGGGTTAACTGCACGAAACAACCAAGGAGGTTGTGAGAATGTCGGAAAATCGGATTAAGGTTGCGCCCAAAACAGTTGCGTATGCTGACCAGGAGAAACACAAGCTGGTAGTGGAGTTCGCCATTCCAGGAGCACCAACGGATACCATCGATCTGAAGCTCCTGCCAGACAGCGTCCACCTGACAGCGCCAGCGCGGGACATCGAGTATGTGTCAACACAGGCTTTGGCTTGGCCGGTGAAACCTGACAAGGCCGAAGCGATCTACGCGCACGGCTTGCTCCGAATCGAGGTGCCCTTCAAGGATCCGATGGAAGATGCTGTGAAGGTCG
>JBDGXD010000607.1:0-2105 GCA_039584755.1 Gemmatimonadota bacterium
GAGAGCGGCCGGAAACAACGTTCGAGTGATGTTCGCCAGCGGCTACTCGCGGCTTGACATCGAAGAATGTGCTGCCCTCGATGCGGAAGTGCCGTTTCTGCACAAACCGTGGACATTGGCGGAACTTCTCTCCCGGGTGCGGCAGACGCTGGACTCGAACGGACAACAGCAGCTCAGCCCTGATGCGACACGTTGCGGAGTGGAACAGCGACGCCGGACGAGGATAATGCGGCACTCGGTTCCGCCGGTCACCACATGCGCCTGGTTGAACTCGGTCATGATTTGAGAGAAACTGCGCCTGGGCAAGCTGTCTAAGTGCTTGTTGTTTCTAAAGATGGCGAGTTCTTAACGAACTATTCACCAGGTCTTCATAAAGGCCCGGGTACTGTTCAAGTGCATTCGTGGTCGAGGAAGGTGGCTCTGAGGGCGACTCTGAGAGTCATGGTCCGTAGCGCCCTCGGCCAACAAGAGTGCACATAGACCGGAGGGTTGGTTAGTCTCCAGGCTGGCCCTCAAACGGTCGAGCCCCCGGAGGGGGCTGGGCGTCCGGCTTTCGTGGTCCCAGGCCGGGCGCCTTCTTCTTTTCTGCTTCCCATCCTTCACCTCCTTCCCCTCCTAATCCGTACACTCACCTCACGGGCGGATCACTCAGCGTGTATACGTGCGATTCGCTTGCGATGGCCTGCCTCACATGCGCCGAGACCAGAAACAACCCATGCAGAGCCACACCGTCCAGCATGCGCAGTGTTCCGTCCACGTTGTCAGCGAGGCTCTGGTCGATCTGTTTCGGGGTGGGAAGCGAGTCCGGACCTTGGGCTGATGCCAGAGCGAAGCCCCAAGGAGCGGCGAAACTCGGGATCATCGATGCATAGGGACGCACGTGCTCGAACACTGCGGCCACGGTGTTGCACACCCGGGCAAACAATCCGATCTCATTCGGTGCAACCGAACCGGCCTGCAATGCCAGGTAGCCCCCGGGGTTAAGAATCTCCCGGACCTTGAGGAAATACTCTTTGGTGAAGAGTTCGTAGGCCGGTCCGTGTTCCAGTGGCTCCGAGAGATCGGATATCACCACATCGAACTTCTCATCAGTTGATGCCAGCCAGTCTCTTGCATCGCCGATGACCAATTCGGCCCTGAGGTCTTCGAAGGCACCTCGGTGCATCTCGGGAAGGTGTCGTTTGCAGGCTTCTACCACCTCGCCGTCCAGATCCACCATGACGGCCCGGTCAACACTCTTCCAGCGTAGCGCCTCCCTGAGGGTGGCGCCTTCGCCGCCTCCCAGGATCGCGACCTTCCTAGGCTGTGCGCGACACAGCATGGCCGGGTGAACCAGCGGTTCGTGGTACAGGAACTCGTCAGCTACGGAGGATTGCCAGTTTCCGTCGAGTAGGAGCGCTTTGCCAAAGGCTGGAGTGTCGACGATGGCCAGATCTTGGAAGCGGGTCCGCTTCCAGACCAGGACCCTGGAAACTCGGTAGCGATACCCGGCGCCAGGGGTGGTGGCGTCGGTGACCCAAAAATCGGTCTCGAGTGGCAATGCGCTTCGGGCTAGTGTGGGATCCGGTCAGACCGGAACAGCCTGTGCGGCCTCGGGCGATTTCGGCACGGCCTTCAATGCGTCCTTGCCCAATCCCATTCCCCGTTCCACGCGCTGAACCGTATGCCTGCCGGCTTGCAGCGCCTCGACCAGGTACTGAAAGGCCCGCTCTGGCATGGCGCGCTGGCCACACGTGAAAACGTCGATGGCCGCGTATCGCAGCTCGGGCCAAGTGTGTATCGAGATATGGGATTCAGCCAGCAGTGCGAATGCAGTCACACCCTGGGGGTGGAACCGCTTGGTCGATTGTTCCAACAAAGTCGCACGGGCGTGCTCTACTGCCTCGCGGAGCCTGGCCTCGATGAAGCACTCATCATCGAGCAACTCCGGTGGGCAACCGTACAGTTCGACTAAGCAGGATATTCCAGCTGAGAACACAGACCCAACCCCTTTTTGAGCTGAAAGTCTGCGCGACCAAGCGCGCTTCCGTTACCTGTTTGCCACACGGGGCATGGTATTTAGCTCGCTGGACGCTCTGTGACAAGGGGTAAGAGCCTCTGTCACA
>JBDGXD010000608.1:0-2097 GCA_039584755.1 Gemmatimonadota bacterium
GACAGCGATCGTCGCACCAATCTCATGCGTGGGCAGATCAGCGGCTTCCACTAGACTGACTGAAACGCGATGCCCGTGAGCACTCGCAGCAGCTTCGGCTCCGTGGCTTAGCAACTGTGCCGGTCCCGCACCCATACCCGCGTCAACGTGCCCCAGGTGATAAGGCACTAGGATGAGTTCAATCTCTTTCACCGGATGGACCGACGGAGGCAGAGGGTGGTCACTTCTTCCCGCTGCCTACCCGCATGCCACCGGCAACTACGGCAGCCGCCCATGCGAGAACCATGGAGAACGCAACCGTGATCCCCAGCAGGCTGGCGCCGCCCATGCCCATGACACCGGCCGCCCGATTTGCCAAAGTGAGCAGCGAGCCCTGCCATGCGTTCCACAGTAGCAACAGCACCCATCCCCACCCGGCAGAAACAGCCGCAAGCAACGGTGCGCGCTTCCTGTTCGGTCCTATCAATCCCCACGTCGCCCCCAGGATCGGGATTGCCCACCAGCCAGTGACGACGGTCCGCAACGCGAACGCCGAGCCCAACAGCAGGATCTTCAGAGCAGTGACTTGCAGTGGCTTGCCACGTTTCGTCATCAATAACCGCCCGGTCGCAACGTGATACTACCTGCCTCGTCATTGCCCCTGAGTTGTCCAGCGCCTGTCGGGAACAGGACTTCCTCGAGTTCTCCTGCAGCCCAGATCGGAATGCGGTTGTCGAACCACACACTCGCCGGATTACCCGATTGGCCACCAGGGTACGTCGTCCACGCAGCGATCTCTGTCCCGAGCTCCACTACCATGCGCCAGCTGGCTCCGTGGGTTCCGGAGCCCGAGGACGGATTGAGATTCCCCGGCCCGCCTTGGATTGGGAGGTCCAGAGCCGAAAGCGTCCTGAAGCCCGACAGATGATGAATATTCGCGTTCTGAACCTCAGCCCACCGCCAACCGCCGGCGTCCGGCGCACCGAACTCGCGTTTGACTTGAACCAGGGCGCTGCGCAGACTCAGCACTAGTATCTCATCGCGGGTTTCCACCACACCCGGCGTCCTCTGGTCGTCCCACCAGTCGTTGTCCGGGAATTCCGCCAGCTGCGCCAGGATCGACTGGCTCGGATTCGACAGCCGGCGGCCCTGCCCACGCAGCTCGAGTTCGTCCCAGGTATTGCGTACCAGCTCACCCATCGCGGCCTCAAACAACACGGCGCGTTGGTTGTCCACGGTGTAGTGCCGATCCCACTCTCCCAGGAGTCGGGCGGCTTCTTCCAACAGCGAATCGGACGCGGACTGGAGAACTTGATGAGCTGCGTTCAGAAACAGCGGAGTGAAGAAGTCTGCCTTCGCATTGCCAGGGTCGGTGTGATACCGCCTCATCGCCTCTGGCGTGACCTGCGAGTCGGCACGCAACAGAGAATTGATCCTTAGCGCCCGCCAGGGAGAGGGCCAATTGACTCCGAGGTACTCGTTCACGACTAGTGGGTCGACCGGTTGCTGATTGGCTGAAGCGAGATACCCCTGATCGGGGTTGATTGACGAGGGATAGCGCGTGACCGGCCAGTAACCCTGCCAGTCATTGTCACTGTGGGTGCCGTCCCTAATCTGTGTGCCGTCACCATTGCCAGCTCGAATGGGAAACGATCCAATGGACCTGATCGCTATGTTGCCGGCCCGATCGGCTACGATTCCGTTCTGCGCCGGGGAGCGGTAGGCCGACATGGCATCCAGCCACTCACTCACCGACTCCGCTCGCTCTGCGTCGTAGAAGGCCGCGATCGCTGCCGACCTATCCAAAACCGTCCAGCGCAGCGACAGGAAGTCGCTTCCTTCTCGTATCAGCGGCCCTCTGTGAGTAAAGCGAACCGTATCGACTGCGATCGTGCGCCCATGGCTATCGCTGAACTCTTCTACCTCACTTATCAGGGGACGCCATGCCTCATCAACCCAATACTGCCTGGGATTCTCGGAATCGTCCACCACTTCGCTGAAGTAGTCGAGCACGTCAGCGCCGGTGTTGGTGAAACTCCAAGCAACGTTACGGTTGAAGCCAATGACGACTCCCGGCACTCCCGGTATTGTCACTCCATAGGCATCCAGCTCACCTGG
>JBDGXD010000609.1:0-2089 GCA_039584755.1 Gemmatimonadota bacterium
GTCGCTCTGGGCGTACATGGAGATCCAGTTCATTGTGCCGGCCCCGGAGCTGATCGCCTTGAAGCGGTCGGTATGGGTGAGGATCCAGTTGGACCAGTGGCCGCCGGCGCTCCAACCGAACGCTCCCATGCGGTCACCATCGACGACTCCCTGATCGATCAAGTAATCCACTCCGGTCATGATGTCGTCGAAGCCTAGGGTGAAATAGTCGCCGACGATGTCCGTCCTGTGTGCGTTGCCGTAGTTCCGTGAGCCGCGATAGTTCGGCTTCAGCACGGCATACCCGGCGCCCGCATACACCTGAGAGCCTCCGTTGAACCTGAGGACGTCTGCGGAGGCGGGACCGCCGTGGATTGACACTACGAGGGGATAGCGCTCGCCTTCGCGGTAACCGACCGGCTTGAAGAGGATGCCGCCGACAGTCTTACCGTCGGTCGATGTCCAATTGATCTCCACTTCCTCGCCCAACGCCATCTCACGAACCTGCGGGTTCACGTCCACCAACTGGATCCAGGCCGACCGGTCGGTAATCCGGTCGATCGAGCTGACGGTGAAGTATGTCGGCGGTGTTGTGGGATCAGAGTAACCGATGAGGATGACGTCAGTGTCATCGTCCTTGCGTACGCTCAATGCTGCGCGCTCATCCGTCACCTGCCGCACCGCGCCACTCCTGATGTCCAGGGCGTGCAGCTGGGTCGTTACCTTGACACCGGCGTTGAAGTAGACGGTGCGTCCGTCGTCAGACCAGAAGCCTCCGCTCGCGCTGCCGTCGAACGACTCACCGAGTTTCCGGAAATAACCGCCGCGATCTGTGACCTCACGAACGTAGAGCCGGTTCTCAGTCATGGAGTACCGCGTCATGTCGTCGGGCGCCGAGAACACGATCCAGCGGCTGTCGGGAGAGAATCCGAGACCGCCCTCGCCAATCTCATAGTTGTCAGTCAAGCGTTCGACGTAACCTGTGCCGACCTCGAGCAGATACTGGTCGGCGTACAACCGCGCGCCGGTGATGTTTCGCTCGTAGCGTTTGGCGGACCCAGCGGTGAAGGCGACCCAGCGCCCGTCGTCCGAGATGGTGAATCCCGTAACGCTCACGCTCGGGTCATCGGTGAGCTGCCGTGCTTCGAGGGAATCCGCTTCCAGGTCCACCACCCACAGGTTGGAGAGCGGGGTCACCATGTTCTTGATATCCACCGTGAATCGCTTCTCCCGGCGGGTCTTGTTGTCTTCGTCCAGAGTATCGGGCCGCGTCAGGTAGATGCTGCGACCGTCGGGTGCCCACTCCCAGTCGTCGACGCCGGCGGCGCCGTCGGTGAGTTTCTTCGCCTCCGCTGTCGCGATCCCGTCGACCGGCAGGCGCCAGAGTTGCTCCTCGCCCGACTCACCGGCGCGGTACGCCAGCCAGCTGCCGTCCTCGCTGAACGCAAAGTCGGAGATTCCATCCTTGGCATCCGTGATCCGCCTCGCCTCACCCCCATCGGGTCGCATGAGGTAGAGTTGGTTCTCGTCGCCCTCCCGGTTGGAGACAAACACGAAGAAGCTGCCGTCGCGCGACCACTGCGGCGACCGCTCGTTGCTCTCCTCGGTGAAGGTCATCTGCTTGTTTGACGCGACGCCTTCACTGAGTGACACGAGGTGAATGTCAGTCTGACTCCTCGCCTTCTCCCAATCGGGCGTCGTGACCGTGTAGAGCATCCACTGGCCATCGGGGCTCGGTGTCGGCGATCCAGCTCGCTTGAACAGTTGTACGTCCATGAATGTCATGGGGCGCAGACTGTCGCCAACCGCCTGGCCGAGCGCTGCAGGAGCAGTCGCGGTGGTCAGCAGAGCGGCAAGCACTATGGAACAGAGCGTCATGTACGTCTGACGTGAGACGGCGTTGAGCATGGCTACCTCTGCGGCTACAAATGAAAAAGGATGGAACTGAGGGAAGATAAGGAGAATGAAGAAGATGAAGAAGGTGAGCTGTGCCCGCGCGGCCAAACGGTTCCTTCGCAAGCCGCTGCACGACCAACGAAGGAACCGTCTAAAGACCGCTTCAGGTTAGGACGGCGTAACCTGAGATCAGCACACTAGTTGACAATCCCAG
>JBDGXD010000610.1:0-2074 GCA_039584755.1 Gemmatimonadota bacterium
CGGCGGCTTCGGGACAAGCTTCGCGTGCTGCCGCAAGGCCCATCCTGACGACCCGGTCATCGGCGTCAGCCAGAGCAGAGCACACAGCCCTGGTTCGTTGGCCGGCCACTCGCAGCGTCACCCGCACAGCCTCCCTTCGGACCCTGACATCAGCGTGCTGCAAGTACCTCGTCCCGTTGTAATTGGATGGCAACTCCGGCAGATCGGCCAGAATCGACAACATGTTCCGTTGCACGTACCAGCGGGGGTCGTCCAGCCATCCGACCACTCGGGGTCCGACCTCACTCCCCAGTTTGGCGATCCGGTCTACCAGCATGCGACGAATCTGACGTGACTCGGACTCCGCCAAAACCTCGAGCATTGGCTCCGCCGCTGCGATGCCGACCCGCCCCACAATCGCATCCAGAGTCGCACCGTCCAGGTTCTCGGCGGTGAGCATCTCGCGCACCTTGTCACCGCCACCAATATATGCCCACACGGCAGCGGTTACGGAGGGAGCCTGATCGTTCCCATCGATACTATCGATCACCCAGTCGATGCTGCCCTCTTCAACCAGCTCGTCCACGGCACGGAATACCCTGTCACCGACAGTATCGACCTCGAGCGCCATTTGGATCAGACGCTTCGGCTCCGGATGGAATTCTTCCTTGGTGGGAATCGCGAACCCGGCCCGATCGCGGCTCATTGCCTCCAAGGACTTGCTGTATTCGTCCGGATTGGGATCGGTTAGACTCCAGTTTTGTATCAGGTTCCTGACCTGATCCCGCATCGAAGACTCGGCGTTTTCCCGCCGCACCCCTTCGCCTTCCTCCGCATGCATTGACAACTTCTCCAACATACGGACCAGCGAGTGGGAAATGTTCTGTTCCTCGGTATTGGCCCATGCCTTCACCAGCTCCAATACTGCATCGAGCGTCATGCCCTCACTGGCATTGAGCATGAAGCGCTTTCTCTGCAGCCGGTCGCCTCCCATGTGAAGCAACCGGCTCTTGGTACTCTCATCCAACGAAGACACGAGCTTCGACACCCGCTTCTTCAGGGCGGCCGCCTCACCACCTTTCGAGGTCCTGAGTTCGTCCGCAATCTTGAGCAAGTAGCCGACAATCACCTGATCGTAGGCGCTTCCCCCCACACGTTCATCGATTGCACGGGCCACAAGGGTAGGATCAGTGCTGGGTGGTTCGGCAGCTGGATCGTCTTCTCCCTGCTCATCGGACGCCAACGCTGCCCGGGCTAAGCCGACCCACAGCTGATCTGCCCGAGTACGGGCATCGTCGTCATGCTCCTCGTCATCCTCATCATCGCCACCCACCAGTTCAAGTGCGTCGTAGGTCAGCGAGTAGAGAGTGATATCTTCCCAAGCTGTGAGCTGGGATCTGGGTCCTAGACCCAATGGCTGGCCCGAGCGATCGGCCTCGATTGCGAGAATGGCCAGCATGTCGTGAACCTGAGCGGCTGTTGCGCCGCGCCGAAACGTAACGGCCCCCAAGTGATGTCTGTGTAACCGACCAGCAAGATCAGAAAGGACCGGGTTCTTGGGATCGGTCGCGACTCCCTCGATAACCAGTTGATTGCGAGCCACGCCAAGAGACAGACTCCCTTTGTCTGGCACCAGCGCATCCAGCCGCTGCTCCACGCGTTCGGACGCAGGTCCCAGAGACGGATGTCCCTCCGGGTACATCGCATGTTTGTGGAGTGCGATTGACAGCTCGATCAGGAAATCGGCCAACTCGCGCGAGAGCGCCGCGCGGCCTTCTTGAGGTGCTTGGCTACCGTCGGTAGGCTGGGTCAATACGGATCTCGTATGTTGGCTGGACTACTGCGCGTCACTTCCAGGTATGGTCCCTACGGACTAACGCAGCACGCCACACTGGCCTTCCACCACCGCCTTCTGGAACATCTCCAACCCGCGTCAGCGTTATCGGATCCATCAAGTCACCCCCGGAGAGGGTCAGGGAGTCACCCTCGAGCAGGAAGTTGTAGCCGACCCACTCGTCACCAAACAAGATGAAGATCGTGTCGGCTGCCACCCTCCAACGAACTGACTCCTCGCCGAAACTCGCCGTCGAATCGG
>JBDGXD010000611.1:0-2066 GCA_039584755.1 Gemmatimonadota bacterium
CGCGCCGCGACTTTCGTTCTTTTTCGCCGCCCACAACGACCTGTTCGAAGAAGTGGCGAAATTCAGAGCGGCTCGCAGCCTTTGGGCGCAGATAGTCCGTGAGCGTTACCACGGTGACGATAGGAGTTGTCAGCTTCGGTTTCACACCCAGACGGGTGGATCTGCCCTCACCGCGCAGCAGCCACTGAACAATGTCGTTCGAGTCACCGTGCAGGCATTAGCTGCCGTGCTCGGTGGTACTCAGTCGTTGCACACCAACAGTTATGATGAGGCGCTTGCCCTGCCGTCCGGCCCCGCTGCACGGCTGGCGCTGCGAACACAACAGATTCTCGCCCATGAATCCGGCACCGCGCAGACGGTTGACCCGCTCGGCGGATCGCATTACGTCGAATCTCTCACAGCCGCGGTGGCAAGTGAGGTGCAACAGCTACTTGAGGAGATCGCAGAGCTGGGAGGGGCCGCACAGGCGGTCAACCGGGGCTTCTTCCAGGACGCCATCGCCAAGTCGGCATACTCGCAGCAGCGCGCAATTGAGGCGCAAGCTCAGGTCGTCGTAGGTGTAAACCGTTTTACTGAGGAAGAGAGTCCCACTGTGGTTACCGCTCCCAACTACTCGGGTCTGGCCGCGCGTCAGATAGACCGTGTGAAGCACGCGAGAGCGGTGCGCGATGTCGAGTCGTGGCAGTCAACACTCGACAACCTGGAGCAAGCGGCGGCGGGCCGCGAGAGACTCATGCCCTTGATCATTGAGGCTGTGCGCGCGCGTGCTACCGTGGGTGAGATAAGCGATACGCTACGCCGGGTTTGGGGAACGTACCGCAGCGTGGGTTGACCCTCTTCAACGGCTCCGCTAAGGTTCGCTACCCTATTGTAAGCTAGAGTCTTAGGTAGATGCCGACATATCACTACATATGTCCCAAGTGTGGACACGATTACGAGAAGCTGCAACGGATCAGCGATACCAAGCGGGTCAAATGCCCCGAGTGCGGCACTCTGGGGGAGCGCCAAATCTCGGGTGGCACCGGTTTTGTGTTCAAGGGCTCTGGCTTTTACACCACGGACTACAAGCGTGCCGGTGAGAAGCGGCCTTCCGAGGGTGAGAAGAGGCCTTCCGAGGGTGAGAAGAGACCTTCCGAGGGCGAGAAGAAGGAGCCCGACAAGCGGACGAAGAAAGCTGACAAGGACAAGTCCGCAAAGAGCGAGAAGAAACCAGCAACTGGAGCGGAGTCCTGATCGCCGGAGCTGAGCGGCTTCGCGCCGAGTTGCAGCGGGTTGTTGCGACTCTAGACGCGCCCGAGACCGAGATCGTGCTCGAGCGGCCACGGGATTCCCATCACGGCGATCTCGCTAGTAGCGTAGCGCTGCAACTGGCCAAGAAGTTGAATCGGAAGCCCCGCGAGTTGGCCGAGGACATTGTGTCCCGTCTCGACATATCAACTGGTGCCATATCGAAGATCGAAATCGCCGGGCCGGGGTTTATCAACTTCTGGCTGGCGGAGTCGGCTCTGTCCGACGTTCTGCTGCGAGTACTCGAGCTTGGGGCAGATTATGGTCGGTCTGATGTGGGCCAGGGACGTCGGGTCAATGTGGAGTTCGTATCGGCAAACCCGACGGGGCCGCTTCATGTGGGGCACGGCCGTGGGGCCGCTCTCGGGGATGCGATCGCAGCACTGCTCGAGACCACCGGTAGCGAGGTGACCCGCGAGTTCTATGTGAACGATGCAGGAGTGCAGATCGGCCTGCTTGCCGAGTCGTTGTGGGCACGGGTGCAACAAGCCGTTGGGCGTGAGGCTGAGGTCCCCGAAGGTGGATACCAGGGCGAGTACCTGAAGAGCATGGCGCTCGAGCTCCTCGAAGCAGAAGGTCAGGGCTTTGCAGACCGGACCAGAGAAGATGCCCTCGAGCGATGCCGTTCCTTTGCGGTGCTCAGCCAACGGGACGAGCAGGATCTCACGCTAGCGCAGTTCGGCGTCAACTTCGATGTCGTGTACAGCGAGAGCGATCTCTATCGCAAGCGCCTCGTGGACGAGACAGTTCGAGAATTGGCTCGATGCGACCTGACGTAC
>JBDGXD010000612.1:0-2064 GCA_039584755.1 Gemmatimonadota bacterium
AGTAATCAGTTACTCAGTCGCCCAGCGCACCCAGGAGATGGGAATCAGGATGGCGCTGGGAGCGCGTGAGGGAAGCGTGCTGGCTCTGGTGCTGCGGCAGGGCGCGGCGCTGACAGGGATAGGGATACTCGTCGGGATTCTCGCGGCATCGCTGGTTGCCAGAGGTATGTCGCTTTGGCTGTTCGGAGTCAGTCCGTTCGATGCTGTCTCGTTCGGTGCGGCAATTGTCATCCTACTCGGCTCGGGCATTGCGGCTAGCTACTTCCCGGCACGCAGAGTTGCGAGGCTGGATCCGCTCAAAGCGCTGAGGTATGAGTAGGAGTGTGGTGATCCGAGTCTCTCAACCCGTATCCGGCGACCTCTCCAAGGTCCAGGCCCCAAACTAGACGTGGAATGGTTGAGAAGCCACCTGGCGCACTCCCGCCACACACTCGATCTTAGACTTGAAAGGGATATGCACACCTGTCCGTTCTCGCTAGGCGATCGCATGGAGTGAGCACCAAATGAGCAATGTCCTCTACATCATCAATCCCGCCGGCCATGGGGGAGCGGGAATCAAGGTGTGGGAACGAGTGCTATCGCAGTGGCCCGATCGGATCGACTCTAGTGATGTGCATTTCACGGAGCGGCAGGGCCATGCTCGGGAAATAGCGACCGCCGCTGAAGGCTACAACATCCTGACCGCCATAGGAGGCGACGGCACCGTTGGCGAAGTCATGACGGGGATCATGTCAAAGCCCAAGCCTCACCCGAAGGTCGCCATCATTCCGGCGGGCACCGGCAACGACATCGCCCGCAACCTGGGCATTCTATCCTTTGAAGACGCCGTAGACACACTACACGGCGATCACTCCAGGAGCGTCGATCTCATTCGGATCGAATGCCAGGTCGAAGGCAGCACCGCGCACAGATACGCCTTCCTGACGGCCAACGCAGGGTTCTCAGCGAATACGATGATAAGACCCTGGATGAAACGGATTCTGGGCCCGGCAGGAGCCTATTACCTGGCCACCATCCTGCAGATCGTGTCTTTCAAGGCACCACACATAACAGCGCACTGGGAGGAGCACAAATACAGCGGCAGGGCCTGGCTGGTGATCGTGGCAAACGTCGAGCGCACATCTGGAGGCAGTATGTGCCTGGCCCCCGGGGCGCAGTTCGATGACGGGGAGTTGAACGTTTCTATCATCCCGTTCAAATCGAAGCTGAAGGAGGTGGCTACGATGCTGCCCAAAGTCGCTTCGGGTGGGCACGTTGCAGAGCCCAGTGTCCACTACTTCCCGACCAAAGCGATAACGGTGGAAAGTGACCCTCCTGCAGTCCTCGATATCGATGGCGACATCTTCGGCATGACACCAGCTACCTTTGGCGTCTGTCCAAAGGCCATGCAGGTTCTTTGCCCCGCAAGAAAAACGGATCCAGACCCTCCACAGAACCCGTGGTGATCAACTGATGAAGTCGAAGCTGGGCCACGCACGGTCCCCCGGCTCCGAAGGCGAACTCTGGCAGCAGGACGACAGCTCAAGCCGTAGAAGGAAGAGTGAAATCTGCGGAACGGCAGCATCGGTCAGCTCTCGCTCGACTATTGCGAGAAGATTGTCGATTTCCTGGCCCGAGGTCCTGTGGGATTGCAGCCAACCGTTCTTGGCCCAATTAGCTAACGACATCCAGTTCACCAGCCAACATTACGATCTCTCCATTCAACACGGTGGAGATGAAGTGTTCCATCTTTGCTCGCCGCTGTCGGAACTCCCGCGCACCTATCACCATCGGATTGATCTGTCTGCCGATCCTCTCTTGGATCGGCCGAGTGATACTCAGCACACGCGAGAGGGTTATCGACCCCACAACTAACAGATCAACGTCGCTTGCCGGTCCCTCTGATCCTGCAGCGGCGGAGCCAAACAACAAGGCGAGTTTGATTCCTTTCTCCTCAGCGAGTGCGGCCGTGAGCGCCGGTACGAAGCCGATCGTCTTGTCTATAATGTTGCGAAGATCGTTGAACAGTTGGTGGCTTTTGTTTGCGCGTAGGTACCGTCTGTTGCTGCTGCGCCGCTCGAGCAG
>JBDGXD010000613.1:0-2049 GCA_039584755.1 Gemmatimonadota bacterium
CAGACAACTGGTGCAGACTCGAATCCGTTTCGGCTTGCCGTCAACGAGGGCGCGCACCCGCTGTAGATTCGGGTGCCACCGTCGCCGTGTCTTGTTGTTGGCGTGACTCACGTTGTTGCCGGTCGTGGGTCCCTTGCCGCAGATGTCACATATGCGGGCCATAGATCAATCACCCTGGACTAGATATGGGTCTCAGCTCTGACTACTCATTCTCAAGACCGCGAAAGCTAGTAGCATACGGCTCCAGCTTCAAGGCCGGCATAACTCAGGTGGTACTACTGGATACCGAGGACGATTCTAGATGCCAACTGCCCTAATCACCGGGATCACCGGTCAAGACGGCTCCTACCTGGCAGAGTTCCTGTTAGCAAAAGGCTATGAGGTGGTCGGAGTGGTACGGCGGACCTCGCATGATTCCTACCAGCGCATCGGTGGTTTTCTGGACCAACTCTCAATTGTGCCGGCCGACCTACTCGACCAGCACTCGATGACCGGTGTGATCCGGGATGTAAAGCCAGACGAGATCTACAATCTGGCCGCTCAGACCTTCGTACCCACGAGCTGGACCCAACCGGTTCTGACCGGGGAGTTCACCGCACTTGGGGTCACCAGGATCCTGGAAGCCGTCCGGTTGGCCCACCCCGAGGCCCGGTTCTACCAGGCTAGCTCTTCCGAGATGTTTGGCAAGGCAGCGGAGACACCACAGAAGGAATCGACCCCATTCTATCCTCGTTCACCCTATGGTGCCGCGAAGGTCTACGGTCACTGGATAACGGTCAATTACCGGGAGTCCTACGGGATGTTTGCGGTCAGCGGGATTCTATTCAATCACGAATCGCCGCGGCGCGGGCTGGAGTTCGTAACCCGCAAAGTCACTCACGGCGTGGCGCGCATAAAGCATGGCTTGGCGGACAAGTTGCAGCTCGGAAACCTGGACGCCCGGCGAGACTGGGGTTACGCCGCAGACTATGTCGAAGCCATGTGGCTTATGTTACAGCAGCAAGAGCCGGACAACTACGTTGTCGGCACCGGCCGGACGCACTCGGTGCGCGACCTGGTGGATGTGGCATTCGGACACGTGGGGCTCGATTGGCAGGAGTATGTGGAGGTAGATCCTCGACTGATTCGACCGGCCGAGGTGGAAGTCCTCCAGGCGGATGCGAGCAAAGCGGCTAGCGTACTGGGCTGGAAGCCGAAGGTTACCTTCGAGGGATTGGTTACCATGATGGTCGATTCCGATCTCGAGCGGCTGACATCAGGCAAATGAAGATCCTGGTAACTGGTGCAGACGGATTCGTTGGCTCGCAGCTGGCCACCATACTGTCGAGCAGAGGTCACGAGGTGGTCGGCTCAGTCAGGCAACGTGCGGAGTCGTCGTTCGAACGGAACCGGCGCGAATCGCTTGGCGCGCTACGAACCGTCCCGATCGAATTGCTGGATCCCAGCTCTGTGCGCCGAGCAGTAACCGAAGGATGGGATGTCGTTGTTCACCTGGCGGCGGTTTCGTCGGGTGCGGAGGCCCTGAACGATCCGATGAGGGCGTGGGAGGTCAACGCGCTGGGATCTGCCCGGCTTGCTCATGAACTAGGTCAATCGAAGCTGCGCGGCGGGGATCCGTTGTTGTTGCTGATATCCACTGCAGAGGTCTACGGTGTCGGGCCCGAGAGACCCCGGCTCGAGAGTGACGTCCCGCGACCCCTGTCACCGTACGCCGCTTCCAAACTGGCTGCTGAGGTGGCTTGTCTGGAAGTCTACAGGCGCACGGGGCTTCGTGTGATTGTGATACGGCCATTCCCCCACGTTGGACCCGGTCAGGATACCCGGTTCGTCGTCCCCGCGTTCTTGGAACGCATTCGATTCGCCAAGCGAATCAACGCTCCTGTGGTCAAGGTTGGCAGGATAGATCCGGTGCGGGAGTTCATACACGTTTCCGATGTGATCGAGGCCTGTGCTCTCATCATGGAATCCGGCAGGGCAGGCGAGGTATATAACGTGGCCAGTGGTCGGGCGATATCGGTGAAGGACATCTTCTTCATGCTGGCGGACGCG
>JBDGXD010000614.1:0-2046 GCA_039584755.1 Gemmatimonadota bacterium
GGCAACATCGTCAGCTTGATTTCCAAACTCGCAGCTCCCGCGATGGGTGTTGGCTACCAGACTGAATTCAGCCTGGCGGGCTTTCTAGATATGCCCTATTCCATTCCCAACACTGAGGTGAGGTTTGTCGACTTCAATACACAGGTTCCCACTGGGTACCTGCGTGGTGTCAACATGTCTCACAATTTCTTCTTTGTGGAGAGCTTCCTTGATGAGTTAGCTCATGCAGCTTCCGTCGATCCTCTGGAGTTTCGCTTGAACCATGTTCGGGGCAACGGTCGAGCCACAGCAGTGCTGGAGAGAGTGGCTGAGTTGGCCAACTGGGGCAACCCGAACATAGCAGGTGCCGCACATGGAATCGCCCTTTTCGACTACACAGCACATGACAATGCACGTACAGTGGTAGCGCACATTGCGGAGCTATCCATCGGGTCTTCTCGAGAGGTAATAATCCACAAGGTGTATTGTGTGGTGGACTGTGGTCTCGCGGTCAATCCGGATATCGTAAGAGCCCAGATCGAGGGAGGGACGATCTTTGGGTTGACGGCCGTTTTGTATGGGGAGATCACCATCAGGGGTGGGGCAGTGGAGCAGTCGAACTTCCATGACTACCGGCTCGTCGAGCTAAGGAACGCACCAGACGTGGAAGTCGAAATCATCAACACGCGGAATTTTCCAAGCGGTGTTGGGGAGTATGGTGTTCCGGGGATAATGCCTGCAGTAACAAATGCGATTTTCTCGTTGACCGGCGAGAGGATAAGGAAACTACCGATCAGCAAGCATACTTGAACCCAAGTTAGTCATGCAGAAGCCGTCGGTGATCTGAGGGAGGTGTGTGATATTCGACTGGCAGTGGTATCTAGAAAACGCTCTGGCTTCAAGCCTCAGGTTCTTATTTGGAGCAGGCTGGATGTACCGATACCCCAAACACTATGACAAGAAGATCGAATCTCGATTTGGCGATGTGAGAAGAGAAGCCTTTGACTACCTTTTCGATGCTTATCTGGCAGACATCGTGGCTCAGAAGACTTTTCTTGACCTTGCTTGTGGTACTGGGATAAGTACCATTGGAATCGCCAAGAGGAGTAGTCGGATTAGAGTGATCGGAGTCGACTCGAACAAGGCGATGCTCACGCAGGCACGAGATAGGGCTGGGAAGGAGGGGGTAGCAGAGCGGTGCCGATTCTTGGAGACGTCTATTCATGACCTCACTATTAGTGGTCTCTCCGGCCTGTTCGATGGGGGCGGTGAGACGGTTGACGTAATCACCTGCGCTCTAGGTTTCTCTGTGATACCGAATTGGCGGGATGCGTTTCACAATACGTGCAGACTTTTGCGCGATGACGGTCTATACGTGATTTTTGACCAGCATATTCCCGAACTCTATCTCCCAGAGTTCGATGCCCACCAGTCGCGCAGATCCTGGGAGCTCGTTGAACAAAACTTCACTGACTTTGAGGTGAAGTGGTTCGACGAGATCTTCATTGCGATCGGTCATGGAAGAAAAAGTGCATCGTGTCGGAACGATAGTAGCGCACATGTGACGGGAGCAGGCTTATGAGAATCTGCGTGCTCCTAGGGACTCGGTCGTGGAGTGGGCCATTGAAGTAAAGATGTTGAGGATGCTGGGGACAACGTCAAGACCAACGGCAACATACTCATGAACATAGTGTCGCCGCGGCATGAGCAGATTCTGGGCTGGAAGCCAGGAAACAACACCGGAGAGATTAAGTACGGTTGCACCGCCGGCACTATGACTACGTGGATGTCGCAGATAGACTGGGCGGCTCTCGAGAAGAAGTAGGAAAAGAAGAAAGAAGAAGAGTGACCACCTCAGCGTCCGGACAGGCCAGTTGGCTACAAGTCGAGTAGGGCGACACCTCTAATCCAAGCCCCGAGCGTCTCGCGGCGTTCGGGGCTTCTCCGTTCACAACAGACTCAACAACTCGGCCGCTAGCCTCAACGGCGGGTGTCGCGGAGCCGCCACTCTTGCGGGGCGACGTACCGGACCTCACGTTGGTAGCCTCGCCCTCAAAGCGGTATGCA
>JBDGXD010000615.1:0-2020 GCA_039584755.1 Gemmatimonadota bacterium
TGGCCATCAGCTCCGCATGCCGCGATTCATTCACGAGACGTGGGTTGTCACCATAGATCCCGGCCACCAGCGTTCCCTCGTCGCCGACCCACAGCTGTCCGCTGCTGGCCGGTGGCCAAGGTGCGACGTCGTCGAGGTCCCATGGGCGCGGTGGAGTGAGATCACCGTCGCGCCATACCACCTTGATCTCCTGACGGTTACCGCGCGCAGGGAAGTGATAGACGATGCGTGACACTGCCGGCGCGGTCTCCTCGAACAGCGTTGTGGATTCGGGCTCGATGCGGGTCGGGTATCCCAGATCGAGTGCCCAGAAGGCGGCGTCCATCGCGTGACAGGCGATGTCGCCCAGCGCGCCGGTGCCGTAGTCCCACCAGCCGCGCCAGTTGAACGGGGCATAGGCTGGATGGTAGGGTCTTTCAGGCGCCGGCCCGAGCCAGAGGTCCCAATCCAGATGCAGTGGGACGTGATACGATTCGAGTGGTCGCTGGATTGCCTGGGGCCATATCGGCCGGTTGGTCCAATACTGGATCTCTCGCACCGTGCCGATCCAACCAGCCTCCACCCACTCCCGGATCTGCCGCGTGCCTTCCCACGAGTGTCCTTGGTTTCCCATCTGCGTGGCGACACCCGAATTGCGGGCTGCATTCATCAACTGCCGCGCTTCCCAGATCGTACGCGTCAGCGGCTTCTGACAGTACACGTGCTTGCCCATGCCCAGCGCCATCATGGCCGCCACAGCATGGGAATGGTCAGGTGTGGAGACCGTTACGGCGTCTATGTTCTCGCCTTCTCGCTCCAGCATGATGCGAAAGTCGCGGTATCGTTTGGCCTGGGGGAACTCGTTGAATGAGCGAGCTGCCCTGCTATCGTCCACGTCGCACAGGGCGTAGATGTTCTCCTCGCTCATGCCGCGCACGTCGCTGCCTCCCATACCGCCGACACCAATGCATGCGACGTTGAGAGTGTCGCTGGGAGCTTGGTATCTGGCGCCACCGAGTACGTGCCGCGGGACGATGTGGAATGCTGCACCGGCCAGCGCAATTTGACTCACGAAAGCTCGTCTGGGCATGTGGTTCGACATGTTTCAGCTCCTTGTGGGGTCGGAGTCGATCAGGTCACAAGTATGGACGCGAGGCGGGCGATGTGCCAGGGGATGATCAGTCGCAGGTCGACGTACTTCCCACCGTACCTTACGTGTGTACCTTCCCAAAGAGCCAAGTCCTGACCTTCAGCAAATCGGGCCACTTGGACGTAGGTAGTATTGAATGCAGCACACCCTCTGATCACTATGTCTAATCACCATATCAGGAGAGGCGCGAACATGGCTCGGTGGAACGTCGTCTTCGTCATCGCGGCGTTGACCCTCGGTGCAACCGGGTTGAACGCCCAACTCACACAGCCACTGGACTCGACGGCAATGAAGGCCTTCAAGTGGCGGTCGATCGGCCCGTCCAATATGAGCGGTCGCGTGACCGATGTAGAGGGATTGCCCAGTCCGTCCAAGACCTTCTACGTGGCGGCTGCCACAGGTGGCATCTGGAAGACCACCAACAACGGCATAACGTTCCGTCCTCTGTGGACCGATGAGCGCGTAGTGTCCATGGGCGACCTGGCCATCGCACCATCCGACCCCGATCAAATCTGGGCCGGTACCGGTGAGGAGGATTCCCGCAACTCAATCTCACCGGGAGGCGGGATCTTCAAGTCGACAGACGCCGGTATGACCTGGGAGTCGAAGGGGTTGGTTGAGACACAGGTAATCGGCCGCATAGTAGTCCATCCGACCAATCCCGAAATCGTCTACGTGGCTGCCCTGGGGCACATTTGGGATTCCAATCCCGAGCGCGGCCTCTATCGCACCAAAGACGGTGGCGACACCTGGGAGTTGGTGAAGTTCATCAGCGACAAAGCGGGTTTCGTCGATGTCGCTATGCACCCAAATGATCCCAACGTGCTCTTCGCCGCCAGCTGGGAGCGTGTGCGTGGACCGTGGTTCCTGAACAGTGGTGGACCGGGGAGT
>JBDGXD010000616.1:0-2013 GCA_039584755.1 Gemmatimonadota bacterium
TTCCTTGCACGGTGCTGGTGGTGCTCGGCCTACGCATGCTTGCGCAGGAGCGGGAGCTCAGCGAGAAGCGACAGGCCGACGAGCGCCGCAGCATCACCAGCCAGCTGCGGCAGGAGCTCGCAGCGCGACTCGACCACATCGCACTCGAAGAGGCCACCTCACTATTGGCGGAGCGGCAGCATCCGCCCTCTCTGAAGTATGCGAATCCTGCTGTAGCTCTCGTTGTCAGTGCAAGTGATGGGCACCTAGCACTGCCGTGGGAGCGCGACCCGCGGGCTGCGCGATTCCGGCGTCTGCTCGAACAGGACGAGTTCGCACGGCTGGTTGGCCAGGGCGAGCGCGCCGAGATCGGCTCGCGCAATCCAGGAGGGGCGGTTGACATCTACGCCCGCGCGCTTGCCGCTGCCCACGATCCGGCGCAGATCGCCTACGCCCGACTGCTACACGGGCGCGCGTCATCGGCCGCAGGCATGCACCGCCAGGCAATCCGTGACTACGAAGCCGTGCTAGCCGCCGAACTCGCCGTGGTCGACGAGCACAGTGTACCGCTCACACTGTACGCGGCCATGAGGCTGCTCGAATCCGGAGCTCAACGCGAGAGCGTCATTGATCGAATCCGACACATACTGAGCGATACTCGGTGGCTGTCTCCCACGGCGCTCTATCTGCTGCGGGACCTCGGCGAGAGACTGCAATTGCCAACAGACTCGGCGGGCCAGGAAGGCATAGGTGATATCACGGCCGGGATCGATGCGCGACTCACCTGCACCGAGGCGGCGATCGCCCTGCAACGGGACTTCCCACGGCTGGGATTGGGCTTGGGTGGATCTCGCATGCACAATGCCGAGGCTCGCTGGGTGCCGTACGGCAGCCCCGCATGGCTGGTGGGCAAGGCTGCACCTTTAGGAGGGGAAGGCGATGTTGTCGTCGCCGTCTGGGCTGAAAGCATGTTCGACGCCGTCGAGGCTGCCGTGATCGAGTCGAGTGGCACCGTTGGCGAACTCACCGTTGCATCGCCTGACACTGAAGACGGTGAATCCCTCGGTAGTGGGTTTCCCGGTCTGATGGCGCGCTTCGCGTCCCCGATGGACGGGAGTGAAATCGGCTGGGACCTGCGGCGCTGGTTCTATCTCGTTGTGCTGTTGTTGGTCGTGAGCGTCACCTTGTTCGGCGCCTACTTCGTGTCGCGCGATGTGCGCCGCGAGCTGCGTCTCGCCGAGACGCGCTCGCGTTTCGTGTCGGCCGTGTCACACGAACTCAAGACACCGCTCACGGCCATCAGGATGTTCGCGGAGACAATGCAGTTGGGCCGATCGTCCGATCCCGAGACGCAGACGGAATACCTGGAGACGATTGTCAACGAGAGCGAACGCCTTACCCGGCTGCTCAACAATGTGCTGGATTTTTCCAAGATAGAGCGTGGCAAGAAGGAGTACCGTCGCACACCGAACGATCTCGCCGATATCGTGAACGCTTCTGCCCGATCGATGCAGTATCCCTTCGAGCAGCAACAGCTCATGCTGAGCGTCGAGGTGCAAGACGAACTCCCACCAGCCAACGTCGATCGTGATGCGATCGAGCAGGCGATCTTGAACTTGCTGTCGAACGCCATGAAGTACTCGGGCGACAGCAGCGCTGTCGATCTCAAGTTGAAGCGAGCCAATAGCCACGCAGTTATTGAGGTCATCGATCGTGGAGTTGGCATCGATCCGGAGCCGCAGGCGAAGATCTTCGAACAGTTCTACCGTGTGCCCACCAAAGACAACGAAGGCATCCCCGGCACCGGATTGGGTCTCACGTTGGTGCGGCACATAGCGGAAGGACACGGCGGTCGTGTGACGGTGGAGAGCACTCCCGGTGAAGGCAGTGCATTTGCGATTCACCTGCCGCTGGAAGGCGCCGCACAGTGATACGCGTGCTGATCGTGGAAGATGACCCCGCCATCCTGCGTGGATTGAAGGACAATCTCGAGGCCGAGTCGTACGAGGTGTTGACCGCTTCGGATGGTGAGGC
>JBDGXD010000617.1:0-2372 GCA_039584755.1 Gemmatimonadota bacterium
AGAAACGACTGCTGACCGAAGACGGCCGGCTTACAAATACTGAAGAGACACATCAACACGTGAGGTTCACATGAGCAGCTTCAAACGAATCGGCGTTCTCGCAATCGTGCTTGCGGTCGCCGCGGTGAGCTACCAGCTGGGTCGCTCCGATCAAGCGGCCGGCGTCGAGCGCACCATGGTGCCGTCGCTGTATGCGGCCGATGCCAACACGTACGTGGGACTCGAGGCAGGCACCGTGCTGCCACAACAGCTGCAGGTGGTGTCACCAACCGGGGCCGTAGAGGATCGCGAAGTCTATTACCCGGGAACGGAGCCGCTCGATCCTGACGAGATGCGGGTGATCGCGTGCGGCACCGGCATGCCCAATGCGCGGCCCAAGCAGGCGGCGGCGTGCTGGCTGGTGGAGCTCGGCAACGGCGACAAGTTCCTGTTCGACATCGGCACCGGATCGGCCGAGCGAATCTCGGCGCTCAAGATCCCGTACGACTACCTCGACAAGGTCTTCCTCGGCCACCTCCACTCGGACGGCGTGATCGCCAACCGGGTGCGGCCACTCCGCGTGTGGGGGCCGTCGAGCAGCGCGCCCAGGTATGGCACCGCTTATGCCATGGAGCGGATGCAGGAGATGCTGAGCTGGGACACTGACGGGCGAACCGGGAGAGTCGACGTACGAGGGCTGGAGCTGCAGGTGACCGAGTTCGACTATCGCGGCGTCAACGAAATCATCTATCAGGAAAACGGCGTAACGATTCGCAGCATTCCCGCCATACACAGCTTTGATGGTCCGGTGAGCTTCATCCTCGAATGGAACGGGCTCAAGTTCGCCTATTCTAGCGACACGTTCCCCAACAAGTGGTGGCTGGAGTACGCGGTTGGCGCGGATATCGCCATCCACGAGTGCTTTGCTTCGCCCGAGACGATGATCCAGAAGCAGAAGTTCGAGCCGGTCTCGGCACTTGGCGTGGCCACGCAGATCCACACTTCGCCCGCACAGTTCGGCAAGGTCATGGCCGAAACGCGCCCCCGGATGGCAGTCGGGTATCACTTCTTCAATGACTTCGACACCCAGCCACTGGTGCTGCGCGACGTGCGCAAGACCTACGATGGCCCGCTGGCGCTGGCAACCGACTATATGGTGTTCAACGTTACCGCAGACGACATCAGAGTCCGGATGGCAGCGGTCGACGAAGACATCTGGCCGCCGCCGGCGTCGGAGATGAAGCTGCCGCCGAATCCCGACGATATCCCGGCTGCGACAATCTTCACCGATTTCATCATGGGAGGCCGTGTGCCGTACCCCGAGGTCGTGAACGCGATCTACGACGAGATCAACGCCAAGTACGGAACCAGCGTGCCGTATCCGCAGGGTGGACGTTAGGGCCGCTGATGGACGCGGAATAGGGCGGATGCACGCGGGTGGGGCCGCGGATGAACGCGGATGGGGTTGGAGTTGGCAATTAACGACGCCGACAGGAGGCGTTCCTATGAAAATACTTGCCTGTATTTCCCTGTGCTGCATGCTTGCTGGGTCGCAGACGGTGGCGGCGCAGGAGGTCACCGCCGTATCTGGACCCGGCGAGGACCTCGATCTCTACGCCGTGATCGAGCTGTTCAAGGAATCGGAAAGCGTGGAGGAATTCGAGCAGAAGCTCAACGATCCCGAGGTTGGTGTGAACAACCTCGACCTGAACGAAGACGGCGAGGTGGACTTCATCCGGGTAATGGAGTACTCCGAGGGTGATGCACACGTCTTCGTACTACAGGCGTCGCTGGGCGAGGACGATTACCGCGATGTAGCTCGCGTGCTGGTCGAGCAGATCGAAGGTGACGAGGTTGTCGCCGAGGTTCAGGGTGACGAGTCGCTGTACGGTGAGGTCTACGTCATCCGGCCGACCACGGTGATTGTGGTAAGCAGCTTCAGGTTCCTCCCGATCATCTTTCGGCCGGGTCGGGCGGTCTATCGCTCCCCTTGGGGCTGGCGCAGAAAGCCGGGTTGGTGGAGGCCGATCAGGCCGGTTCCCAGGGCCAGCTACAGATCTCGAACCTCACGTTATCGCCAGAGCCCGGCCAACACGCGTTCCAGGCAGACCCGTGCTCGCAAGGCGGACAACGTGTACAAGAATCAGAGAGGGCGGAAGCCCGGCTACTGAGGAGGCAACATGGACTGCAGATTGGCGGCTGTATTTGCTTTGATCGCGTGCTGCGCCGGTCCGCTAGCAGCTCAGGAGCATGAGGAAGCGGAAGAGCACGAGTCTCTCAGGCGTCACCAACTCGCGCTGTTCGTCGGCTACACGTGGGTACCCGAAGGCGACCCCCACGAAGGCGATCCAGAGGGTACGGTCATCGCGCCAACCATTGGCATCGACTACAGC
>JBDGXD010000618.1:0-2468 GCA_039584755.1 Gemmatimonadota bacterium
GACGGCCTACCTCTTGTTGTCCCTCGCGGCGATGGCGTTGTTGATGGCGATCGTTTGGGAGCACCGGGCATTCTGTCGCTACCTCTGCCCGGTGGCCTCTTTCATTGCGGCATACAGCGCGGTGGGCCGTGTGATGGTGCGTAGCCGGGATGACGGGATCTGCCGCACCTGTAAGGGCAAGCCATGCTTGAGGGGAAACGACAAGGGGTGGGCCTGCTCCTTCGGGCTCTATGTCCCGAGCATCACGCGTAACATCGATTGCGGCATCTGCACAGAGTGCTTCAAGAGCTGCCCGCACGACAATATCTCTCTGTCCTGGCGGCGAGGTGGATGGTCGGAGCGCTTCTCGTCCTATGGCGAGGCATGGCAAGCCATCGCGTTGCTGGTTCTCGCCATGGTCTATTCCCTCACTATCCATTCTCCGTGGCCGGCCGTGCGAGATATGGTCAACCTCGTCGACAAGGCAACCTGGAGTGAGTTTGCGCTCTATGCCGCCTCCATAGCTACATTGGCGCTGGCGGTGGTGCCGCTCCTCTATTGGCTAGCCGTCGGGTGGGGTAACGCAGCGGCGCGCCGCACCAGGATGAAGACAGGCGGGCCGATCCCAGTGTTCACAACGGCGAACGGCATGGCGAACGGCATGATGCTCCACTCAACGACGGGCGATGTTTTCAAGAGAACCATGCCGGCCCTCATTCCTCTGGGGCTCGGGATGTGGGCCGCCTTCTTCATCCCCGTGGTGTTGACTAACTCCACGTTCATTCTCTACACGCTCTCAGACCCCTTCGGCTGGGGCTGGAATCTGTTGGGAGCGGCAGGGATGCCTTGGATTCAGATCTGGCCCAGCGGGATCCCCTGGATGCAGACGTTCGCTGTGTTGCTGGGAGTCGCCCTCAGTCTGAGGAAGGGATCTCAACTGTGGCTCGACGAAAAGATCGAGAAGCGAGCAGCCCTGAGCGGTTTCGCACCTACGGCTTGGCTGATTGGCCTGACCGCGGCCGGTATGATTGTCTATTTCACGAACTTCTGAGAGAAGCATGGCCATAGCTCGAAGGACCATCGCATCGATTGTGACTTTGGCTCTCGTCCTCGTCGGCATTCCGCTGCTTGTCATTTCGTACGAGGCCCGACGAACAGGACGATCCGTTCGTGACTACGTAGCCGACGTGCTCCAAACCGAGGAAGAGATGCTCTTCCCCCCGGCGGCGCGTGGTCCGACGATCGAGTTCCTGGAGCCGACCGTGATTGGAGATCGGACAGGCCCTATACCGTGGATCACACACCTGAGTATCGTAGACCTTGACAGAGACGGCCTGTTGGACGTGGTGATCTGTGACGCCAAACTGCAGCGGCTCAGCTGGATCCAGCAGAAACCCGCCGGTACATACTCGGAACAGCCAATCGGCTCGGAAGTCGCTGCACCCGCTCATGTGACTCCAAGCGATATCGACCTCGATGGCGATCTGGATCTCCTGGTTGCAGAAATGGGGATGATCGTTCCCAGCAATGACAAGATCGGCGCTGTAGTAGTTCTCGAGAACACGGGCAACGAGCACTTTTCGAACCGCGTACTCGTGGAGCGAATTGCCCGCGTCACGGATGTCCAGCCCGGCGACTTCGATGGCGACGGCGATATCGACCTCGCGGTAGGTCAGTTTGGCTACGACGACGGCGAGATTCGCTGGATGGAGAACCAGGGCAACTGGGAGTTCGAGAGTCACAACCTGCTCAATCTCTCCGGTACCATCCACACGCCGGTCGGCGATCTGGACGGCGACGGGGACTTGGACATTGCTGCCCTCGTCTCCCAGGAATGGGAGTCCGTGTATGTCTTTGAGAATCGGGGCTCGGGCAAGTTCAACACTCGTCGGATATTTCATTCCTCCAACGAGGATTACGGCAGTAGCGGTATGTCGCTGGTCGATCTGGACGAGGATGGCGATCTGGACCTGTTGTACACGAATGGCGACGCCTTCGACCACATCCCACCCGCGCCGCTGCCCTGGCACGGCGTGCAGTGGCTGGAGAACCGGGGAGATCTGAAATTCCAGTTCCACCGCATTGGCGATCTGCCAGGGGCTTTTTCGGCAGCCAGCGCCGATGTCGACCGCGACGGCGACCTGGATGTCGTTGCTGTTAGCGCTTTCAACCAATGGACCGATCCGAGCGCCCAATCGATGATGTGGTTCGAAAACGATGGCCGACAGCAGTTCACGGCTCACGACCTCGTGTCGTCACCGAGCCACCAGCTGGTTCTGGATCATGGCGATCTGGACGGCGACGGTTGGGTAGACCTTGTGAGCGGCGGATTGTACTCCTACCCGCCCTTCAACCGCACGAGTCGAGTAACCATGTGGCTCAATCGCTGGCCGGAACGCAAGATCCTCAGGTAACGGACGGAAAGTTGCGGCCCGCCGCCGCTCGTTCTGGGCTTTGGCGGGCAGGCTCCCAAAGCGCGGGCCTTCAAC
>JBDGXD010000619.1:0-2062 GCA_039584755.1 Gemmatimonadota bacterium
CAGAACGAGAGCGACGATTGCCATCGCGGCCATCATCTTCGCCATCAACGTGTCCAATTGACGGCTTTCGCTAACGACCCGTGTCATACTCATCATGCGGTAGAGGGGGAGGTTCGGGTCAAGCGACGACACCTCGCTTCTGACGGCTCCCACCAGCGCGGTGGGTTCGCCCAAGGTGTTCAGGACAAGGCTCATGCTGTTTCTGGGGGCCTGGAGCGCTGACATGAAGATCATCGGCCGAGTTACCTGGTCGTAGGCGATCGTGTTCTCCACGACGCCCACGATCTCGCGAGTCTCGCCCCAGAACTCCACCTGCTTGCCGATCGGATCTTGGTTGCTCACGATCACCACAGGCCGGGTGTCGGGCCGGTCACCTTCGTCGAAGTTGCGGCCCCGCACCGAGACGATGTCCATTGCCGCAAAATACCCGGGCAATATGAAGCGATATTCGGCAAGGGGGCGTTGTTGGGGAGTCGGTGCCTCCTGCCCGGGTACGTCGTAGAGCGTATTCGAGTTGCTTTGCATCGGCAGATTTGAAATGGCGCCTGCAGATTCGACGCCGGGCAGCGTCTCCAACTTTTGAATCAACGGCCGGTAGAAGTTGCTCACCGACTCTCCGTCCGGGTATTCACTCTGAGGGAGTGAGAGACGGAAAGTGAGAACGTTTTCGTCGCGCCACCCCGTATCCAATGACTGCAGATTGAAGAAGCCTCGCACGAGTAGAGCGGATCCCACCAGCAACGTCAGAGCCATTGTCACCTCCGACACGACAAGCGTCTTCCGGAGGCGACCGCCCCGCCCCGACACTCCGCGGGCACCCTCCTTGAGCGACTCGGAGAAGTTGGGCAGAGAGTTTCTGAGTGCGGGGGCTACGCCAAACACGATGCCGGTCAGCGTGGTCACGATTACGGCGAACGCCAGGACTCTGCTGTCGATCCCAACCTCTTCCACGCGTGGTGCCCAAGCGGGAATGAGAGATATGTACCAGCGGATGCCTGCCACCGATATCAGAATCCCCACGATTCCACCCAAGAATGCAACGACCATCGAATCTGTGAACAGGTGACGTACGATTCGGGTTCTGCTTGCACCAAGTGCTCCCATCACCGCGATCTCGCGAACGCGTGCGGTGGCCCGTGTCAGCACAAGGTTGGCAACGTTGGCGCATGCGATCAGCAGTACAAGAGCTGCGGCAACGCTGGTAATCAGCATGCCGACTCGAGCTTCAACCGGAACGATGTAGTCATCCAGATCTCTCGCGCCGGCGCTCCACCCTCCGTGTATCTCCGGGTAGCCCTCCGCCAGCTGCTCGGCGATGGCAGCCACGTCGGTACTCGCCTGCATAACGGTTGCGCCGGGAAGAAGTCTCCCAACCGGATTGAGCACGTTGGTTCCGCGGCTCTCCTCGCCGGTGATGCCGAATGGCGTCCACACATCGGTTAGCGTCAGGCCGAAGCGAAAGTCCGGTGGCAGTATGCCGATGACCGAAAACTGCTCGCCGTCGAGTTGAATTGTGCGGCCCACCAGCGAAGGGTCCGAGCCGAAACGGCGCTGCCACAGTCCGCTGCTGATCATCGCGACGCGGTGGTTGCCGTCCCTCTCTTCTTCGGGTCTGAAGGTTCGCCCGAGTATGGGCTGAACCTGGAAGACCTCGAAGTAGTTCCACGAAGTCCGCTCCGAGCCCACTCTGTCGGGTCGGTCGCCACCTGAGAGGTTGACGTCGCGGGGATAGCTCGCGGCGATGTCCATCGTCCGGCTCTGTTCGCGAAGATCGCGGAACACAGGGATCGAGACGCTGTTGAAGTTCCAGCCCCGCTCCGGCATGGTGCTGTATACCTGGACGAGCCGGTCGGGTTCGGGGAATGGGAGTGACCGGAACACGTACACATCAACCACACTGAAGATCGTGACGTTTGCGCCGATCCCCACGCCGAGCGAGATGACCGCGACGAGAATGGCGCCCGGGTGCCGGCGGAATGACCGGAACGCATACCGTATGTCAGCGATGATCGAGCGTATCAGGTCCCGGGTTGGCATTTGTAGTCCCATTGTTGAATGCTCT
>JBDGXD010000620.1:0-2109 GCA_039584755.1 Gemmatimonadota bacterium
AGGGACAAGTCCGACGAGGATGTCATGATCGGTGCGCACCTGGATTCCTGGTACATGGGAAGCGGCGCTGTCGACAATGCCGCTGGTTCTCTGGTGATGATGGAGGCGATGCGCATTCTCAAGACGCTGGACGTGCACCCGCGACGCACCATCAGGATCGGTCTGTGGAGTGGTGAAGAGCAGGGACTGCTGGGGTCGCGTGGCTGGGTCCAGAACCACGCTGATCTGCATGGCAAGATTTCGGGGTATCTCAACTTCGACAACGGCACCGGAAAGATCCGCGGCATCTACACGCAGATGAACGAGGGCGTGATTCCGGTGTTCGAGCAGATCTTGTGGCCGTTCCGTGACCTCGGCGTTGTCTCGGTTTGGCATCGTAACACCGGTGGCACCGATCACCTCGCGTTCGACGGCGCAGGTATCCCGGGCTTCCAGTTCATCCAGGATCCGGTCGAATACAGCCAACGAAATCACCACACCTATCTCGATACATACGACCACATGCAAGGAGGCACCGATACCGTGAGGTGAGTGCCGCGTATGTGGGGAGGCGGAATGTAGAATTCAGAATGTAGAATGTAGAACGTCTGTACTATGCACTCGGCTCTGCATTCTACATTCGATATTCGGCATTATCCGATGTTCTACATTCGACATTCTACATTCTACATTCGTTTGTGATCTTCCTCACAATTTCCTGCTCCGTCATTCCGCACAAATCTCGCAGTTTGCAGCGACCCTAGCGGCCGCATCTCCCTTGCTCGGACTGAGTTAGCAGCCGTCACCGCAAGTTCGTTGGCAAGCGCCGTGGCATGGTCACACCGAGTGGCCGCGGTCCTATCGCATAAGTGTAGTAATCACAACCATTAACGGTTCCAACTCGGTCCCACGTGGACCGCCTCAATTGTGAGCCAACCTACGGAATTAGTGGCGTTTGCGTGGAGTATTGGCTGACGAGTCGGGAGGCATGAGGGTTGCCTCCTGAAAGTATGTTCGGGGTCTCGCTGGCACCACGAGGAGGACGCCCGACCCGATGCGCTACTGTGCGAACCGCAAGTCGAAGACAGTCGCCGCCGCGCTGTTTGTAACTCTCTGCAGCACGGCCCTGGTGAGTTGTTTTCTCGACAAAGCCACGGCGCCAGGTGAAGACCTGGCATCGCGCGAGTTTGCGGTCACGGGTGATTCCGTTGTGGAGCTCGGTGGTGTGCTTTCACTCACCGCGGAGCTGCCAACGAACGGTGGCAAGGGACCCAGCCGCATCTATTGGACTTCGAGTGACACGTCGGTGGCAACGGTTGACTCGCTCGGAGTAGTGATGGGAGTGGCCATCGGCACGACGGCAATCCAGGCACGCGTCGCGGCACCCGACATCATCGAAGACGTAGTTCGCTCGATCGCCATGGAGGTAGTCTACGCGGCGATCGCAATCGATCCAGTCGACTCGCTCACCGGACTTGGAGAGACGACCTCACTGGTTGCCCGCGGCCTCGATGTGAACGATGTGCCCAGCGGTGTCGTGCCGGCCACGTTCTCCTGCCCGCAGTCAACAGTTGTCGCAGTAGACAGCACGGGAGCGGTAACTGCACTCGCCAACGGTGTCGCAAGCGTGCTGGGTACCTATGGCGATTACGTCGACACTACTACCGTAAGGGTCCGTCAGGTAGCAAAGCGGTTGAGCTTCGCCGTGCCGCGCGTCGACCTGCCCGGTCTCAATCAAGATACGACCGTCGCCGTCGAGGTGCTCGACACACGCGACTCGGTCATCGTTTCTCCCTCAATCACCTGGACCACATCCGATTCCACTGCGCTTACGGTGACCAGCAGCGGAGTATTCCGTGCGATAAGCCACACAGCGGCATATGTGATTGCGCAGTCCGACACCGTGGAGGCGCAGCTTCCGGTGGCGGTGGAGCAGGGTGTAGAGGCGTTACTAGTGTACGAGGGTGACAATCAGACCGCGACCGTGGGTGAGTCGGTAGCGACACCACCGGCAGTAATAGCACTCGACGATGGTGGCAATCCGGTTGGCGGAGTGTGGGTGACGTTTGCCGTAACGAGTGGTGCCGGTGCCGTCAGCGGCGCAGTACAACTCACCAATGCTGCCGGTGT
>JBDGXD010000621.1:0-2727 GCA_039584755.1 Gemmatimonadota bacterium
GAAGGAGAGGCGGAGGGGGCAGGAGGGGCGTGTTGTTTCGCCGGAAGCACCGGTCAGCCGGGTAGTGAGGAACAAAAAGCCTCGGTTATCTGTCTAAGAGATACGATGGAACCGAGGACCACGCCGCCAGTTGCGCCGAGCTGGCAGCCAGCAAGAAAATGAGGGGAGTACACATGGGATTTGTTTCGCGCTCGACACTAGTTGTCCTGTTTGCCGTAGCCGTCGGCTTGGGGGTAGCTGCGCCGAATGCCGAGGCACAGTACTTCGGGCGGAACAAGGTTCAGTACGAGGGTTTTGATTTCGAGGTGCTCAAGACCGAGCACTTCGACATCTACTACTACGACTCGACGAGTGTCGAGCTAGCCGCACTCATGGCGGAGCGCTGGTATTCCAGGCTGTCGCGGCTACTCAACCACGACCTCAGTGGTAGGCAGGCTCTGATCCTCTACACAGCCCACCCCCATTTCCGCCAGAGTAATGCGCTGCTGGGCACGCTCGACGAAGGCGTCCAAGGTGTTACCGAGCTGCTCAAGCGCCGCATCGTACTGCCGTTCCTCGGCCCTCTCAAGGAGACCGACCACGTTATCGGTCACGAGTTGGTGCACGCATTCCAGTTCGACATCACGGGCGAGGGAGGTGGGACCCTGATTTCTGGCGTTCCCGGCGCCGCTCGCATGCCGCTGTGGTTTGTGGAGGGAATGGCCGAGTACCTCTCGGTGGGACACGTGGATCCGCAAACCGCCATGTGGATGCGATCCTTGGTCTCCCAAAGCGGAGACATCGGCTACGCGCTGGAGAGCCAGCCCTACCAGTACGGTCAGGCAATCTGGGCATACATAGCGGGGACCTGGGGTGACGAGTCGGTGGGTCGCCTGTTAAAGGCAGTGCGAACGACGCCGAGTGCTGGCGCAGCGATTCAGCGCGTTCTCAGAGTCCACCCGGATTCCATAGTCTCCGGCTGGTATGAAGCATCGCGGCGCCAGGCAGAACCGCAATGGGAGCCATGGGCGGACAGGTGGGGCGATACAGCCCGGGCTGGCCCTACGGCGAACCGATCTTGGGTGCAGCCACCGGTAGCGGTCGCTACAACATTGCACCGTCACTCAGTCCCGATGCCAGCAGAGTCATCTACCTGTCGGAGAAGGATCTGTTCGCAATCGAAATGTTCATGGCGGACGCCCGTACCGGGGAGGTCCAACGCAAGATCGTGAAGTCCGCAGTGGACCCGCATTTCGAGGGCTTGCAGTTCATTCACTCGGCCGGCGCATGGGACGCGACGGGAACACGCTTTGCCTTCGCCGCCATCCGCAAGGGCCAGCCGGCACTGCGGATCATCGATCCGAACACCGGCCGCAGGGTGCATGAGAAGGTGTTCAAAGAACTGGGCGAGATCTTTAATCCTTCGTGGGGCCCCGACGGAAACACGGTGGTATTCTCGGCGATTGTGAACGGCTTCTCCGATCTCTATACCTACGACATCGAGACGGAGACGCTCAATCGTCTGACCAACGATCCCTTTGGTGATGTTCACCCGGTTTGGTCACCCGACGGAAACAGCATCGCTTTCGTTACCGAACGGTTCACCAGTGGGTTGTCCAGTCTGATGCACGGTCCCTACGGGCTGGCGCTCATGGACGCGAGAAACGGAGCCATCAGGGAACTGCGAGCCTTCCCATCGGGAATCCACACGAATCCGCAGTGGTCACCCGACGGGCAGAGTCTCTACTTCATCAGCGACCAGAACGGCATCTCCAACGTCTACCGCATGGACCTCCGGAGCGAGCAGATAACCCAGGTGACCAATCTGTTTACCGGCGTCGCCGGCATCACACCACTGAGCCCGGCGTTGTCGGTGGCGTCAAAGACCGGCGAGATAACCCTCAGCATACACCGTGGTGCCGCGATCGACATCTTCCGCATCGACGATCCGGAGATACTCGCCGGGAGAGAGGTCATCACTTCCTTCGACGATGTCGATCCGGCAATACTGCCGCCGGTAGACCGGACGGGCGAAGAGGTGCTGGCTTTGATAGACAACCCGTTCTATGGGTTGCCGCGCGATGCCGACTTCACCAGCACCGAATATCGGCCCGGGCTGGGCCTGGATTACATCTCACAACCGTCTCTGGTCGTCGGCGTCGATCGCTTCGGCACCTACATCGGGGGCGGGGCGTCGCTGTTCTGGAGTGACATGCTCGGTGGACACAATCTGGCCACCGCGTTCCAAATAAACGGTGGCGTCAAAGACATATCCGCTGCCATCTCCTACAGCAACAGATCTCGCCGACTGAACTGGGGAGTGACGGTTCAACAAACATCGTATCTGACCGGTGGCTTTCAGTCCTTCCCGGCCGAAGACCCAGGCACGGGCGAGCCGCTCATAGTCGAACAACTAATCCGACAACGCCAGATATACCGGGGCGTGAACGGGAGTGTGGCCTATCCTCTCAGTACGGTTCAGCGGCTGGAGTTCAGCGCCGGTGTCAGAAACATCACGTATGACTGGGAGGCACAGCAGAGCGTCATTACTCTGAACGGCAACATCCTCGACCGCCAAACGATCGACTTGGATGCTCCCGAGGGCTTGAACTTAGCGGATGCCTCTGCCGCGCTCGTCTACGACAACTCGTTCTGGGGAATAGCCAGTCCCATCTTGGGACAGCGTTATCGGATCGAGGCCTCGCCCACGTTCGGAAATCTGAATTTCGTCAACGGCCTGGTCGACTT
>JBDGXD010000622.1:0-2188 GCA_039584755.1 Gemmatimonadota bacterium
CCCACCGTCTGGCATACTCGGCGTAGCCTTCCACCAGTTGAGCCGCCGGCTTCGTGCCGGGCCACCGGTTCGGATTGGACAGATCTCCGCCGACCCGAGCCTGCGCGACCAACCTGAGGCCCTCGACACCGAATCCCCACAGCACTCCATCTATGCTCGCGAAGAAAGGATTGCCCCGCTGGACGCCACCGGCAACGTAGTAGGTGCAGTACACCGCCCCGTTAGGACAGTAGGTGGCGTATCCACTCGTGGTCGTACCATCCGGCAGCACATCGCCGGCTAGGACTGAGTCCAGTTGCCATCCCCGATAGGCGGCCGATTGATAACGGGTATCGACACGGACGCGATACCCTTGGCCGTGAACCGGGACGGCCCAGACGGCCACGGCACCCGCGGCTACGAGGGTCAACAACTTGGATGGCCTCATGAGCCCTCCTGGAGGATTTAGGATTCTGCCAGAGCACCAGGCGAACCTGGAAGGGATGCCGGTAGGTGTTCGGTCTGGACTTGGCAACCCTTTCGGCTGTGACTGTGCTGCAAAAGATAGGTATAAATACGGAGCCGACAAGATCTTGCATGAAGAATACTTCACGATCAGCAGCCAAATCCAGCCATGCGGCCTTTAGAAATAGCCAAACACCATCGAGTAAACGATCAGAGCGATCAGCGTGAGACCCACGAACAGGGCTGCAAAACCGAAGATCTTGAAGCCGGTCTCTAGCTTACGCGGATAGGGATCGACCAAGAACTGTTCTAGTTGCCCGCTCGACTTCAACTCCTCGTACTCACGCGGTTTGTCAGCCTCCAGCTCTTCAACGGGTACACGACCGGTGAAGATCACCGGGTCCATGGGGAACTTGTCCGGTCGGAAATGGGTGTTGAAGAAATGCACGGTGAATATGAAGCCAACTGCTAGCAACGCTTCATCACTGTGGATGATCGTGGCCACATTTACCCACCAGCCCGGGAATACCAGGGTGAACAACTCCGGGAACCACAGTAGCAGGCCGGTAGAACCGATCACCATCATTCCCCAAAACACAGCGAAGTAGTCGAACTTCTCCCAATAGGTGTAGCGGCCGTATTTGGGCCTGGGACCGCGACCGAGGAACCACTTCATGGAGCCGGCAAACTCCTTGAGATCGGTCTTGGTAAACAGGAGCGAACTGTCCGTACTCACGAACTTGAGCCACCCTTGGCCCGAGGCCTTCTTTTGCTTCAGAACGTCCCACAGATGGATCAGGAACACCGTTATCAGTACCGCGGCACCACTGCGGTGCATGAAGCCTGTCACGTTGAACCCACCGAACAGCGTCGAGAGAGCCTGTGCCCAAGCCATATTGGAAAACTTCAGGATCATGCCCGTCAGGGCCAGCGTGAAGAAACTGAGCAGCATTGCCAGATGCAAGGACCGTTGAAAGGTCGTGAACCGGCGGAAGAGTTTCTGTCCCGGCACTGCCTTGTGCCGCTTCCACTCACCGGGTGTCCGCCACAAGCGGAAGAGCCAGGCAAGTGTGTGCAGCGTTGCGAAAGTGAGTGTGCCCACCAGCAACGCCGTCATTCCCCAGAAAGCCCAGAACAGGAACGGGTATTTGTCCTGATCGTGATGCGTCGCGTGGGTCAGGTAACCAGTGAACCGCCGGTTGGCTCCCGGGTGGCATCCCGAGCAGGTCTCAACGATGTTGCGGCGGCTGAGCATGGACTGAGGCTCGGAGGTGGGCAATATGAAGGTCTCAGATTCCTCCAAATGGCAGCGGCCGCACTGGTCCATCATCATCATACGGAAGTCCGACCGGTCGGTCCGGCTGATCGTGTGCGAGGTGTGGCAATCCTCACACGTCGGAAGTTCGTGACCTGCTTCCCCTGTCCCACTCCCAGTAGCGTGTACGCTGGTCAGGAACCGTTCCTCAATTCCATAGTGGCACGTCCCGCACGTGGCCGAGACGTTGTCACGATGCACGGACGAGGCCGGATCGCCAGGCGGCAAAGGCCGGTGGGCCGTGTGACAGCTGGAGCACGTGGCCGTAACTGTCAGACCACTCTGGTAGAGACCCTGTCCGTGGATGCTCATACCATAGCTTTCGACCGGCTCAGGAATATCCGTCAGGTTCACCTCCTGTTGCTGGGCGAACTCGAGCAGTTCCTCCATGGTTTGCTGCTCTTCGATTCGGACCGCTGCAGGTTCACC
>JBDGXD010000623.1:0-2638 GCA_039584755.1 Gemmatimonadota bacterium
CTGCTCGCGGTCGTGACACGCGAGCAACGCGGTGGCTAGCACCGCCGGAATGGTGAGGCTACGTAACAACAACGCTCACTCCTTCACGACGGGAAGGATGTGAGCGACCGTAGACTGAGAATTTGTCTTTTCGCTCCACCATCCCCCCCCACGAGGGACTTGTTTGGTGGTGCGTGTGGGTTACGTCTCCTGGCTCGAGGTCGTCGACTCGCCTTCCCGGCTAACCAGTGGCGACTGAGTCGACTTTCTCACCTCTCACAGTGGCGGGGCCGCGCCGGAATTGCACCGGCTTCCGTACTTCCACTCGCGCTACTAAGGGTACAGAGTACAGGGTACAGAGTACAGCGTACAGAGTACAGGGTACAGGGTACAGGGTACAGAGTACAGAGTGAATCTAGCTGGGGTGGTTTCCTCCCGCCAGCATGCCGGATAGCCGGGCTTTGAGTTCGGCTCTTTGCTGACGGTAGGCCTGTTGTTCCGCTTTGCTCGCATGAGCTGCGCGGGCCTCGAACTCACGATCCAGCTGAGAGATCTGCAAGGCGAGACCGTTGGAATCCGCCTGAGTCGTGACCGGGACGGGTTGGCGGCGCAACCACCACACGAGCACTCCCGCCAAACTCAGCGCAGCCAAGGGCACCACTAACCACCACAACTCCGTCAATGCGAACGGTCGGTCAGGAAACTGTATGCTGACCGGGGTGCCAGCCGGCAATGCGGTTGCGCCATAACGCAAGAACGAGATCCCCTCCAGCTGTTCCGTTCCACGCGGTTCGAATCGCTCAGCGAGCACCGTCGCATTGAGGTCTTCGAGCATCAGGTTCATTCCCACCACGGGCTGATCGACCGGAATGGTGAGTTGCTCGACCGAACCGGGAATGAGATAGGCGACCAGCACCTGCTTATCGCCCGGAGGCAGCGGAGCTGTCACCGCAACGAAATCGCCGTTGCGGTAGATCGTCTGAGGGCTGAGGTCACTCTGTCCCACTTCGAACTGCACGGCTTCACTTGGAAGGGCTCCCTTCGTGTCGTCGGTGATACGGGTGAGATTGCCGCGATTACTGAGTACCAGCAGCTCTATCACTCTACGCATGCCATCGTCTTCGATGGCCCTTACAATCAGATGTCTCTCGGTCAGCAGGATCTCGGGTCGGCTGTACGAGGTATCGTACACAATGATGATCGACGCGGAACCGGAAGCTCGATCGCGTGCACTGAGCGGCTCAGAGAAATACCCGATCCCGTCGTGCTCCACACTCACCACATAGCCAGCCGCAGTGTCGCGCACCGGGGCAGTCAGACGGTATTCACCCAATCGATTGGTAGTCGCCGAGTCGACTGGGCGGCCACTCTGAATCGTAACCTCGTGCAGGACAACAGCGCCGCCGGCAACAGGAAGCGAGTCGTCAGTCGCACCGCGCACGACTCTACCAGTGACACGAAAGCCCTGGGCAAATCCCAGCGAAGGGACGCTCAGGGCGATACTCAGCACTGCAACTAGCTTAGGGAGTGAACTTGCCGAAATCTTCAGGATCCAGTTTCTCCAGGTATGACTTGAGCGCGTCAGAGTCGAGCGTACCTGGTTCGGTTGTGCTCGACTCGACTGTATCGATGGATGTAAGTTCCAGGAGGTCTTCCTGAGTGAAGATCGGAGCGCCGAGTCTGAGGGCTACGGCGATGCTGTCGGACGGCCGTGCGTCCACCTGAACCACATGATCATTCCGGTGGATCTGCAACTCGGCAAAGTAAGTGTGCTCTTGGACCCGTGTAATCACGACACGGTTCAACTCTCCACCCAACCCAACGATTACTTGTTTGACCAGGTCGTGAGTCAGCGGACGGGAGAACTTCACACCCGCCAGTTCCATTGCGATGGCGCTTGCTTCGGCCGGACCGATCCATATAGGCAATACCCGATCGCCTCCCTTCTCTTGCAGGATGACCACAGGGGTATTGGTTTGGCGATCGAGTCCCAGATGCGCCACCTTTACTTCCACCATGCAAATACCGCCGATCCTTGGGGCAACCGATGCGTAGCCTGACTACCTCGGTCGTCTATTGACGTTAGTACCTGTAATGATCCGGCTTGTACGGACCGTCAACCGGGACTCCTATGTACTTCGCCTGCTCCTCGGTGAGGCGGGTGAGCTTCACACCGAGCTGATCCAAATGCAGGCGAGCTACCTGCTCGTCCAGCGTCTTGGGGAGCAAGTACACCTTGTTGTCGTACTTCGAGCCAGCCTGCCATAACTCGAGCTGTGCCAATACCTGGTTGGTGAAGGAAGTCGACATCACGAAACTAGGATGCCCGGTGGCACAGCCCAGGTTCAGCAAGCGTCCTTCAGCAAGTACAAGCACGCTGTGTCCATCGGGGAAGATCCACTCGTCGTACTGCGGCTTGACATTCACCTTGCGTATGCCCGGCACCTTGGCCAGCTCTGACATTTCGATCTCGTTGTCGAAATGGCCTATATTGCCGATTATGGCCTTGTTCTTCATCCGGGCCATGTGCTCTGCTGTTATGACATGGAAGTTACCCGTTGCCGTGATGAAGATATCGGCGCGCTGCACGACATCCTCGAGTGTCCCTACCTCGAATCCCTCCATCGAGGCCTGCAGCGCCAGTATCGGGTCGATTTCA
>JBDGXD010000624.1:0-2822 GCA_039584755.1 Gemmatimonadota bacterium
CCCGCACATCGATACGGCGGTTCTTGGCCCGACCCTCAGGGGTCTCATTGGTGGCCAGCGGTCGAGCTTCGCCGAATCCTGCCGCAGTTACCCGATCGCCGCTCAGACCCATGTTCGCGAGCAGGTACTCGCGGACCGCATCGGCGCGTCTCTGACTCAGAGCCTGATTGAACTCGTCGTGACCTTGAGCGTCCGTGTGACCCTCTATGACGATCGCCGATAGCGGGAACTCTCGCAGCACTCGCTGCAGTGTGGTCAGAAGCGAGTGGTTATCCGGTGTGATTTGAGCGGAGCCGACCGCAAAGCTCAACCGAAAGATGTGAAACACCAGGTGATCGCCGTCGAAGCCGCGTGGCTCGAGGCCGCCTATTTGCTTGCCGCTCGTCGAGGCCGCGAGTACGTCGAAGGTATCGACGTCGCAGGGTTGTACGCGGATGCGGGTGAGGCTGAGAAGGCGATCGACTGGCTCGAGTTCGCGCTCGAGCAGCGTGAAACGAGCATGACGTACCTCGGCATCATCCCCTCGTTCTTGTCGCTGACCAACACCGTCTCTGTCCACGTCGCCCCGCGGGATAATTCACGCGATGGTGCATCGCGAGATCTCACCCCGACCGTACTGACTTCGTGTGTCCTGACCCTTACGCCTCCGCTCTCGCTCACAAGTTCTCTACGGAAGTGTTGGGTTTCTTCCGGCCATCGGTGTAGAATACCACCTCACCAGACACCCCACGACGAAGGCATCATGAACCTGACCATCACCGGCGAAGTCACCAACGTCCTCGAAGAGGAAACGGGTACCGGACGAAACGGACCCTGGCGCAAGCAGGCGTTCATCCTCAAGACCGAAGGCGAGTACCCGAAGGAAATCTGTCTCATTCAGTGGGGCGACAGTATCGACCGATTTGCGGTCAAAGCCGGCGAAATCATTACCGCCCACATCGACATTCAAAGCCGGGAGTTCAAGGGTCGCTGGTTTACCGACGTGAAGGCCTGGAAGATCGAACGGACAGACGCGGGGGGCACACGCCATCGCTCAGACGATGAACCGTCGCTGCCGAAGGAGCCCGAAGGATTCGACGCCGACGATGACGCGCCGCCGTTCTGAGTACGGATGGCCACGCAGGACGATCAGAGATACATGAGCGGGCGAGCCTGCTCGACAGCGAGGGTATTCGTGCTCCTCGCGGCCATCCTGTGCGGCCCTCAGCTCCACGCCCAAGTGCCGGAGGGTCGGCTCGCAGTAACTGTTGAGAATACCGAGGGGGGCGTTGTAGCGGGCGCGAACAAGTCATGGTGGAAGTTCCGGATGGTGGTGAAGCCGCATTGACCGTGCGACTACGGCCGCTGGCGGTTGAGACCGAGGGCATCGTCGTGACGTCCACCAGGTCCAATCGACGCATCGAGGAAGTGCCTACCCGAGTAGAGGTGATCGACCGTGAGGAGATCGAGGAAAAGCTCCTCATGACTCCGGGCGACATCGCCATGCTATTGAACGAGACCGCGGGACTTCGGGTGCAATCGACGGCTCCGGCGTTGGGTGGAGCGAGCGTCCGCATTCAAGGACTGCTAGGACGCTACACCCTGATACTGTCAGACGGACTCCCGCTCTACGGCAGTCAGAGTGGAGCCCTGGGCCCACTGCAGATCCCGCCGGTTGATCTCGGACGGGTCGAAGTCATCAAGGGAGTCGCTTCAGCGCTTTACGGCCCGACCGCTCAGGGCGGTGTCGTGAACCTCATTTCCCGCACACCAAACGACGAACGGGAACTGCTGTTGAACGTCTCGACGCTCGGCGGCGCCGACGCGGTACTGTGGCTCTCCGATATTCTGAGCCCGACATGGGGATACACACTGCTATCAGGCGTCCACGTTCAGGGAAGAGCCGACGTGGATGGTGACGGGTGGGCGGACGCCCCAGGATTCCTCCGCGTGATGGCGCGCCCTAGGCTCTACTGGAACAACGGGCGGGGCAGTTCCCTGCTTGCAACTGTAGGTGGCATGCTGGAGGACCGGAAGGGCGGCACTGTCACAGGCGGCCTAACGCCAGCAGGCACGCCATACGCGGAGGAGCTGAGCACGAAACGCGCTGACGCGGGTGTGCTCGCCCGGGTGCTGAGTCGCGGCGGCCAACTGCTTGCGGTTCGCGGCTCCGCTTCGTTCCAACGGCTTGAACACACATTCGGGTCGGTTCTCGAACGGGATCGCTACGGTACTGCGTTCTTGGAAGCGAGTCTCGCAGGTACGAACGGACCCCATGCGTGGGTGATAGGTGCTGCAATCCAGCACGATGTCTATCGCGCCGAGGATGTGACGGGTTTCGACTACACACACACTGTGCCCGGTGTCTTCTTGCAGGATGAAGTGAGCATCTCGTCTGCCGTGCTCGTATCCGCGAGTGGACGCTTGGACCACCACAACGTGTACGGATGGTTCGCGAGCCCACGTCTTGCAGCTCTCTTGCGTCTGCATCCTTGGACAGTGAGGGCATCTATAGGCACAGGCTATTTCGCTACCACTCCACACACCGAAGACGTGCAAGCCGTTGGCCTGACGCGTCTGGAACCCCTACCGCCTGATCTCAAAGCTGAACGTGCTCGGGGAATGTCGCTGGACGTTGGGCATGAGATCGGTGACGTGGAGCTGAATGCCACGTTGTTTGCTTCCTCCGTTCTCGACCCCGTTCAGACGGTACGCACCGCAGACGGATTGGCACTCAGGAACGGGGCCGGGCCTACGCGGTCATGGGGAACGGAACTGCTCGCTCGCTACGCGCGGGAGCCAATTCACCTCACGGCTACTTACGTCTACACGAGGTCAACGGA
>JBDGXD010000625.1:0-2928 GCA_039584755.1 Gemmatimonadota bacterium
GTCGAGCCCAGCCTGGTCTGCGGATGGGCGGACCGTGTACTACCAACGGGATGGCAACGTCTTCGCCCTAAATCTCAGCAGTTCGGGTCTCACCCAGCTAACCGACATTCGCCGTGGTGCTCCACCTCGAGAGGGAGCCCAGCAGTCGGACCAGCGCAAGTTTCTGGCAGAACAGGAAGAGCGTCTGTTCCAGTTCATTCAGGACGGTGAGTTCGAGAACCAACCCTGGGGGCGTCGTTCTCCGGAGGCGGACTCCACCAAGCCAAAGCCGTTCTATCCCGGTCAAGACAAAGCGGTGCAAGGGAGGCAGATAACACCGGACGGTCAGTTTGTGCTGATGACGATCTCCGAGAGCGCGCGCAACTCCCGACGCTTGGAGATGCCGGTTTGGGTGACCGACGAAGGATACGTGAAGATGCATACCGGACGTTCCAAGGTAGGTGACGAGCAGTCGAAGACGCGTGCAGCCGTGCTCGACGTGGCGACCGGTGAAGTTACTTTCGTGGGCGACAGCATTGGTGACGGCGAACGCGACATCCGCGGCACGGCGGTGTCTCCCAACTCCCGTCACGTGCTCATACGTGTAGATACCCACGACAACGAAGATCGTTGGTACGCGGTGGTCGATCTGCCGAGCATGGAGACCCGAGTCGTTGATCACCTGCACGATGATGCATGGGTCGGTGGACCCGGTTCTTTCACCGCCGGTTTCATGCCCGACGGTGAGACGGTCTATTTCGTATCGGAGAGGACCGGTTGGGCACATTTGTACACTGTACCGGCAGCAGGTGGCGATGCGACAGCACTGACGAGCGGTGAGTGGGAAGTCCTGAGCGCATCGCTATCACTCGACCAGCGCAGTTGGAACGTCACGGCCAACAAGGACGGTTTTGCCGAGGTCCACTTCTACACAATGCCGTCAACGGGTGTTGAACTCACCAGGGTCACGTCTGCCATGGGTCGGCAGGACGCCAGTGTATCACCCGATGGCCGGTGGCTCAGCATGACGCACTCCGAAGCGAACCGCCCGCCCGAGCTCCATATCCAGGAGAATCGTCCCGATCGCGACATGCGCCAGATCACGCAAAGCACGACCGCCGAGTGGCGCAGCGGCGCGTGGATCAAGCCTGAGATAGTCATGGTGCGCGCCAGGGACGGGGTCGAGGTGCCGGCTCGCCTGTATCGCCCCACGGCCAACACCGTTGCCGAGGGACAGCGCCCGGCCGTCATCTTCGTGCATGGTGCAGGCTATCTACAGAACGTGCACAACTGGTGGTCGAGCTACTACCGGGAGTACATGTTCCACCACTTGCTGGCGTCGAAGGGCTTTACAGTGTTGGACATGGACTACCGCGGCAGCGCAGGGCACGGTCGTGATTGGCGCACCGCGATCTACCGTCACATGGGTGGCCAGGATCTGACGGACCAGGTCGATGGGGCCAAATGGTTGGTCGATAACATGGGCGTAGACTCTACCAGGATCGGTGTCTATGGTATCTTCAAGGCAGGTGCTGCACTGCGACCGGTGACCGATTGGGCCCACTACAACCACGGCTACACCTCCAACATCCTGAACGAGCCGCAAGATGACTCGCTGGCCTACCAGAGGTCATCGCCCATCTACTTTGCTGAGGGACTGCAGGGCAATCTCCTCATATGCCATGGCATGTTGGACGACAACGTGTTGTTCTACGACACGGTGCGTCTCGCGCAGCGTCTCATCGAGCTGGGCAAGGAGAATTGGGAGGTGGCAATGTATCCGGTAGAGCGTCATGGGTTCCAGCAGGCCTACAGCTGGACCGACGAATATCGGCGGATTCTGAGGCTGTTTGAAACGAGTCTGAAATAGCAGCGGGGAGCAGGGAGCGGGGAGCGGGGAGCCGAGTTTGCTTCCCGCTCGTGCTCTCTGTTCTCTGCCGTCCGCTCCCAGCTCCCTGCTCCCCGCTCCCCTTGTGTTCCAGCTCACTCTTTTCTCGTAAGCCACTTACTTGTTGGAAAGTGTACCCTCCACTAGCTTGTGGCCTTCCAAATCCAGCCTGGACGCATTATGCCCAAGATCAGTCATCGAGTTTCGCTAGCCCGCATCGCGGCCGTTCTGGCCGCCGCTGTGATGGTCTCTGCAAGTGCATGCCCGGTTGATGAGACCGGTGATCCGCCGTCGTCCACCCAGCCGCAGCCCACCACGCTGTCGCTCGTGTCGGGGGACGGCCAACAGGACACGGTTGGCCAGGCGCTGACGGACGCATTGGTGGTCGAGCTCAAGGACCAATTCGGCAATACGATGTCGGGTGAGACTGTGTCATTCTCGGCCAGTCAGGGCAATGGAAGTGTGGGCAGCGCGACTGTGACAACAGGCAGTGACGGTCGGGCGTCGTCGACCTGGACGCTGGGCGGCAGCGCCGGGACCCAGCAGGTCGTGGCCTCATCTGCTAGCCGGCCCACCGTTACGGCGACGTTTTCGGCGACGGCGCTGGCAGACGTTGCCGCCTCTGTAGCTGTGCTCTCCGGCGACCAGCAGCAAGGAATCGTGGGCCTTGCCCTGAGTGCCGCTCCGGCGGTGATAGCCCGAGACCAATTCGACAATCCGGTTAGTGGTCTGGAAGTGATCTTCTCCGTTCCGACTGGCAGTGGCAGTATCACCGAGCCAATAGACACGACCGGAACTGACGGAACTGCTGCCGTGGGGAGCTGGACGCTCGGCTCGGCCGGTGGCAACAACCTGACTGCTACGGTTACTGCTGCGGGCCTCACCGGCAATCCAGTCACGTTCAACGCTACCGGTGTCAGCAGTTTCTTCGACATCGAGGTGCGGTTCTCCGATAGCAGCCTCGCGCCCACGACGGCACAACAGCAGGCGTTCGACAGTGCGGTGACCCGTTGGCAGTCGCTGATAGTGGGCGATCTAGCAAGTGTGAACTTGAACAGGCC
>JBDGXD010000626.1:0-2704 GCA_039584755.1 Gemmatimonadota bacterium
CTCCCGACGGCGAGCGATGCTATGGAAGCGTACAGACCGACCAGTGCATTGCGGAACAGTGTCGCCCTGTGCATGAGGGACCTCGCGTGGGGATTCTCGCGCGAAGTTCCTTCCATTACCAGACGATGAAACTCTTGGTGGATCTGACCGTAGCGGACAGACGTCGACATAACGAGCATCGCAACACCCGGCAGTAGCACCAATGGGGTCAACCACGTGCCTGTATCCACAGCAGTCTCCTAACTCGTGAGTGCGTCGGAGAGATTCACCGGCATTGCCGTTACCCGGAAGCTGCTTGCTCGGTGGGTGTCAGGCAGCCCTGGCATAGGGACGGCTCTATGAGAATATGAGTATTGGGTGCCATTTGGGGAGAGGGACCATTCTCACAGGAAGGTCCGCTCTCCCCTGTCGGTCAATGGTTCGGCGCCTCGTGTCAAGATGCGGTCACCGCGGCTGGTTGGCGACTCCTCTGCCGTAGCCAGGTGTAGCTGGTGCCCAGGATCACGCCGTACATGATGTGGCCAACCAGGCTGGGAAGCATCGACTGGGCTGCGCCGAGGTTCCAGTTAACACCCAGGCCCATGCCCATAAACAGTGGCATGAGAGTCAGGGGCCCTAACAGCCACCAGGCGATCCCGTACACCAAACCCGCCGTCGTTCCCGATCCGAATCCCTCCACCGTGCGGCCGAAGACAACCGCAAAGCCCGCTCCGATGATTGCGCTGTTCGCCAAGTGAATCGCCAATCCGACTAGTGCGGACGGCTGCCCTACCATCTGGCCGATCATGGGCAGCATCCCCATCATTCCCATCATCGCCCCGAAGGCCGCGCCGCCCAGCAGGCCGCCGACCACTCCCAGCTTGAGGTTTCTCGCGTTCATCTCAATTTCCTCTCAGTTGAGTTTGTCTTGTGGGGAAACGCCTGACGCCGTTCCCCGCTACTGTTAGTGAGTGTCGCAAGGCGGTGATTTCTTACAGCCGTAGGTCGACATGACCCAAGGTGATTCTGGACAGTGACTTACGAGAACAGGGCAAGCAATGTGGAGCGCCCGGGCCTTGCCGAACGGGTGAGAAGACGAGAGCCCGAGGCACTGCGTGAGGTCGTGCGGTGGTATCTACCACAGGTGCTGCGCGCGGCCAGGGCCGCGGGATTCGACAGCCACCGTGCGGAGGATGTTGCTCAATCAACCTTCGCGACCTTCATCGAAACCGCACACAGATTCGAGGGTCGATCGCAGGTGAGAACCTGGCTCTTCGGTATCCTCTATAGGAAGATCGCGGAGGCCCGGCGTGACTCGCGCCGGCACGACGAGATGGACGACATCGACCAGGTGTTCGAGGCGCGGTTCAACCCCGACGGAAGCTGGCTGCGGCCGCCGCGACCCATCGACGCAGCCGTACACGACAAGGAAATCCGGGTGCGAATAGAGGATTGCCTGGACCAGGTGCCTTCAAAGCAGCGCATGGCCTTCGTACTGCGTGAGGTGGAGGGTCTCGAAACGGATGAGATCTGTAAGATCCTGGAGGTTTCTCACACTAACCTGTCTTCCGACGCCGCCGTCGAGGGAGCGCTGCCGGATCGGCTCCGCGTCAAGCTGCACCTGATCTTGTGCAAGCACTGCCGCGGTTATGCCGCGCAGCTCAAAGCCGTTGACGGCGCCGGGCGTTCACTCGGCGCTGAGTACTCGGAGCAGCCCGAAGCGCTGGACCGGTTGGAGGAAGTGATCCTGAGAGGGATAGACGAGCCGGTCCGGTCGGATCCTGGTCGCGAGTAGGGGCTCAGTACCTCACACGATCAGTAACTCATCGTCACTGACAGATTGACCGTTCTCCGCACCCACCTACTGGGCACTTCACGAAACCTGTTTATGGGCAGCACTCCGGGAAGGTTGATCCCCGTAGGACCGTTGAGCCACAACCACCCACTCGCAGCCCAAGGTCGATGCCTCTCGGAATGGGAGAGAAACTCTGGATGAGCATCAGCTCGGCTCCGCCACCGTAACTCCACGTGGGCGGCCAGAAGTGTTGATCCACTCGCCGGTTGGCTGCGTCAACGGCTCGCCTTCCGACCCCATGTCCTCCGGTCGATACCAGCCAACCCCGTAGCCGAGTCTGCGCTAACCATACTACACACGACCCACAACACTAGGAGGAAAGCCCAAATGAACTCGCCTGAACCGGCCGGCTACGGGTTAGCGGACAGCCGGGTACCTTCTCCCGTTCACCGCGCGCCAAACAGACTCGGTAGCCACAGACTCAATGCGGGGACGTACGTGACGATCATCAACGCCACGACCATCGCGAAGTAGAGCGGCAGTAGCGGCCGAATGACGCTTGTGATGGACGTTTTGGCTACACCAACCCCGACGAACAGCACGGTCCCCACCGGCGGGGTGCAGAGTCCGATGCACAGGTTCAGAACCATGATGATACCGAAGTGAGTCGGGTCCACGCCGAGCTGCATTGCAATCGGTAAGAAGATGGGAGTGAAGATCAGCACCGCCGGGGTGATATCCATGAACACCCCAACGGCAAGCAAAATCAAGTTGATCATGAGCAGGATCAGTATCTTGTTCTCGGTGAGTCCGATCAAGGCCATGCTCACGTTCTGTGGGATGTTCTCATACGCGAGAATCCAGGACATGCCCATGGATGTCCCCACCAGTAGTAGCACGATCGCAGTCGTGCCTGCAGTGCTGAGGAGT
>JBDGXD010000627.1:0-2003 GCA_039584755.1 Gemmatimonadota bacterium
GGCGGCGAGGCGGGTCTGGCTGTCGAGGTGGGGCTCGGCATTGCGGTTGGCACATCCAACGGGCGGTTCCGCGTCGTGGCCGAGTCCAACTTCCAGCGGATCGACCGCAGGGTGAACGGCGTCGAGGTGCCACTGCAGTTGACGCAAGCGCGGCTGGGTGTGGTGTTCGGTTTCTGAGCACGGAACACACTGGCAGAGAGACAGCGAGCGGCAATCTCCCTCCGCGCCCTGCAGTGCAGCACGCGCGACTGGGGCCAACTGGTAGCACTGCACTGACGTGCGCTGCGGGAGACCGCCGCCCGCAGTCTCTCTGCGAAACCATCCCCTTTCGCACTACGAGCGGCAGTCTCCCTCCGCGCCCTGCAGTGCAGCACCAGAGCTGTGGCCAACGGGTGGCGCTGCACTGACGTGCGGTGCTGGAGACCGACGCCCGCAGTGAACAACCCATACCAGCGTCTTCAGTAACGATACGACCCGTCAACCGGTGAACGGTGTTGTGAAGGTCGCCACCGGAGTACATTGCGGCCTTCCACAGCAATTGTATTCCGTAGCCGGGGACCACCGATGACCGCGCGCCGCTTGTTGCACCTCGCCACACTCGTCATGCTCACTCCGCTTAGCTTGACCCAAGCACAGGAGCCGGTGGAGCAGGACACCACCAAGAAAGAGAAGAACCCCCGCCAAGAGAACTTGCAGCTCGAACCGGCGAGGAAGCTTCAGTTCACGACCAGTGAAGGCTCGTGGCTCTCACTCGATGTGAGCCCGGATGGGCAAACGATTGTCTTCGATCTCTTGGGCGACCTCTATACCATGCCGTTCCAAGGTGGAAAGGCAACTCCCCTCACGCAGGGCATGGCCTTCGACGCGCAACCACGATTCAGCCCCGACGGCCAGCGCATCGCCTTTGTGTCAGATAGGAGCGGCGGGCCGGGCGTCTGGATCATGTCGCTGGATAAGAGCGATACGGTCCAAGTGACGACGGGCAAGAGCAACGGCTACCAGTCACCGGAGTGGACTCTCGACGGCGAGTATCTGGTAGTGTCGCGTGATGCTCAAGGCCCGTTCCGTTTGCATCTCTATCACGTGGACGGAGGATCCGGCGCTTCACTCATCGAGGAACCGGCGGGACTCAGAACGGCCGGAGCGGCGTTCGGTTCGGATGATCGCTACATCTGGTATGCGCAGCGCAATGGTACGTGGACCTACAACTCGGGTATGCGAGAATGGCAGATCGGTGTCTACGACCGGGAGACCGGTGAGCGGTACGCGCGGACGGGTCGTTATGGTGGTGCTATCCGTCCCACGCTCTCACCGGACGGACGCTGGCTGGTCTACGGCACGCGGCACATCGATGAGACGGCACTGCGGGTTAGAGACCTTCAAACGGGCGACGAACGCTGGCTGGCCTATCCGGTCCAACGCGATCAGCAAGAGGCGGCTGGATCACGTGACGTTCTTCCGGGGATGTCGTTCACGCCCGACTCGCGGGAAGTCGTCGCATCATACGGTGGCAAGATCTGGCGGGTGCCGGTCGACGGGCATCATACGGTGGCAAGATCTGGCGGGTGCCGGTCGACGGCAGCCCAGCAATCGAGATCCCGTTCGAGGTTGAAGTCGATCTAGATCTCGGGCCCAAGGTTGCGTTCGACTATCCGATCAGCGATTCGGAAACGTTCATGGCGCGCCAGATTCGCGATGCGGTACCAAGTCCGGACGGAAGCAAGCTCGCGTTTACCGTCTTGGACCGACTCTACGTCATGGATTACCCCGATGGTGAGCCACGACGTCTCGCCAGCGGTGAAATCGCCGAGCACCAACCCACTTGGTCGCCGGACGGTCAATGGATTGCCTACGTCACCGCAACATCGGCCGAGGGCGGCCACATCGTGCGAGTCAGGTCCGACGGCAGGGGGAACAGCGAGCAACTCACGATAGCTACGGCCTTGTACCAACAGCCAAAGTGGTCACCCGATGGTGGGCGCATCATGGCCGTGCGAGGCCCG
>JBDGXD010000628.1:0-2393 GCA_039584755.1 Gemmatimonadota bacterium
ACCACTACCTCGGTGATCGTGGGAATGGGATCGTCCAGCAGCTCGTTCTCCCATTGCAAGGTTGGCTTCTCCGCGCTCAGCATCAACGGACGCGACGACTCGGGATCGATCACCGTCGCCGGTATGGTCTCGGCCAGATCAAACACTTCGCTCCAGCTCAATGTCACTGCTTGCGGTACACTCGGCGTGAGATAGACGACCGTCACGCCCACCACGGCTTCATCGACCGGCTCTGGCACCGCCTCCTGTCGTGGCAGCACTCCCTGCAAGTCCACTGTGAGAAAACTGGCACGGTCGATCAGACCGGTTGCCGATTCGCCATCGATCTCCAGCGCCGTATGGAGTTCGGCGAACTCACTGAGCTGGCTCAGCACCTCTGCTTGCTGCGCGATCTCGACGAAACCGCCGCGACGCAGAGTGGGAGTAACTTTCGACAGCACGTCGCGCAGTTGGAACTGGATCTCGTGTCTTATCTCGAACGGCTCGATGGCCAGGAAGCTCTGGATCGGTGCATCGACGATCTTTGGTGCGAGACGACGAGAGCCGGCGCCGCCGACTGATGCTGAACTCGTCAGGGATGCAGGCAGCTGTTGGTTTGCAGCGGCTTCATCTTGGACGCTGCCGCCCCGCGTGGATACCAGCGTCAGCGCAGCAGCCACAGCCGCTGCCGCCACCGCGTAGGTAATCGTCGGTCGCAGCCACGCCGGACTCCACCGCGGCGCAATCACCTTGCTCACCACCGACACCACCGCTGCAACCAGCAGCAACGCCGCGTCCATGCCGAGCACCAGAACCATGTGATGCGATGCCGCCGTGAGACCGGAACCGGTAACCGCCGGTAACAGGCCACCGAGTGCGAGTCCGTGAAACAATCCGGCGGCCACAGCCAAGCCGTCCACCCGCGTCGGGTCGCGATTCGAGCGCAACGCCTCTCGCGCCAGGAGCACCACGGAGATGGCGACGCAAAGCTCGGCGACCACCGAGCTGAACGTTCGGCCGACTATTGCCGTCAGCACCACCGCGGCCACCTGTCCAATGGCAAAGGCAGACACCAGTCGAATCGAGCTGACCATTCCGGCCAAAAGAAGGAGCGCGATCAGGAATACGATATGCACCCAGTCACCGAGGATGTGTCGCACGCCAATCAGCACGGCGCTGCGCGCGTCAGCCATCCAGGCTGTGAACGCTCCCACGTTTGCGGCCGGCACGAGCCACGCTTCTTCCAGCGGGTCCAATGCGTGGGCAAACCTCTCGCCCGACAGCAACTCGACTCTGAACACCGCCGTTATTGAAGCGTTAGGCACCGGGTAGCTGATACCGACCTCGTAGCCGGCTATTCCCTGTGAACAGCGGTAGGTCTGGCGGTTGATCCAGCTCCCCGACTGCTCGATGATCACCCGCTCGCCCTCGGGGGGGAGGGCATCGCACGCACCGGAATCACCTGTGGCACGCGCCACTGTACCAGGAAGGAGCCGGGCTCGCGTTCCCGAATCTGGATTTGTACCGGCCGCACGTCGTCGGCCCAAGCGGGTATGGCCGACATCAAGCCGCAGACAACGACGCAGAGCAACACGCTTCGTTTCCTCATCGGCTGCCACTCACCTGGTTACCGCCCAACGATTGAGCGCTGATGGCAGCCTCGTCGATTTCTATCTCGTAGTTCTGCAGCAGGCTGTTGTACAGTGCCTCGCTGGCCTGCTCTCTGATCGAGGTCAGGTAGTCGCGCAGCACTGCGTTGCGCACCTGTGCCAGTTCGGGTACTCGTGATTCCGTCACGTCGGTGACGAGTACCAGGTGGAGGCCGTAACCCGAGATGATCGGTCCCTGCCACTCACCGGGCGCGACTGTGAACAATGAGTCCGCAAACCGCTGGCCAAACCCTCGCGCTACCTCGACGGGCGATTGCTGGGCGTAGTCGTGCGCCAGCATGAAGCGGTCACCCAGCTCCGCTGCGCGACGGGCCGCTGCCGGATTGGCACGCAGCTGCCGCAACACGTCCTCCGCTGCCTCGACCGATGCCTCGCCTCGGCGATCGACGTTGAAGTACACATGAGTGAACGAGCGCCGTTCTGGGATCTGGTACCTATCGATGTTCTCTTGCAGGTAGGTCTGCAGCTCAACCTCGGCCGGCTGAGCCTGGGCGGCCAGGTCGTCGGTGAGCAGCTCCAGCTTCTGCACCATACGATTGCGGACCACCTGGTCGTCCCGGTCCAGGCCCATACCGATTGCCTCGCGATACAGTACTTCCTGTCGTACGTAGTCGTTCACCAGGCCACGTAGCTCGGCTTCGGTTGGCGGTCGCTGCCACCGCGCCTCCCAGTTACGCCGCAGCCACTCTACTTCGAGGCTGGTTACGGCGATCAGTTGATCCGAACTAGACCCTCTGTTGCTCC
>JBDGXD010000629.1:0-2115 GCA_039584755.1 Gemmatimonadota bacterium
ATCCTGAAGTACCCGAACCACAGGTAGGTCGGCCACTCTGGACCTGAATACCTGCCACCCCCACGTATCTCGCTGACTACCAACGATCCAGGACGGTCGATTCTGAGCTTCATATCCAACGCGACCATCGTGTCCGCGCGCACGATCATCCCGGCTCCAAAAGCACGTACCAGGCCACCGGTCGGGCCCGTCTCATTCTCGGCGAGCACACGGTACGCAGCTATGCGGTAGCGCCCATCCAGCACGTCGTTCAAGCGCACCGAGCCGGTCGAGTCCGTAACGGCCGTTCTGATCGAGAACTCGTCGTGTATCCGGTGGAGGGAAAGCTGTGCAGCCGGAACTCCGTCAGACCAACCCAGCGCAGCCGCGAGAACGGAGTCCTCCAGTGCAACGTTGACAGTGAGGATCTTGGAATTCTCGTCCGTCTGCTCGGGATCGATCAATGTCCAGGGGGGTGTCTCGCAGGCAGTGATTGCCAGCGAGGCCATGATCAGTAGCCTACAGTTGGTCAAATGAGGCATCGACTCTTCCGTCGCAACTCCAGCTGAACCTACTGGGCCATACCTGACTGTCACCGCAAGCAAGGGGAGGCCGCCAGCGTGCATCAAAGTATACCCCTCTCTTACTAGAATGATTTGGGGATTCGTTTTCTGACAAGATTGCCCTAGCCGCGCGCCGAGCGTAGGACCGAGACGTTGCTAGCAGGAAAGCACCGGGACCGACGCTTGGACTTGCTAGCAACCCGCCGAGCTGGTTTGGAGTTACCGTGGCGTCGGCTGGGTTGACAGATATCTGAGTTGTGACGTCGGAGGTGGAAGATGGATCGGCCCCGTTCAGTTCAAACCACCCAAGGAGGGTAACATGCGTACCAGGTTGAAGTTCCTCAGGGTTGTCTTGCTCGCCGGAGGCATTGCTGTTTCACTGGCGTTCGGCACCAACGAGGCCATGGGTTGTCTTACATGCACTCAGCCTCCACCGACGGCGTGTCAGCACAAAGACAATCCAAACGGATTCTGTGCGTGGCTCTGTGAGGAGGTTTACGACTGCGAGAATGGTGGGATGTGCATGCCGCCTGACTATTGCGTATGCCTTGAGAAGTGAGTGGCAGGTCCGACGTCCCGTTGGACCAATCGGGCGGAGTCTGGGAGACCTCGGGCTCCGCCCTGGCGTTCAGCTGTAGAAGCAGAGCGGTCGAGTGCCCGAGCGCAGTAGCGCCCGGGTGCGGGCGGCCCTCGACGCACGTCCCCGGTGGCGGACGCCGGGTCTCCCTAGTGCCCCACAGGGTCCGGCCCCCTGGGAGCCTCCGCAAAGTCCAGGAACGACACGTTGAGGTCCTGGAACACCGGCAGCTCGCTCGGGCCCACCCGCAGGACTTTGCGCCGCAGGCTGAGCGTCGCATCGTAGTAGATATCCCGCGTGGGCGCCTCCAACGCATCTATGGTGTTCGGGATCTTCTCGTCGCAGGGAACAAACTGATCGTAGCTGGGCGTCCAGATTGCGTTGGTCACTACATCGATCACGGCTTCCGTGGGAATTCGGACCCACTCGCGAAGCCCTCCTGGTGGGTACCGAACACGTGGAAAACTCTCCAATTCCACGGCTTGAGCAAGGAAACAAGGGCCGTGTGAGCAGCTTATGTCCAGTCCGTGAGTGTGTGCCGGGTGGTCTTCACCCACCCAGGGCATGTTTGGCACATCGGGGTTGTCCGTATCCCCCTCCCGGACCAGCTCAAAATCGGCGTGTGACAGATCCGGCAGGCTCGGGTGCACCACCGAGTGATCGACGGCGTCGAGGGCCACGGTGACGGACTGGCCGGGGGCGACCGCATATTCGCTTCCGCTGCCGGGAAATCGATGAAACAAGGCCACCCAGATCCCGAGCGGGTCGTCGCGGAACTGTTCGGTCACTGTACATGGATTGAACTCTGAGTCCATGTGACTCCAGAATGCCACACCCCAGAGCATACCGTCGAGATAGACAGTGGTGTCGGCGTTGTTATAGATCCTGAAGTACCCGAACCACAGGTAGGTCGGCCACTCTGGACCTGAATACCTGCCACCCCCACGTATCTCGCTGACTACCAACGATCCAGGACGGTCGATTCTGAGCTTCATA
>JBDGXD010000630.1:0-2493 GCA_039584755.1 Gemmatimonadota bacterium
ACCGCACAAACGAGTAGGCGATCCTGGCCCCCAGGCCGGTCTTGATGAAACCACGCGCAATGAAGAATGCGGCCATGACCAGCCAGATCACGCTGTGACTGAATCCACTCAGGGCCTCTCCCAGCTCGAGTGTCCCGGACAGGGTGACCGCCGCGATGCCACACACGGCAACCGCCCCCATGGGTAGCGGTTGCAACATTATCCCGACGATGGTAGCGACGAAGATCGCAAACAGCTGCCACGCCTGCTGAGTGACGCCCGCCGGCGCAGGCAGCAACCAGATTACCAGACCGACGCCGAGTACGGCCACAAAACGGATCGTGTTCGCCCGTGTGGATCTCGACGCACTCACCTGATTTCTCGGCTGCCGTTCTTCCGTCATGCTACGAGATTGCTCCCTGCTGTCTTAGTGCGGCGATCCTTTCACCCGGGTAACCCAGTACGTCTGACAGGACCGCATCGGTGTGCTCGCCCAGCAGAGGCGGAGGCATGCGGACTTTGCCCGGAGTCTCGGAGTACTTGATCGGTATCCCACCAAGCCGCAACGTGCCAATAGTCGGGTGTGGCACCTCGGCGATCATGTCACGGTAAATCACTTGCTGGTCCGCAAAAAGATGCTCCATGTCATTCACCGGACCACACGGTATCGCGGCCTCGACAAACAGATCCATCCATTCATCACAAGTCTTGCTTGCCAGCAACTCGGCGACCAACGGCAGCAGGACATCACGCTGCTCGACGCGCTTGGGGTTGGACTCGAACCGCGGATCGTCGAGCCATTCCGGCTTGCCGACCAGTCGACAGAAGTTCACCCATAGCTTCTGGTTGGCCACCGCTAGCGCGATCGGTCTGTCACTGGTCTCGAACACCTGATAGGGTACGATCGACTCGTGCGCCGTGCCCCTGCGTGTGGCTTCCAGACCGGCGACCAGATAGTTGCTGCCGATGTTGGCCAGCGCCGATACCTGCGCATCGAGCAGGCTGATATCGAGGTGCTGTCCTTTACCCGACCGTTCGCGCCACAACAGCGCCGCGGTGATGGCACCGGAGGCGTAAACACCGGTCAAGACATCGGTGATTGCCACACCAACTTTGCAGGGCTTGCCGTGCTGCTCGCCGGTGATGTACATCAATCCCCCCACGGCGGACAAGACCATGTCGTATCCCGGCCGATCGCGATAGGGACCGTCCTGCCCGTAGGCGGTGATCGAGGCGTAAACCAGGCTGGGTCACCTCGTGCAACGACTCGTAGTCCAAACCGAAGCGCTGCATCAGACCCGGAGTGAAGTTCTCGACCAACACGTCGGACGCCTCGGCCAACTCCTTGATCAGCTCGACACCCGACGGTTGCTTCAAGTCGATGACGATCGACTTCTTGTTGCGGTTGGCGCAGAGATAGTAGGCGCTTTCGCCGCCCGCGAACGGCGGTCCCCAGGTGCGGGTGTCATCTCCAGTGCCCGGCCGTTCGACCTTGATGATGTCGGCGCCCTGGTCGCCCAGGATCATTGTGCAGTAGGGGCCGGCGAGAATGCGCGAGAGATCGAGCACCCGGTACCCGCTGAGCGGCAATTCAGTTGTGGTTCGTTCGGTCATGTTCGCCTTTGCGGCGAGGTTGGACAGGGTTGCAACTCGCTTGCTCTGAGTCACGGTCTCGGAAATTGGCAGATTGGCTGGAGCAAGAGTAGCTTTTTCAGCGGCGACGTCAACCAACCAGTCTCAAGGAACGGGACACATGAAGAGCACGAGGAGAGAGTTCGTCAGGGCAGCAGCAGCGGCAGGTGGAGCCCTCGGCACGGGTCTGTTGGCTGGTGAGGCACGAGCCCAGACGCGACCGTCTACGGCAGCACGCCGAGTCCCACGGGCGCGGCAGTCACTGCGCATCCTGATCCTCGGCGGCACGGCTTTCACGGGCCCGTTCCAGATCGAGTACGCCCTGGCACGGGGTCATGACGTAACGATCTTCAATCGCGGCAGAACCCAGCCGACGGTCAACAAAGAGCTTTTCGACAAGGTCGAGCAACTGGTAGGCGATCGTGACAACGACCTCAAGTCGTTGGAGGGTGGTGTTTGGGATGCGGTGATCGACAACTCCTCGTCCATTCCTCGCTGGACCCGCCAGACTGCCGAGCTGACCAAAGACAGTGCCGAGGTCTATCTGTTCACGTCTTCACTGTCAGTTTATTCAGACAACAGCAAGATTGGCATCAACGAAGACGATCCGGTTGCGCAACTCGAGGATCCCACAGTAGAAGAGATTACCGGAGCGACGTACGGCGGATTGAAGGCGTTGTGTGAAGAGGAAACGCGCAAGGCGTTTCCCAACGGCGCGATCATCGTGCGCCCGGGTTTGATCGTTGGCCCCGGTGACCGTTCCGATCGTTGGACATATTGGCCGGTGCGGATCGCGCGTGGTGGCGAGGTGATGGCACCGGGCACGCCCGACGACCCGACACAGCACATCGACGCGCGCGACCTGGCCGAGTTCCAGATCCA